>JBAVQS010000051.1:0-15096 GCA_049694275.1 Anaerolineae bacterium | reverse complement strand
GGTGAGGCCCTGACCCTCGCGCTCGACCTGGGCGGGTGGACCGCGCAGGTGGATGGCGACGGGCTGGGCGCGACGCTGTCCTCCGCGGACGGCGCGGCCGCGCTCCGCTACACCGGGCTGTCGGCATCTGATGCCACCGGCCGTGCGCTGCATACCTGGCTGGAGCGCGGGGCTGACGCGAGCGCGCTGCTCCTCCGCGTGGATGCATCCGGCGCGCAGTATCCGCTGACCATCGACCCGTGGCTTCAGCAGGCCAAGTTGACCGCCTCCGACGGTGCGACGGTTGATGAACTGGGCAGTGCGGTGGCGGTGAGTGCGGATGGGAGCACCATCGTCGCCGGCGCGGCTCACGCCACGATTAGCGGCAACACCCTGCAGGGCGCGGTGTATGTTTTTGTCCAGCCGGGGGGCGGGTGGAGCAACGGGACCCAGACCGCCAAGCTGACGGCCTCCGACGGCGCGGCGAGTGATTACCTGGGCCGCAAAATAACTTTGAGCGGGGATGGAAGCACCATCGTCGCCAGTGCATTCCAGGCCACGATTGGCACCAACTATCAACAGGGCGCGGTGTATGTGTTTGTCAAGCCGGGGGGCGGATGGAGCAATGGGACCGAGACGGCCAAGCTGACGGCCTCCGACGGCGCGGCGAGTGATTTGCTGGGTAGTTGGGTGGCGGCGAGTGGGGACGGGAGCACCGTCGTCGCCGGAGCGATTAATGCCACAATTAGCGGCAAGAGCTCCCAGGGTGCAGCGTATGTGTACCTCCGGCCGGGCGGCGGGTGGAGCAGCGCGACCCAGACCGCCAAGCTCACCGCCTCTGACGGCGCGGCGAGCGATCGATTCGGCTATTCGGTGGGGGTGAGCTCAGACGGAAGCGCCATTTTCGCCAGCGCGCCCTACGCCAAGATCGGCAGTAACTTGCAGCAGGGTGCGGCGTATGTGTTTGCCAAACCGGGGGGCGGATGGACAACGACCTCGACCTTTGCCGCCAAGTTGACCGCCTCCGACGGCGCGGCGGGTGATTACCTGGGCCTTGCCGCGGGGATGAGTGCGGATGGGAGCACCATCGTCGCCGGCGCATACTACGCTACCGTGAATGCCAATCTTGGGCAGGGTGCGGCGTATGTGTTTGTCAAGCCGGGGGGCGGGTGGAGCACCGCGACTCAGACCGCCAAGCTGACCGCTTCCGACGGCGCGACGAATGATCAATTGGGCCTTGCAGTGGCGGTGAATGGGGATGGGAGTACCATCGTTGCCAGCGCGCCCTGGGCCAAGATTGGCAGCAATACAGTCCAGGGTGCGGTGTATGCGTATGTCAAGCCGGGGGGCGGGTGGAGCAGCGCGACCCAGACCGCCAAGCTGGTCGCCTCCGACGGCGCGGCGAGTGATCAATTTGGCATTGCGGTGGCGGTGAATGGGGATGGGAGCACTATCGTCGTCGGGGAGTGGTCGGCCAAGATTGGCGGCAACGCACAACAAGGCGCAGTGTATGTGTTTGTGACACCATCGCCAACCCCGACGCCAACGAGCACGCCGACGATTACCGACACACCGACCGACACGCCAACGGACACACCGACCGATACGCCAACGGACACACCGACCGATACACCAACCGACACGCCGACCGACACGCCAACCGATAGCCCGACGGAAGGCCCAACTGCCACGGAAACAGCTACGCTGGCCAGCACCAGCACGCCGACGGCGACAATCGAAGGGACTGCCACACCGACCAGCACACCGACAGCCACCGGTACTAACGCGCCGACCAGCACACCAACGGCCACCGGCACAACGCCATCCAACACGCTCGTCGAGAGTGATTCGTCGTTGATTCAATACGACGGCTGGCGCGGCGCGCAGGATGCCAACGCCAACGGCGGCAGTTATCGCGTCAGCAATGTCACCGCCAGCAAGGTGCTTTTCAAATTCACCGGCACCTCCATTCGCTGGTTCACGATGACCGGCCCCGACCAGGGCAAGGCAACCGTGACCATCGGCGCCTCCATCACCACCGTCGATCTCTACAGCGCCGCGCCGCAGTGGAACGTGGTCAAGACCTACAGCGGACTCGCCAATGGGGCGCACACCCTCACCATCAAGGTGAGCGGAACCAAGAACGCGGCCTCGACCGGCGTGAACGTCGTCGTCGATGCGTTCAGCGTCAACAATGGAACGCCGCTTCAGGAGAGCTCACCGCTCATCCAGTATAACAACTGGGTGAGCAAGAGCAACGCCAGCGCCAGCGGCGGGAGCTATCGCTATGACGGCAAGCTCAAATCCTATGCCCAGCTCACCTTTACCGGGACGAGCATCACCTGGCTCACGGCCAAAGGGCCGGGCTATGGCAAGGCCATCGTGACCATCGACGGTGTGAGCAAGGGGACGTTCGACCTGTACAGCGCGGCGGCGCAGTGGCAGGTGGCGATTCCGTTCACGAGCCTGGGGGCGGGAACCCACATCATCAAGGTCTTGCCGCAAGGGACCAAGAGCGCCGCCGCGACGGGCGTGAATGTCGTCGTGGATGCCTTCAGCGGGCCGATCGCTCCTTCCTTCAGCCCGGCCATGGCGGTGGATACCACCGATACACAAGCACTGCCGGACGCGCCGGACAACAGCGAAGCGATGAGCGCCGCGCCGGACGCGAGCGCGAGCTGGTTCCAATCGCTGTGGGATGCGCTGGTGGGGTGGATCGCGCCCGCGCGAACGGTGGCCGAGAGATAGGCGCTGCAAATTTGAATCGCGCGAAAGAGAGGATCGCCGGGTCAAGACGACCGGCGGTCCTTGTATTGTCGGCACATCAGGAGAATGACCCTACTTGTCCAGCTTGTAGGACCTGGATTGGCCGCCCGCCAACCCGATCGCGTTGCTCGCCTCGCTAAAGCTCAAATCGGCGTCGGTCGTGTCGGCGCCGGTAAAATCCGCGCCGTCGAGGTGCGTCTTGCTCAGGTTCGCCCCGCGCAGGTTGGCGCGGTCCAGCTTGGCGCCGACCAGCACGGCCCCGCGCAGGTTCGCCCCCGCGAGATTGGCCTCGGTCAGGCCGCAGCGCTTGGCGCGCGCCTCAGAGAGGTCCGCCCGTTCCAGGGTCGCCCCTTTGAAATGCGTCGCCTGCAGATTGGCGCCCTTGAGATTGGCCCCGGTCAGGTCGGCCCCTTCCAGGTTGGTCCACCCCAGGTTCGCCTTTTCGAGGTTTGCCCCGCGGAGCACGATGCCGCGCAAGACCGCCTCGGCGAAGTTTTGGCCGTGGAGGTCCGCATTCGTAAAGTCGCGCTCGCCCGCGCCGTACCGTTTTAACAATTCCTGAGCATTCATGCGCTCTATTGTAACATATATGCTAAAATAGCAACCATGCTAACACATCTGGTCATGGTCAAGTTCAAATCCGAAACACCACGGGCCGAGATCGAGCGGATCATCGCCGGGCTGCGCAGTCTCCCCGGCCGCATCCCCGAGATTCGCCGCTATGAGCTCGGCGAAGATATTGTGCACTCGGAGCGTTCGTTCGATTTTGGCCTTGTCGGCCAGTATGATGACCTGGCGGCGCTCAAGCGCTACCAGGAACATCCCGATCACGCGCCGCTGGGCGCCGCGCTGCGCGCAAGCGCCGAGCGGATGGTCGCCGTCGATTTCGAGAGCTAACGGCGGACGCGCTCATTCCTCCGGCTTGAACTGCACCGTCGCCACCGTCCACCCGTCGCGTCGTTCCAGGGTGAATTTGCCGTGCAGGTCCTTTTCGACCAGCGTGCGGACCAGGCCCAGCCCTAGCCCGGCGCCCGCGTCGATGGACAGGCCTTCGGGCAGCCCCTTGCCGTTATCCGAGAGGACGAGGCTCACCCCGGCCGGGCCCGGCCTGACCTGGAATTCGATTTGCGCGTTCCCGGTGGGGGTCTCGTTCACTCCGTGTAAGATCGAGTTGGTCGCCAGCTCGTTCAAAACGAGCGCCACTGTCGTAAGCTGGCTCGGCGCAATCTCGATCGGCTCGCCCTGCGCCCGGACGGTAACCGGCCGGTCGCGGGGCGCCAACTGGCGCGCCGCCTCTTGAATCACCTGTTCGCCCAGCTCGACCAGCTTGACACGGGCGTTCGTCGAGTGCGCCAGCAGGTTGTGCGCCGTGATCATGCTCTGCGCCCGCGCCAGTGTCTCAAGCAAGATCTCTTCGCGCGCCGCCGGAGCCTCAATCAGGGCGAGCTGCAGCAGCATGGCAATGGCCGACAGATTGTTCTTGACGCGATGGGAGAGCTCGCGCAGGAGAGCGGTCTTGACCTCGGCCTCCTGGCGCGTCCGCTCATAAAGCTGCGCGTTCACGATGGCAATCGCAAACTGATTGGCAAAGGTCACCAGCAGTTGTTCGGCGTGCTCGTCGAAGGCGTCCAACTGCCGGGATTCGAGGTTCAGCGCGCCGATGACCCGCTCGCCGCTCGACAGCGGAACGCATAATTCCGAACGGTGATCCATCGCCCACGATACATAGCGCGGGTCCGCGCGGACGTCGCCCAGGCGCACCGTCTCGCCATGTTTGATGACCCAGCGCACAATCCCTGCGCCGGGGTCGGCGAGGGGCTCGCCGCGCGTTTCTTGCGGGTGGCCTTCCAGAATCAGCGGCAGGTCGGCCCCGGTCATGATCATCGGTGCGATCATCCCCTTTTCTTGGTTGACCAGCGCGATTCCCCCGAAATCAAACGGGATCAGTTGTCCAATCAGGTCGAGAGCAATCCGGCCGAGCGCATTCAACTCGGTGACCTCGCCCAGCGCCGCCGTGAACCTGTAGAGCGCCTCGGTTTCGCGGAGGCGTTGCTCCGCCTGTGCGTACAGCCGAGCATTCTCGATGGCGATGGCCGCCTGGTTGGCCAGGCTCTCCGCCAGGCGCGTCTCGTCGGCGGTAAAATCACGCGGCCGGCGGCGAACCCCCAGCTCCAACATTCCGATTAGCTTGCCCTTGCCGAGCAGCGGCACGACGAGCAGCGCGGACCACTGATAATGGTCGAGCACCGCAGCCATGTCCGACACGAGGGATGCGGCGTCCCGGCGAAAGGAATGGGGTTGCAAATCCCAGAGCATCAACTGGGTGTAATAAACCTCGGAGGCCGGGAAATGAGTCCCCGGCGCCATCTGCAGCCGCAAGTTGGGGTCCCGGTCCAGTAAAATATACAGCTCTTCGCTCGCCGCATCCCAGCGCGAGATGGAGCAGGTATCGACCTGGAGGAGCGCCAGGAAATAGTCGGCGACCCGGTTGAGCACTCCATCGAGGGTAAGGTCTGAATTCAAGGCCTCGCTCGCCTGATGGAGCGTTTCGATCTCGGCCAGGCGATGCTGCATCTCTTCAAACAGGCGCGCATGATCGATGGAGATGGTGAGCTGAGTGGCAAAGGTCGTCAGCAGGCGGACATCGGCCGCGGTCAACTGGCGGGGCGCAACCGTTTCAATGTTGAGCACACCCAGCACCTCGTCGTTGCGAATCAGCGGGACGGCCAGCTCGGATAGAATGTCGGTTATGGCGGCGATATAGTCCGGGTCCAGGGTGACATCTTCAATCAGGATTGGCTTGCGGGCGTGGGCGGCGCGTGCCATGACGCCGCGGGTGATCGGAATGGTATCGATTGTCTCGGGATAGCCGCGCGCCGTCTGCAAACGCAGGCGGTCCCCGCTAAGGAAATAGATGTCGACATGGTCATAGCCCAGGTTTTCGATCAAGGCGTCGAGGCCCACCTGGCAGATCTCGCTGACCGAGAGGCTGGAATTGAAGCGCTGGCCGGCCGTGTACAGCGCTTCGAGATCGCGCGTGCGGCTGCGCGCTTCGGCAAAAGAACGCGCGTTGGTCAGGGCCACGGTCGTGTGCGCGGCAATCGTCTCGACCAGGCGGATCTCGTTCTCGCTCCAGGTCCGCGACGCCCGGCTGTCCCACAACGAGAGCAATCCGATAATCCGGTCCGCGGCGCCAAGCGGAACGCGCAGCGCGGTCCGCGCATCGCCCTCTTCCAACAGGGCGCGCTCGGCCGGCGAGAGCTCCGGGTCGTCCACCTGGACAACGGTCGTGACCCCGCGGAGCATTTTTTGGATGATGGGCAGGTCCCGAATCGGCCGCGTGTGCACGAGAATCTCCCGCTCGCGCGGCGTCGCCGACTCTGCAAAAAACACTTGACGGATCGTGATGGTATCGCCCGGCTCGTCGAGTTCCACAAAATAGGCGCTGGTCAGATCAAAGGCGCGGACCATTTTTTCGAGCAGGCGGGCAATGACCTGGTCCTGTTCGAGGGTCGCCGTGGTCGCCCGCAGGGCCTCAAACAGCAGGTTCAGCTCACGCGCGTTCTGTTCCGAGGCCGCGGTCCGGCTCTGCAACTGCAAGAGCAGATTGGCCTTGCCCAGCGCAGAGGCGGCCTGGCCCGCCAGCGCGCCGAGCGGGGCAATGTCGCTGGCGTCCAGCGCTTCGCCCCAAAAGGAGAAAAGCCCCACCGGGTGATCGTCGATGAACATCGGCGCCAGGATGACGCGCTTCACCCCCACCAGTTGGAGAACCCGGCGCAAAATCGGCTCGGTCACCTGTATGGCGCGCATCCCGATGTCGCTCGCCATATTCTCCACCAGGACGGGCCCGCGCTCCTGCATGCATTTCTGATAGTAGGAGGAACCCTGCAGATCGAGAGTCAATTTCTCCGGATGGATGCCCATCACGGCCAGCACCAGTTGGAGGCGCCGGTTGTCGAGTGAAACGTACGCAAGGTGGAGCGCATCGCCCGCATTCGCTTCCCAGATCGCCACGTGCAGTCCTGCGGCTTCGAGCTGCGCGCCAATCAGCTCGTGTACCTGCCGGGGCTCGAACGACTCTTGAATGCGCAGCGCCACGGCGTTGACCATGGCCCAGCGCTGTCCGACCCGTTCGGCGTCCGCCCGGCGAACGGAGAGCGCGGCGTTCTCCTCGGTCCGTTGTTTAGCCGTTTGATGGCGCAAGCGAACGATGACGTACGCCAGCGTCAGGAGAATGGCAAACAGGGCAGATTGCCCAATGATGGTGACGCCGAGTGGGTGCGGCACGCGCCACCCGGATGGGACCCCGGCAACCTCGAGCAGCACATTGACCACAAAGCCGGCGAGGACCAGGCCGGAATAGAGGCGCCCAGCTGAGAGGCCCAGGACCATCCCGGCGATGACGACAATCCAGACGTAGAGCGCGACGAATCCGCCTTCCAGTCCGCCGGTGGCAAACACCAGCGCCGTAAAGAGGACGACGTCTGCGCCGAGCACCGCGTGCACGACCAGCCGGGGCGCAAGGCGGTGTAAAAGGAGGATTGCCACGCCGCTGAGCACCACCTCAATCAAGAGGAGCGCGAGGATCAGCGAGAGGGAATAGCCGGGAAGCAAGACCTGGAGCAGGAGGCCGATGACGAACGCGCCAAGCATGGCCCAGATCCGGAGCCCAAACAGGCGGGGTAAATGCTGCTGCCCAAAATCGGTGAGCGGAGATTGCATAGACTGCGCCGTCTACGAGTCGCGGGGAGAATGTACCTGGAGCGTACTCGTTTCAGAATGCTTTATTCTCATGGTATTCGGGAAAATGTCAAGCGGCGAGGGGGCTCGCGCGGGCGTTTCCCGCCGATACCAAAACATCTGCCAGCCCGGCAGATGTTTTGGTATCGGGAGTTTCTGCGCAGCGCCGCTCAGACATCCAGGTTCGCGTTCTTGGCGTGCGTCTGGATAAAGCGTTTGCGGGGGGCGACCTCGTTGCCCATCAGCATGTCAAAGGTGCGGTCCGCCTCCGCCGCGTCCTCCACCATCACCTGGAGCAGCGTCCGGTTTTCGGGATTCATGGTCGTCTCCCACAACTGGTCGGGGTTCATCTCGCCCAGCCCCTTGTAGCGCTGAATGTCGAACTTGCCGCTCTTGTTCTTTTTGCGCAGATCTTCGAGCGCCTTGTCGTCATAGACGTACTGTTCGGTCTTGCCCTCCTTGACCTTGTAGAGGGGCGGCTGGGCAATATACAAATGCCCGTGCTCGATGAGCGGCTGCATGTAACGAAAGAAAAAGGTCAGGAGCAGCGTGCGGATGTGAGCGCCATCGACATCCGCGTCACTCATCAGTATCACGCGCCCGTACCGCAGGGTTGCAATATCGAACCCGTTGCCGACGCCCGTGCCAATCGCCGTGATGAGCGCGCGAATCTCTTCGTTCTGCAGCATCTTGTCGAGCCGCGACTTTTCGACGTTCATGATCTTGCCGCGCAAGGGGAGGATCGCCTGGAACTTGCGGTCGCGGCCCTGCTTGGCGCTGTTGTGCACGAAAACGCCGCTGGCCAGCGCAAAGTTATGGGTGCCGGGCACTTCCAGGTCGTAGACATCCACGGGCTCGGCCAGGCGCTCGACCGACACGATGCGATGGTTGTAATTCGCAACGGCCTCACGCGCTCGCCCGGCGTCGCCGTCGAAATAGCGCTCGCAAAACGTGTCAAAGCGCAACAGAGTTTTGTCTTTGAGATTCAAGCGGTATGTTTGATAGCCCTCGAGGTCCAGTTCCCCTGGATTGCGCTCGAACTGTTTCAATGCGGCAATCGTCTTGAGATAGTATGTCCGGTCCAGCGCCTGCTGGCGTTTGGCCCGAAATTCCGGCGTCCATTGCTCTCTGGTCTTTTCACGTCGCCAATCGCGCAAAGCTTCGTCCTGCCACTCGGCTTGAGCACGTTCAGCGTTTGCCGCTCGCGCTTCCGGGTGATTCGCAAAATACTCGCGCACGCGCTCGGCCTGTTTTTCGCGATGCGCCTCATCCGCCCAGTATTCTTTTTGCGCCCGGTCCAGTTGTTCCCGGTTGCGGTCGCGATACGACTCGTCGCCGTTATAAAACTCGCGCCACTTGTCTCCCATGAAAGCTTTATAGCCCGCATCGGCCCATTGCGCCTGAGCGCGCTCGGAAAGCATTTCCCGGATTTCCGGTTGCGACATGCGCTCGCTCATCATCGCGCGAAATTCAACGCTCTGCCGGATGTCACGCGATTTCGCGATCACATCCGGACGGCGCAGCGTCTTGTCCAGGTGCGCATTGTGCAGCCGCAGGTGCTCTGCGCGCCCCATCCGTCGGATATTGGTCGGATTATTATTCAGCTTGTTGAAATCTACATGGTGGCAGTGCTCGCCGGATTCAACGGCATAAACGCCTTGCCACCGGTTGTACCAATCTGCGAGTATGTGCGTAAAGAGCCAGGTTTCTGACCGGGGATCCCAGGCCATCTCGTACCCCTGGATGGTAATGCCGGGTTCGCTCACATCCGACCGCCGGCGGCGCAACGGCATGAGTGAATCGGCGGACGTCAATAACGCGGCCGGTCGATAACTTCCGTCACGCAGCATGAAAGGATGGTCGGGCGTGCAGATGAGCTCTTCGCCATTGTCGAGTGTGACCTTGACGACCCGAGCCTGGGTGCGCGTCACCCGCGCGTTGACGATCCGTTCCAACCCAATTTTTCCATCCTGCCGGATCGTATAGCAGTACAGCTCTTTGCCTGCGGCTTGTTCTGCGACAATCTCGCGAAAGGTCAGATTGCGTCCATCGGCCAATGCTACCCGCGTATCTCCGTCAAAGCAACCCCCCGCGCTGTCACCCTCCACAATATACAACTCGCACTTGTCCGGCTCTTTTTCGGAGCAGTCGGCGAGCTTGCCGGGGAGCGAGATGGATTCGAGCGCGCTCTTGCGAATGACGAGATCGCGCGCCTGGCGCGCTGCATCGCGGGCGCGCGCCGCCGTGAGCGCCTTGGTGATAATCTCTCGGCCCTCTTTCGGATGCTCCGCGAGCCATTCGGCGAATGCCTCACCCACAACCTGCTCGACCTGCGTCTTGACCTCGGCATTGCCGAGCTTGCCCTTGGTCTGGGATTCAAACTGGGGCTCTTCGAGCTTGACCGAGATGATGGCCGTCAGCCCTTCGCGCACGTCATCGCCCGTCAGGTTCGGGTCGCTCTCCTTGAGGATACTCGCCTTGCGTGCATAATCGTTGAGGGTGCGGGTGAGCGCCGTGCGGAACCCGGTCATGTGCGTGCCGCCGTCAATCGTATTGATATTGTTGGCAAAGGTATAAACCGATTCGGAATAGGAATCGGTATACTGGATGGCGGCCTCGATATAGTTACCGTTGGCCGGCGCCGAGACGGTAAAGGGGGCGTGCAGGACGCCGCGGTTGCGGTTCAGGTAACGGACGAATGACGAAATGCCCCCTTCGAAATAAAAAGACATCTCGCGGTCCTCGCGCTCGTCCGTGAACTTGATCGTCAGCCCTTTGGTCAAAAAGGCCATCTCGCGGAACCGCTGGGCCAGCACGTCGAATTTGTAGTCGATCTGTTTAAAGATCTGCTTGTCGGGCAAAAAGGAGACGGTCGCGCCGGTGCGCTCCCCTTGGGGGTACTTGCCGACGACGGTCAGCTCGGTCACCGGGACACCGCGCTTGTACTTTTGCTCGTAAATCTGCCCGTCGCGCTTGACGCGCACGCGGAGCCAGTCGCTCAGGGCGTTCACCGCGCTCACGCCGACGCCGTGCAGCCCGGAGGCCACCTTGTAGCCGCCGCTGCCAAACTTGGCGCCCGCGTGCAGTTTGGTCATGACGACTTCGACGCCCGATTTGCCGGTCTGGGCATGAATGTCGACCGGAATCCCGCGGCCGTTGTCGGCAACGGTGACCACATTGTCCGAGTCAATGCCGATGATGACGCTGTCGCATGCGCCGGCGAGCGCCTCGTCGATCGCGTTATCGACTACCTCGAATACCAACTGGTGCAGGCCGCGAATATCGGTCGAGCCGATGTACATGCCGGGGCGCCGGCGGACCGCTTCGAGTCCTTCGAGAACGGTAATTTTTGAAGCGTCGTATTGCTCGGTCGGTTGATTGTTCAGTTCTTTGGCTTTGGCCATAGTAAAACCTCGAAAAGGCGAATGTCAGATGACGGGGCTTGCGGGCCTGTCGATTCGCCTTGACATGAATCAAGCGCGGCAAAGCGCGCCGCATTTTCGATAAATCGATCAGCGTGTGCAATTCAACGTAGAGCGCCGGGAATTGCCGGGACGGAATCCGTTAACGAGTGGGGCGCGTGCTCGCCCGGGCGTGCGCAATCAGCCGCTCGATCGCGCTCATCCGGTCCTGGTAAAAAATCATCGCGGCGGCCAGCAGCGCCGTGCCGATAAACGCGTTCGCCAGAATGCCGAGGGCCGCGCCGAACGGCGTGATCGCCAGCCCGCGCCAGAGGAGGGCGAGTCCCTCCCCCAGAAATACGGTGAGTCCGATCAACAGCAGCGACGCCCAAAAGTGCATTCGAAAGACGAGCACACTGCGGCGGATCGCCGCATAGAGCCCGATCCGGCTGACCGCCATGGCCGAGAGCGCGAAAAAGAAATAGATCGAGAGCCAGAACCAACCGACCAGCACGAGCGCATAAAAGAACGAGCCGATATCGGTCGTCGCGGGCGCCACCATCTGGATCGCCCCCAGCGCCAGCGATGTGGCGAAAAAGATAAAGCCGAGCAGCAGGGCAAACCCGAGCAGCCGCAGCCAGAGCATGGCCGCGCGACCAACCCACGCAAACCGCGGTTCCTCGACCAGCGGGCGCACCCCCTGCGCCAGCAGTTCGGCATAGACGGCCGCCGCAAAGAGCAGGAGCATCAGAAGTGGAACAAAGAGCAGGACTGCAAATCCGACCGAAGGCACCTGGATCGTATAGGCCAGCGCCGTGATCGGACTGCGCACGTCGATGCTCGACCCATCCAGCACAAGCGACGGGGTAAAGAGCGAAGGGAGCCGCGCCACCCAATTGGCGGCATAGGCCACGAGCCCGAAAAAGTTGAGCGAGTTGATGGCCTGGGTCAGCAGCTCGCGCTGTTGCTGGATGGCGTCTGCCGCATCCGCCGGCGCATTGGCGGTCGCCAACAACTGGTCCATGATTGGCGCAATCAGGTTCGCCAGCGACACGCGGGGCAGAAACCAGATCACCAGGTCGACCAGGATGGGGATGAGCATGGCCCAGGGGCGTTTGCGCACAAGCTCAAACCCGCGCGTCAGCACGTCGATCACGCTGAGCGGTTTCGGTTCCATCACAACAGAATTGGTTTTTCTCATCAGCGAAATTATAGCAGAGAATCCGTCCATCGCCAACCAACGGGCGCAGTTAGCGCCGCGCCTCGACCAGTCCGGTCGCCAGCCACACGCCCAGCGCCGCGATCAGCGCCGACAGCACAAAGAGCGGCATAAAGCCAAACCAATCGAGCAAAATGCCGCCGCCCGCCGGGATAAACGTCGCCACCCCGAGCAGTGTGTTGGTCAGCCCGATATGGAGCGACCGCTCGGCGGGCGGCGCAATCTCGAGCAGGTACGTGGGAAAGCTGATATTGGCGGCGGTCCGCGCCGCGCCGTAGACCACAAAGAGCAGGCCGAACGGCGTAATGAGGACCGGCCCCACCCCAATCAGCCAAAAGGCCAATGCAATCAGCGGCATCAAGAGCCAGCCCGCCGCGGCCGACAGCATCAGCGGCCGCGCGCCATAGTGATCCGTGATCCAGCTCCACGCAGGGTTCGAGAGCATCGCCGCGAGCGTCGTCAGCCCGATATAAAGTCCCACCACGCTCTCGTCCGCCTTTAACATGCGCGTGGCATAGATGGCATAGAACGGGGTCGCCAGGTCCGCGAGCGCCACGACGATCCGGGTCAAGAGATAGCGCCGGAATTTGGCGTTCTCGCCCCAGATGCGCCGCGCGGCC
Source organism: Anaerolineae bacterium (assembly GCA_049694275.1). Lineage (GTDB taxonomy): Bacteria > Chloroflexota > Anaerolineae > UBA4142 > SHND01 > JBAVQS01. Next base: position 2,371 of record JBAVQS010000051.1, on the reverse strand, counting down.
CGCAGTGTCTGCAGCAAGGTGACGCCGTCGCCGGTCACCTTTTCGTGCGGCTCGATGGTGAACATGAACAGCGTCAATCCGACGGTCACGGCGGTCCAGGTGATGATAAAGAGCACGCCAAAGTTGTAGGGGAACCCGAGCCCATTGTTTGAGGCCAGCGCGAGGGAGATCAAATAGCCCGCCAGAATCCCCGCGCCGGTACCGGTCAGATCGCGATAGCCGAAAAAGGACCCGCGCCGGTTCGATGGGATCATCTTGGCGACCATCGTCATGAATGCATTCCCCGCAAAGCCGGCCATGAACGAATAGGTGACATAGGCGGCGAAAAAGAGGGCCAGCAGCAGTGTCCGGTTCCCCGCGCCGATCCAAAAGGTCACCCCTACGATGATGATCCAGCACAGGATGCGAATGAGCGCGGTCGTGACATACATCCCCTTTTTCACCGCCAGCCGGTCGAGGCGATGGGCGACGAACAACTGGGGCAGGAACCAGCCGCCGTTGTAGATGGCCGGGAGCAGGCCGATCAGGAGATTCGAGCCGCCGAGCTGGGAGACAAAGAGCGCCAGCACGAGCGACGGGGCCGAGATCGCGTCGACAAAGCCGAACAGGGCGCCGTTCATCACGCCGAGCGTATAATTGCGGCGCAGGTGCTTTTGAACGGGGGAATCAGGCGACATCGGCCCTCCCCTTCATCTCCGGACACCCCGGGTGTGGATGCCTCATCCCGTCTCCCTCATAATCCCCTGCATCCGCGCCTCCACCCACGCCCGGGATTCGGGATGAGTCAGAATGTAAAACCGGTTTGCCCTCATCGCCTCAAACACCTGGTCCGCAACCTGCGCCGCGGGAATCCCGCCCTGCACGGCCCGCATCACCGACTGCGCGGCGGCAATCTCTTGTGGCCCATAGGCCGGCGCCTGTGCATCTTGCAAATTCGCCGGGCGATTCCGTTCCGACTCGACGATGCGCGTCTGAACCCAGGCGGGGCACAGGACCGCGACATGAATCTGCGCCTTGATCTCTTGCAGGTCGGCGGCGAGCGTCTCGGAAAGGCTCACCACCCCGTGCTTGCTCACCTTGTAAACGCCCAGCCCCGATCCCGCAATGAGCCCGGCAATCGAGGCGGTGTTGACGATATAGCATTCGGTGTTTTCCTTGAGCATGATCGGCGTAAAGATGCGCACGCCGTGAATCACGCTCCAGAGGTTGACCCCCAGCACCCACTGCCAATCGGCGAGGGTGTTCTCCCAGACGGACTTGACCCCGCCGCCGACGCCCGCGTTATTAAACAACAGGTGCACGCCGCCGAACTCCGCCAGCGTCTTGTCCGCCAGCGCCTGGACCTCGCTCGCCTGTGATACATCGGTCCGCACCGCCAGCACTGCGGCGCCGGTCTTGCCGATCGCCTCTGCGGCCCGGTCCAGCGCCGCCTGCTCGATATCGGCCAGCACCACCTTCATCCCCTCGCGGGCGCACCGCTCCGCCAGCGCCCTGCCAATCCCGCTCGCCCCGCCGGTCACCACCGCCACCTTGCCCCGGAATTCCTCCATGTTCGCCTCCTTGAATGCACATAAACAGTGCCTCTGACACCGCCGTGATGTCAGAGGCACACTCTATTCGACTCGTTCGATTGTAACACGCGTGACGCGAGCGCGTCAACGTCCCCGCAACTGGTGATTACTCACATCTCGAATTGTCATTCCTCCTTCGGTCGGAATCTCGCTAGCGCAAACGGAATCTGGCGCTTGTGAGGAATCACCACTGGTTCAATCTAGTTCATCGCTGATGGCATTTCGCAGATGACTTGTCAGATCACATTTTGCTAAGAATCAATTCGCAAGACCCGTCTTCTAATGCGTCTAGTGAATCCAGATGCACATGAGATCCACCCGGCACTGACGACTGGCTTAGAGTTAACAGGATGCGAGCAAGCGAAATGAGTCCGTCCCGATTAGCCCTGATCTCGACAGCCTGCCCAGTGAGATGGGCTTCGATCACATAATCAGGGTCCCATATGAAACGAAGACTTCTTTGAGGGAGATAATCAGGTACTTCAATTTCTATTTTCATGTTTACTTGTCCGGAAAATAAATGTTATACCATCAGGAATACCTATCGAGTTTGTTCCACTGCCGCTACTTGGGATAATAGGATCATACATCAGGAACGATTGTATCCGGGCCGAGCCATCGGTCAAGATAAGAATTCTGAATTCAGAATTTCTAGTTCGCACTTTTCAATTCGCCCACCGCCTGCGCGATTAGCGCCGCATACACCTCGGTCCCCGCCGGCCGGGTGTGGATGCCGTCATCCCAGAAATATTCGGGATGGTCCTTGCTGGCCGCATTCCAATCAATCAGCACGGCGTTCG
>JBAVQS010000050.1:0-73046 GCA_049694275.1 Anaerolineae bacterium | reverse complement strand
CGCAGCAAGCGGCGGGCGCGCTGACGTCGTCTTGCCAGTTGCTGAGTTGTACCGAAAGGTCTCATACTGCACATTATCGCACATCCGAGAGCCTTCCGGACATTAATTAATCAAAACTCTGTAATTCCAACGCCATCCCTGGATAGTCGATAGATTCACGGAGATATGCGATGGCCGAGTTCGAAATCCCCTACGGACGCGATGCACTTGCCTTTGCCCTACCCGATCTCTATTCGGTGCATGTGCTCTCCCCGGCCCCACTCCCTACGGCCTCTGATCCGGCCCGGGCAGTCTGCGATGCGCTCGATCATCCGGTCGGGCCTGTCCGCCTCGAGGATTTCAAGAGTGCGCGGAGCGTAGCAATCGCCATTAACGACAAGACCCGCCCGGTCCCGCTCGCGCTCCTTTTACCGCCCCTCCTGGAACGGCTCACCGCCCTCGGCATCGCTGCAGAGGCCATTACTTGCATGATCGCGACCGGCACCCATGCGCCAATGCCCGCCGAAGCATTTGGCGAGGTTTTGCCTTTGCCTATCCTCGCGCAGTATCGCGTGGTCTCCCACGACTGTAATGACAAGGCCAATCTCGTATACCGAGGCGAAACCACACGCGGGACGCCGGTATGGCTTAATCGGACTTTGGTGGAGGCGGACCTGCGGATTGCGGTCGGCAACCTTGAACCACACCAGTTCATGGGATTTTCGGGAGGCGTCAAAGCACCGGTCATCGGACTGGCAGGCCGGGAGACCATCAATCGCAATCATTCGATGATGATGGACCCTCGGTCCCGGATCGCACGCTATGAGGATAACCCAATGCGCCAGGATGTCGAAGAGATGGGAGATCTCGCCGGTATCCATTTTGCGCTAAACGCACTTTTGAACGAGAATAAGCAACTGGTCGCGGCGCTCGCCGGCGCGCCGCGCGCCGTAATGGCGCAAGGAGTCCCGCGCGTGCTGGAACTGTACCGGGTCCGCGTGGCAGAGCCATTCGACCTCATGATCACCTCGCCGGGCGGACATCCCAAAGACATCAACCTCTATCAAGCACAAAAGGCGCTGGCGCACGGGAGTTTTGTGACCCGCAAGGGGGGCACGGTCATTCTGGTTGCAGCCTGCCCCGAAGGGACAGGGAGCCGCGCGTACGAAGAGTGGATTCGCGACAAAACCTCGCATCAAGAGGTTCTCGCGCAATTCAAGCAGGAGGGCTTTCGCATCGGCCCACACAAGGCGTTTCAGCTTGCGCGCGATTCGGTGCGCGAGCGCGTGCTCATGGTTACCGACATGCCATCCGATTTTGTCAAGAGCCTGCTGCTCACACCCTGCAAAAGCCTCGACGCCGCCCTCGCGTTGGGCCTGGCTGATCTCAAGCCCGGCGCGCGCATCGGGATATTGCCGTACGCCAACGCAACCATACCGGAATTGATTGCAGGATAAAGATATGACATTGATCCTCAACCCTCATCTTGAAGGGGACACCTTTTTCTGGCCGGGGAACGCGACCGGCGTCCTCCTTGTTCACGGCTATACCGCGACGACCGCCGAAGTGCGCCTGCTGGGTCAACATCTCCACGATCACGGCTATACGGTTGCCGGACCGCTGCTGCCGGGTCATGGCACTACGCCGGAAGCGATGAACCGCTGTCACTGGCAGGATTGGGCGCAAGCTGTCGAAACGGCATACCAGGATCTCAAGGCCCGCTGCGAGCGCGTCTGGGTGGGCGGTGAATCGATGGGCGCTATCCTCTCGCTCTATCTCGCCAGCGAGCATCCCGAACTGGCCGGCATCCTGACCTACGCGCCGGCCTTGCTTGTCCCACCGTTACCGGTCATGCTAGCCCATCTCCTCGCGCCATTCATTTCCCATATCCAAAAGGGAAAAGGCAAACCGACCGCCGTAGATGACCGCTGGAAAGGTTATCCCGTCAACCCACTCCGCAGCGTAGTCCAGCTCAGCCGGCTCCAGCGGGAAGTTGCGCGCCGCCTGCCGCGCATCCACCAGCCTCTCCTGATCGTTCAGGGCAGGCTGGACGAGACCATCGACCCGCGCAGCGGCGATGTCATGATGCGCAACACCGCCTCGACCCTCAAGGAGCTGTACTGGCTGGAAGATTCGACGCACTGCGTCATCCTCGACCAGGAATGGGACAAGGCCGCCGAACTGACCTTGGCCTTTATGAACAAGGTCCAGCAGCCAAGAGTTAAAGGAGCGCTATGAACATTACCATCCGCCGCGCCGAGCCAAGCGATTACGAAGCGATGCATCGCGTCCTCTCAGGACCGCGCGCCATCTGGGGTACATTACAAATGCCGTATCCATCCATCGAAATGTGGCGCAAGCGCCTCGCCGAACCGCCGGAAGGCCTGATCAACCTGGTCGCCTGCGTCGACGGCGAAGTCGTTGGACAACTCGGCCTGCACACCGAGCCCAACCGCCCGCGCCGCCGGCACGTGGCAGGGCTCGGCATCGTCGTGCGGGATGACTGGCAGGGCAAGGGCATCGGCACGGCGCTGATGCAGGCCGCAGTAGACCTGGCCGACAAGTGGCTCAATCTCGAGCGCATCGAGCTTGAAGTCTATACCGACAACGAGCACGCTATTCACCTCTACGAGAAATTCGGCTTTCAGATCGAGGGCACCTTTATCCGCCACTCTTTTCGCGATGGCAAGTATATCGATACCCATGCAATGGGCCGTCTGCGGCCAGACATGAAGGGGGGTTCCTGAAATGCACATTCGCTTACTGCGCCACGCCGCGCTCGTCGTCAGCATGCACGGCCAGGAAATCCTCGTCGATCCGATGCTCAGTCCGGCCGGCGCAATGGACCCGGTCGCCAATGCGGGCAACGACCGGCGCATTCCACTCGTCGATCTACCGCTAACCGAGTCAGAGCTCCAGACCCTGTTGAACCAGGTCGGCGCGGTGCTTGTCACACACAATCATCGCGACCACTGGGACGCTTATGCCCGGGAGCATTTGAACAAAGACAAGCCGATCCTCTGCCAGGCAGGCGATGAAGAGGCAATTCGCCAGGCCGGGTTTACCTCCGTCACCCCCATTGCCACTGAATACGCCTGGCAGGGCATCACCCTATACCGGACGGATGGGGCGCACGGCACGGGCGAGATCGAGAAAAAGATGGGGCACGTCTCGGGGTTTATCCTCCGCGCCGCGGGCGAGCCGGCGCTCTATATTGCAGGCGATACCATCTGGTGCCCCGCAGTGAACCAGGCGATTCAGAACTATCGCCCCGATGTCGTCGTCGTCAATGCCGGCCAGGCCCAGTTTCTCACCGGCGATCCGATTACGATGTCGGCCGGCGATGTGGGCGCAGTCTGTCGCGCAGCCCCGCAAGCGATCGTGATCGCCGTTCACATGGAAACCGTCAACCACTGCGGCCTGACCCGCGAGATGCTCCGCACCTACCTGGCAGAGCAAGGGCTCGCCGCGCAGGTCCACATTCCCGCCGACGGCGACACGCTCACATTCTAAAAACCCTTATGGACCACAACGATAATCCCGCATCCCCCCATATTGCCTATTTCATCTCTGCGCACGGCTTTGGGCATGCAGCCCGCGCGGCTGCGATTATGGCGGCAATCCAGGCGCGCAACCCCTTGACTCAGTTTGAGATTTTTACACAGGTCCCCGAATGGTTCTTTCGGCAATCGCTCACCGGTCCATACTCCTATCACTCGAACAGCATCGACGTCGGCCTCGTCCAGAAAAACACCTTCGAAGAGGATTTGCTTTTAACGATTGCGCGGTTGAATGAGCTGCTGCCTTTTCGGGACGAGTTTGTCACACACCTCGCCCGGCAGGTGGGCGACGCGCGCTGCTCGCTGGTCCTCTGCGATATTGCCCCGCTCGGCATCGCCGTTGCGCGAGCATGTGGCATTCCCTCCGTGCTGATCGAGAACTTTACCTGGGACTGGATCTATCAGGGCTATGTGCAATCCGAGCCACGCCTTGCCCCACATATCCAGTATCTCGCGGACGCCTTTGAATCGGCCGATCACCACATTCAAACCGAGCCGGTCTGCCGGCTGACCCGCGCCGATTTTGTCACACCGCCAGTCAGCCGCGCAGCGCGAACACCGCGCCCCCCAATCCGCACCCGGCTGGGCATCGAGGAAAACACCCCCCTTGTCCTGATTACGCTGGGCGGCGTGCCGGGCAACTATCCATTTCTCCCTGCTCTCCAGCGCTATCCCGGTGTCTGCTTTATGATCCCCGGTCTGACCGATACGTGGACGCACGAGGGAAATCTCATCCTGCTCCCCCATGATTCCGAAATGTATCATCCCGATCTGATCGGGGCCGCCGATGCGGTCATTTGCAAACTGGGCTATAGCACCGTGGCCGAGGTCTACCAGGCGGGCGTACCGATGGGATATATTGCCCGGACCCACTTTGCGGAATCCGGAACGCTGCGCCGCTTTGCGGCCGAGCACATGCCGGGCCTGGAAATTACAGAGCGCGACTTTGCGAGCGGGGCCTGGCTCGACGATTTGCCCCGGCTCTTGTCACTGTCACCCGTACTGCGCCGTGAGCCGAACGGCGCGGAGCGCATCGCCGATTTTGCAATGACTCATCTTGATGCAAGCATACCTTGGATTCGCACGCGAGGTAAACCATGACGCCATCCGACCGCCAGACCATTGAAGGGATTCTCTTTACGGACCAGTACCAACTCACCATGGCCCAGCTCTATTTCCGCATGGGCATGCACGACAAGCCGGCGCGGTTCGATCATTTTTATCGCACCAATCCCAATTATGGCGCACACCAGGCCGGATTCTGCCTCAGCGCAGGACTTGAATGGCTGCTCGACTGGATGGGCGAGGCGCGCTTCCGACCCGAGGATATCGAGTATATGCGCGCCCAAAAGAACCGCGCCGGTGTGCGGCTGTTTGCGGACGATTTTCTGGATTGGCTGCTCAAAAATGGGAACCTGGACGGAATTACGCTCCATGCGATTCCCGAAGGGCGGGTTGTGCACCCCAATGTCCCCCTCACCATGGTCGAGGGGCCGCTGGCGCTGGCGCAGATCCTTGAAACTCCGCTCCTCAACTTTATCAATTACCAGACACTGATTGCGACCAAAGCGGCGCGGATGCACGAGGCCGGGCGCGGTCGCCTCCTGCTGGAATTCGGCCTCCGGCGGGCGCAGGGACGTGGGGGAAATGCCGGCACGCGGGCGGCCCTGATCGGCGGGGCGGATTTCTCGTCAAACGCCGGGACCTCGCACCTGCTTGGGTATCCCCCCAAAGGGACCCATGCCCACAGTATGGTCCAACTCTTTATCGCGCTGGGCATGACCGAGTTGGATGCCTTTAACGCGTATGCGGACGTCTATCCCGACGAGTGCCTCCTGCTGGTCGATACCATCAACTCGCTCGAAAGCGGAATTCCGAACGCCATCAAGGTATTTGAAAAGCTCCGGCGCGAAGGCCACGAACCCGTCGGCATCCGCCTCGATTCCGGCGACCTGGCCTATCTCGCCATCCAGGCCGCCAAAATGCTCAATGCGGCCGGGTTTCCCGACACCTCGATCACCCTCTCGAATGACATGGATGAGCTGGTCATTTGGCAGATTATTACCCAGATTACGGAAGAAGCGCCGCGCTATGGCCTTGACGCCGATCACCTGGCCAAGCGCCTGGCTTTTGGGGTTGGCACCCGCCTCGTCACCTCCTGGGGCGACCCGGCGCTCGGCGGCGTCTATAAACTCGTCGCCGTGTGTGATCGCGATGAATGGCGACCGGCGATCAAGATTTCCGAATCGCCCGACAAGACCCCTAATCCCGGCCACAAGCAGGCGTGGCGCATCTATGACCAGCGCGGCAAGGCGACGGCTGATTTCATCACTCTGGCAGACCAGGACCCGCGTGGGATGAGCCAGTTGCGCTTGAGGCACCCCACCGATCCGATCAAGTATCGCACGCTCGAACCCACGGAGGTGTCCAAGATCGAGCCGCTCCTGGTCGAGGTACTCCGCGCGGGCAAACTGGTTTACTCGCTTCCGACGATCGAGCAGATGCGCGAGCTCCGCAACGAGGATATCAGCCGCCTCGACCCCGGCGTTCGCCGTCTCGTCAACCCGCACATCTATCACGTCTCGCTCTCGGAAGAGCTCTGGCAGCTCAAGCAGGATCTGATCAAACACGCCTTACAGCATTAGCATGTCCACGACGGGCGTATAATAGCGTAAGATTATCTTGAGGAGAAGAATATGCGACTGAAAGACAAAAAGGTTGCCGTCTTGCTAGCCGAAGGGTTTGAAGACCTTGAATTCTGGGTCACTGTCATGCGCCTGCGTGAAGAGGGCGCACAGGTGACCATTGTCGGCATGCAGGGGGGCCAAACGGTCTATGGCAAGACCGGGCTCGAAGCGACGAGCGATGTGGCTGCGGCCGAGGTCCGGCCCGACGATTTCGATGCCCTCGTCGTCCCCGGCGGCTGGGCGCCCGACAAGCTCCGCCGGTACGAGCCGATCAAGGCCCTCGTCCGCGGCGTCCACGCGCAGGGCAAGATCGTCGGCCTCATCTGCCATGCTGGGCTCGTCGGCATTTCGGCGGGGATCATCGAAAAGGGGCACAAATCCACCGGCTCGCTCGGCATCAAGGACGACCTCATCAACGCCGGCGCAGTCTGGTCGGACGAGCCCGCCTTTCGCGACGGTCAGATCGTCTGGGGCCGCGTCGTCGCCGACATCCCCGATTTTTGCCGCGAGCTGGTCGCGGCGATTGAAAAAGGCTAGCACTCCGCGCCAGCGTTACTTTTCTTTTTCGTCTGATTGGATTAAGATGGATGTGGGCTGTCATTCTTGAATGCACGGTAGCAGCAGCACCCCTATCTGCGCCATTCCTGTCAAGGAGGACATATGCCGTTCTTTGATCGACTCAAAGGTGAAGCAGACAAGGCCGCGTTCGAGGCAAACCGAATGATGCGGGTCAATTCGGTCCAAAGTGAGATCGGCGGATTGAAGGGTCAATTGCAGGCGCGCCGCGATGAGCTCGGCGCAGCCGTCTATGAACTGTTCAAGGCGCAACAGTTGACCGAGCCCAAGCTCATCGCGATCTGTGAGGCCATGCGCACGACCGAGGCCGCCATCGCCGCCAAAGAAAAGGACATCGAGAACATCCGCCATGAAAAAGCGCCGGACCATACGGCGCCAGTTGCCAAGCCTGCATCCCCAATGCCTGGCGCGCCGATACCCGGCATTCCAACCATGGTTACTGCGCCGGCGGCAGTGGCCAATGCCCCCGCTCCCGCGGCAGGCGAGGTTTATGGTCACATCTGCTCGAACGAAAAGGTTCCGCTGCCGGCCAACGTCATGTTCTGCCCGAACTGTGGCGCCAAAGCGATTGATGTGCCACCGCCCGCTGCACAAGCGTCCACCGCAGCGCCCGCGCCCGCGGCCACACCCGGCGTCTGCCCCAACTGCCAGAACCCACTCGCGCCCAACGCTACCTTTTGTCCCAACTGCGGCGCGCGTGTCAGCCCAGCCTAGTAAATAGGTTGCGCTCTCAACCAAGAAGGCTTATAATCGATTTCAGTAAAGGCCGCGCTGCGGTGCGCGGCCAACTGCAAAATCGACATGCCCGTTCTCACAAGGAGGTGAGTCCTCAATTGATCCTGGCGGTTTCCGGCAACCCCACGAGTTTTTCCGGACTGCGTTCGCTTGTGTCCGGGAACCATGTAGGCGTCGCCGCCGGATCCATCCTCACATCACATCTACAATTCTATCGTTCACCCGTTTCCAATACCGGCCGGGCCGCGTCGAGCACGCGCGTTCGGCGACTAGCAAACAACGCAAACATGCGTTGGAACAAACCGGCATCAAAGCAATCCAGGGCGAACCCCAATGCATTGATGCCAGTTGGGGGAATTGACCGATGAAAAAGCTGATTAATAAACCCGAAGATGTTGTGGTTGAAGAGCTGCAGGGCATTGCCCATGCGCACGCCGATCTGGTCAAGGTGCATTTTGACCCGAATTATATTACGCGCGCCGATGCGCCCGTCAAGGGTAAGGTCGCGATCGTCTCCGGCGGGGGCTCGGGGCACGAACCGATGCACGGCGGCTATGTCGGCTATGGGATGCTCGACGCCGCCTGCCCCGGCGCCGTTTTTACCTCGCCAACGCCCGATCAGATGCTCGAAGCGACCAAGGCAGTCAACGGCGGCGCCGGCGTGTTGCACATTGTCAAAAACTATACCGGCGATATCATGAATTTTGAGATGGCCGCCGATCTGGCCAAGGGTGAAGGGATCGAGGTTGAGAGCGTCGTGATCGACGACGATGTGGCCGTGCAAAACAGCCTCTATACGGCCGGTCGCCGCGGCGTGGGTACCACGGTCCTTGCCGAGAAAATCTGTGGCGCAGCCGCCGAGCAAAAGCGCTCGCTCAAAGAGGTCGCCGACCTCTGCCGCAAGGTGAACGGCTGGGGTCGCAGCATGGGCATGGCGCTGACTTCCTGCACCGTTCCGCACGCCGGCAAGCCGACCTTTGATCTCCCGGAAGACCAGATGGAGATTGGCATTGGCATTCACGGCGAGCCGGGCCGCACCCGCATGGCGCTCAAGAGCGCAGCCGAGATTGCCGCGCTGCTCGCCAAGCCGGTCGTCGACGACCTCCCCTTGAAAGCAGGCGATGAGGTGCTCGCGTTTGTCAACGGCATGGGCGGCACGCCGCTGATCGAGCTCTATGTGATGTACAACGAGCTGAACAAAATTCTCCAGGGCCACGGTATCAAGATCACCCGTAACCTGATCGGCTCCTACATCACATCGCTTGAAATGGCCGGTTGCTCGTTTACGTTGCTCAAGCTGGACGGCGAACTCACCAAGCTGTGGGACGCGCCGGTCAAGACCCCCGGTCTCCGCTGGGGCATGTAATCGACAAAAAGGAATAGACGTTTATAGGGCAAAGTCCCAGGATAGTCCCCTGTGCGTCACGTTGCATACGCGAATGCGCCCATCGGGAATCCGGGTGGGACTTTGCCCGCTACTCCATCATTCTGGAGGGTCCCTTGGTTATCTCGCGTGAAGCAGTCATGGCCTGGATCAAAAATCTGGCCGCAGCAATTGCAGAAAACAAGGATTATCTCACCCAGCTCGATTCGGATATCGGCGACGGCGATCACGGCGCCAACATGCACCGCGGCTTTCAAGCCGTGGTGACCAAACTGCCCGGCGTCGCGGATAAAGACATTGGCACAATCTTGAAAACCGTCGGCATGACGCTCGTCTCAACGGTCGGCGGCGCCGGCGGCCCGCTCTATGGCACGTTCTTTATGCAGATGGGAACGGCCACCGCGGGCAAGACTGAGCTGACACTCGCCGATTGGGCCGCCGCGATGCAGGCGGGCCTCGGCGGCGTCATCATGCGCGGCAAGGCAAATCTCCAGGACAAGACCATGGTCGACGCGCTCACGCCAGCCGTCGAGGCGCTCCATAAAGCGGTTGCGGATGGAACGAGTCTGGAAGACGCACTGCGCGCGTCCGCCCAGGCGGCGAATGAGGGCAAACTCGCGACGATTCCGCTCGTCGCCCGCAAAGGCCGCGCCAGCTACCTGGGCGAGCGCAGCGCCGGCCATCAGGACCCGGGCGCGACCTCTTCGCACCTGTTACTCCAGACAGCGGCGGATACCTGGACCCAAAATTCGACCGCGGCTTGATCCATGCCCATGATTGGCCTCGTCATCGTTTCGCACAGCGCCGCGTTGGCCGCAGGCGCGCTAGAGCTCGCCCGCGGCATGGCCGGGCCCGATGTCCGCATCGCGGCCACCGGCGGGTTGGCGCTGCCCGATCATCCTCTGGGCACGGATGCAGAACAGATTTACCAGGCGATCGAGCAGGTCTACTCGGACGATGGGGTGCTCGTGCTTATGGATTTGGGGAGCGCCATCCTGAGCGCCGAAATGGCCCTGGACATGCTCACGCCAGAGCAACGCGCTCACGTCCTGTTATGTGACGCGCCGGTGGTCGAGGGAGCGGTCACCGCGGCCGTCCAGGCGCGCCTGGGCAGTTCCCTCGAACAGGTCGCGGCCGAAGCGCGCAACGCGCTCGCCGGCAAGATCGAGCACCTGGGCGCAGGCCAACTCCCAACACCCGTACCGGTGGCAGCGCCCGTACCCTCGGCATCAACACCTCAAGAAATCCGTCTCGTCGTTCAAAATCGTTTGGGGTTGCACGCCCGCCCGGCCGCGCGTTTTGTCCAGGCGGCCGCGCAGGGCCAGGCCGATGTCGGCGTACAGAATCTCACGACCGGACGCGGACCGGTCAATGCCAGGAGCATTAACGCGGTTGCAACGCTCGGCATCCGGCAGGGGCATGAGATTCGCGTGACGGCTTCGGGCCCCGATGCTAAAGCAGTTCTGCAAGCCGTGCGCGAGCTGGCCGATGCTAACTTTGGCGACGAGGCGCCAACGGCGGCGCTAGCCCAACCTGCGCCGTCCGGCCCGCCACCTGCGCCAAAAGATCTGCCCCCTGCAACTTTCCAGGGCCTCCCCGCCTCGCCCGGCATTGCAATGGGTCCGGCCTATCATTTTCAGCCGGCCCTGCCTAGCCTGCCCACACAACCGACAGGGAACCCCGACCAGGAATGGCAGGCGCTGCTGGCGGCAATCGACAAAACGCGCGCTGAGATCACGCGGACCCGGGATGCGGTCAAGCAGCGCGCAGACTCGCATGCGGCCGCCATCTTTGATGCGCACCTCCTCTTTTTGCAAGACCCGGCGCTCCTTGAACCGGCCCAACGCGGCATACAAGAGCATCAAAGCGCGGCGCGCGCCTGGCAGCAGGGGGTCGAGTCCGCGGCAGCCGAAATCCGGGGCCTCGACGACGAATACCTCCGCTTGCGCGCGATGGATGTCGAGACGGTCGGCAACCAGGTGCTGTTGAACTTGCTCGGGGCCAGCGCCACAATGCCTGTGCTGAACGCGCCCGGCATTCTCGTGGCGCCCGATCTCACCCCCGCCGAGACAGCGGGCCTCGACGCGAAATTTGTGCTGGGCATCTGCACGGCACGCGGCGCGCCCACTTCACACAGCGCGATTCTCGCGCGCACGCTCGGTATTCCGTGCATCGTCGGATTGGGCGAGGGTATCCTGGCGCTGGCCGAGGGAACGCCCCTCATTGTCGACGGCGAGGCAGGGTACCTCACGCCAAATCCCGAGTTGGCGCTCGTGACCGAATACACCCGGCGCGCAGAGGCCGCGCGTGCGGCGGCGGCGCGGGCCCACCTGACAAGCGCAGAACCCGCGCTGACCAGGGACGGACGGCGCATCGAGGTGGCAGCGAACATCGGAACGCCGGCCGATGCGCAGGTTGCGATGTCCGCAGGCGCCGAGGGGGTAGGCCTTTTTCGCAGCGAGTTCCTGTTTCTCGATCGCAAGACCGCGCCGACGGAGGAGGAACAGTATACCGCTTACCGGGCCGCCGCCGAAGCATTGGGTGGCCGCCCGCTCATCATCCGCACGCTTGACGTCGGCGGCGACAAACCCCTGCCTTACCTGCCCATGGAGCCGGAAGCGAATCCGTTCCTCGGTTGGCGCGCGATTCGTCTCTGTTTAGCCCAACCCGATTTCTTTCTGGTCCAGTTACGCGCGATCGTGCGTGTCGCCGCGGAATTTCCCGTCAAGGTCATGTTCCCGATGATCGCCACGCTCGACGAGTGGCGCGCGGCGCGCGACCTGCTCGCGACGGCCCGGCGAGAGATCCAATCCCGTGGCAAGGGCGCGCCGGACCGGATCGAAACCGGCATCATGGTCGAGATTCCGGCAGCCGCGCTGCGGGCGTCTCAATTCGCGGCAAAAGTCGATTTCTTTTCCATCGGCACGAACGACCTGTCCCAGTACACCCTCGCGGCGGAGCGCGGGAACACGCATGTCGCCGCGCTGGCCGATGCTTTTCACCCGGCCGTTTTGCAATTGATTCGCGACGTGGTCACGGCGGCGCACGCACGCGGCAAATGGGTCGGCGTCTGCGGCGAACTGGCCGGCGACCCGCTCGCCACGCCGCTCCTCGTCGGGCTGGGCGTCGACGAACTGAGTATGTCTCCCCACGCCATCCCGCGCGTCAAGCAAATGATTCGTGAACTGGACTATGCCGCCACGCGCGCCATCGCCGCCGAGGCGCTGGATCTGGAAACCGCACAGGCCGTGCGTCTTTTTGTGCAACGCGAGATCCCGGGGATTTGATCGTTCGCCCGCGTACCGAGCGGACTGCGTGGAAGGTCTTGCTGTGATCATGGACGATACAAGCACGAGAGAAGAGCTGCTCGGCAAAATTGAGCAACTCGAACAACAGGTGGCGCTCTTTCAGGTATCCGAGCGCAAGCGCGTCGAGAAGGAACAATTGATGCGCAAAAACCTGGATGCCGAGTACGCGCATACCGAGAAACAGCTCAAGCAGTTAACCCAACAGATCTTGACCGTCCAGGAGACCGAGCGCCGCCGCATCTCGCAAGATCTCCACGACGACATCGGACAGGGAATGACCGCGCTCATTCTCCGTCTGAACGCCATTCAAAACCGCTTGCCGCCCGAGCTGGATGAACTGCGGGGTGAGCTCTACCAGGCGATTCAGGACGCGGACGCGCTGACGAGCCAGATCCGGCAGCTAGCCTATCAGTTGCGTCCCCCGGCGCTCGATTCAATGCCTCTCGCGAGGGCGCTCGATTCGCTCTGTTCACTCTTTGGGCCTCAATCCGGGCTCACCGTCCATTACAGCAGCGATCCCGAGTTGCCCCCCATCCCAATGATGCAGGCCATTGTCCTATATCGCTTTGTCCAGGAGGGGCTCAACAATATCGTCAGGCATGCGAGCGCGCACTCCGCGTGGGTTAGCCTGGACTATGCGGATGGCGAAGTGGCGCTTTCGATTGAAGATGATGGCCAGGGCTTTGAGCCCCAGGCAGTTGCGCAGGGGATGGGACTACAAGGCATCCGGGACCGTTTTTTGACGTTGAACGGCGTACTGAACATTGACTCGGCGCCGGGACGGGGTGCCCACCTTTATGGCGCCCTCCCGCTGACCGATCATCGCTTGTAAAGAGGTATGGGAATGATACGTGTTGTCGTAGCTGAGGATCATAACCTGGTACGTTCCGGCATCTGCAAGCTCATTGAAGAGACCGACGATTTGCGCATCGTGGGCGAAGCCGATAATGGCAAGGACGCACTCAAGTTGGTCAATCTATTACACCCCGATGTGCTGCTCCTGGACCTCTCCATGCCGCAAATGACCGGATTGCAAGTCCTCGCCCAGATCAAGTCCGGAACACATGTCGTCGTCCTCTCGATGCATGCCGACCTGAGCATCGTGCAACAGGCGCTGCAAAAAGGCGCTATCGGGTACATCCTCAAACAGTCCATGACGAGCGAGCTCCTCACCGCGGTGCGCGCGGCCAGCAACGGGTCCGTGTATCTCAGCTCCGGCGTTTCCCAGGTCTTGAGGCATAGTCTGTTCGGTGAACGAGCGCCCAACCTCCTTGACCGCCTTTCCCCGCGCGAGTTCCAGGTGGTCGGATTGATCGTCGATGGGTTATCGACGCGTGAGATTGCCGACAAGCTCCACAGCAGCGTCAAGACGGTCGAAAAACAGCGGCGCGATGCGATGCGCAAGCTGGAGGTTGAGAATATTGCGAGCCTTGTCCGGGTCACCATGGAATTAGGCCTGGCCAAAAAGCAAGACAGCGCCGTGGAGGTGCATGGAGAACATACTCCATTGGAGTATGGCTAAATACTCCAACGGAGTAGGCCCTCTAGGTTTTTTCCCCTACAATTGGGCGTCTGACCTGATTCCCAATTCCTCACAAATATGGAATAATTGAACTCAGTTACTCACGTTACGCACTCACTGTCATTTCGAGCCGCTTTTGCGAGAAATCTCGGTTCTTGGAGGCGAGATTTCTCACTACGTTCGAAATGACATGCGTAACATGAGTCAGTTATTCGGTTCCTCGGCCAAAGAATCCCTGACAAAGAAGACTGGGATGGCGCAGATGCCAAAGTTTATTGCCGCAATTCACCAAGCGACGACGCTGACCCGCTGTATGATTGTCAATCATCGCGGGCAGGTCGTGAGCATCTCCCAAAAAGAGCACCGGCAGATCTATCTCCAACCGGATCGGGTAGAGCACAAACCGCTTGAAATCTGGGAGCGGACCCAACAGGCTATCCAATCCGCAATCTCCAAAGCGGGCGCACAGCCCGGCGACATTGCGGCGGTCGGCATCTCCAACCAGCGCGAGACCGTCGTCGTATGGGACAAGTACACAGGCCAACCCTGCTATAACGCCATCGTCTGGCGTGACACCCGCACCAAAGCAATTTGCGACGAGCTCGCCCCCCAGGTCGGGCAAGACTACTTCCGCGCTCGCTCGGGTTTGCCTCTCAATACCTATTTCTCTGGTCCCAAGATCAAGTGGATTCTCGATAACGTCGCGGGCATTCGCAAAATGGCCGAGCGCGGGCAGGCGCTATTTGGCACGCTGGACACCTGGCTCATCTGGTGGTTGACCGGCGGCCCTGCAGGGGGCGTCCACATTACTGACGTCACGAATGCCAGCCGAACCCTGTTGATGAATCTGTACACGCTGGATTGGGATAGCGAACTGCTAGAGTTGATGGGGATTCCGCGCGCGATGCTCCCGCGCATTGTCTCCTCCAGCGACCCCAAACCGTGGGGCGCAACCCGAGCGGATGGGCCCTTTGGAGATTCGATCCCGATCTGCGGGGACCTGGGCGACCAGCAGGCCGCCCTCGTGGGTCAGACCTGCTTTAACCCGGGCGAAGCTAAAAACACCTACAGCACCGCCTGTTTCATGCTGATGAACACGGGCGTAAATCCCATCCCGAGCAAGTTTGGCCTGCTCACCACCCTCGCCTATAAATTCGCAAACGAGCCGGCGGTGTACGCGCTCGAAGGCTCCATTTCAGAGACCGGCGCGCTCGTCCAATGGCTCCGCGACAATCTGGAGCTCTTTAGACGTTCGGCCGACATTGAAGACCTCGCGCGCACCGTCCCGGATAACGGCGGTGTCTATATCGTACCGGCATTCTCCGGCCTGCTGGCGCCCTACTGGCGCAACGATGCGCGCGGAGTGATTGCCGGGCTCACGCGCTTTGCCAACAAAGGCCACCTGGCACGCGCCGGGTTGGAAGCCACCGCTTATCAAACGCGCCAGGTCCTTGAAGCCATGGAAAAGGACTCGGGGGTGCAACTCAAGACGCTCAAGGTGGATGGCGACATGGTTTACAACGACCTGCTGATGCAGTTCCAGTCAGACATCCTGGGGGTACCGGTCACCCGTCCTCAGGTCGCCGAAACGGCAGCCCTCGGTGCCGCTTATGCGGCGGGCCTGGCCGTTGATTTCTGGAGCGCGGGGAGTTCCTATCACCCATTTCAGGATCTGTCGGACAACTGGCAGGTAGACAAGACCTGGTACCCACACATGGACGAGGAGACGCGGGCGCGCCTGTACCGGGGGTGGCTGAAAGCGGTGGAAAGGACTTTTGATTGGGTCGAGTCCTAGAGTGTACGTGAAGGATTTTATGCGTGGCGGTCCTCGGGCGGGAGCGTTTTCTCTTCATCCCGTCTCTCTGCTCCAGGCCTCCCACGCAAGAGGAGGTGCCGCGAAGAAAACAAATACAAGATTGATCACGCGTCGGACGGTTTTTCAAAATATCCCATTGTTCTCCAAAGGAGGAGTTCGCAATGAAAGAGAAATCCCTGATGCAAGAGCTGATCGGTGAGGTCTTTGGGACCTTTATCCTGATTCTGCTCGGCGATGGCGTCGTGGCCAATGTAGGTCTGGCTCCGCGTCTCGCTGCCGGCGCTTATAACTGGAATACCATTACCATTGGGTGGGCGATGGCCGTTCTGGTCGCCGTTTATGTCTCGGCGGGCGTCTCCGGCGCTCATCTGAACCCGGCCGTCACGATTGCCCTGGCCGTCAAGCGCGGTTTCTCATGGGGCAAGGTCGGCCCGTACATCATCGCACAGGTCATCGGCTGTTTCCTCGGCGCCCTGGGCGTCTACCTGGCCTATGGCGACGGCCTGCGTGCAGCTGGCATGCCGAACGTCTGGGCAACCGGCCCCGGCTCGGTCTTTGGCCAAACATTCTGGGGCATGGACGCCGCGGTTAAGGGCGCCCCGTACTCGCTGATTGGCGCAGTCATCACCGAAATTCTGGGCACCGCCGTCCTGCTCTGGGGTGTCCTCGCGAGCGGCGACAAGCGCAACACCGGTCTGATGCACAACATGGGCCCATTCCTCGTGGCCTTGACCGTTCTGGCCGTCGGTCTTTCCCTGGGCGGTCCCAGCGGCTATGCAATCAACCCGGCCCGTGATTTTGGTCCGCGCCTGTTTGGTCTCTTGGTTGGCACGCAGGGCCTCTTCGGGGCTGATTTCTACTGGCTCATCGCGCCCATCATTGGCCCCATCATCGGCGGTGTTCTGGGCATCTTTGCCTATGATCTCTTTGTGACGAGCTCCTTCGGCCCAGAACCCACCACAGCCGAGGTCGGGCGAACGGCGAATGAGCCTAAAAAGTAAATAACGCTCTCGGGATGGAATTGGGGCAGGTTAAAAACTGCCCTACTTCATCCTCGTTCGACAATGGAATTTAACGAGTCAAGGAGGACTATCATGCCAAAGTATGCAGCCGCAGTTGATCAGGGCACGACCAGCACCCGCTTTATGATCTTTGATCATGCGGGCAAGGTGGTCGGCATCGATCAGAAAGAACACGAACAGATCTACCCAAAACCCGGCTGGGTCGAGCACAACCCGATGGAAATCTGGGAGCGCACGCAAGAAGTGATTGCCGGTGGGCTCAAAAAGCACAATATCGACCCGAAAGACATCGCCGCGGTGGGCGTGACCAACCAGCGCGAGACGACCGTCGTGTGGGAAAAAGCGACCGGCAAGCCGGTCTATAACGCGATCGTCTGGCAGGACACCCGCACCGCCGACATCTGCAACGAGCTCGCCAAGGACGGCGGCCAGGATCGGTTCCGCGCCCAGGTCGGTCTGCCCCTCGCCACCTACTTTTCCGGCCCCAAGATCAAGTGGATTCTCGACAACGTCCCCGGCGTCCGCGCCAAGGCCGAAAAGGGCGAAGTTCTCTTTGGCAACATCGATACCTGGGTCATCTGGAATCTGACCGGCGGCCCGAACGGTGGGGCCCACGTCACCGATGTCTCGAACGCCAGCCGCACCATGCTGATGAACCTGGCGACCCTCGACTGGGACCCCGACATGCTCAAAGTCATGGGCGTCCCTCGCGCCATGCTCCCGGCGATCAAACCCTCCAGCGCCACCTATGGCCAGGCCAAGGGCGCGCTGGCCGGCATCCCCGTGGCGGGTGACCTGGGCGACCAGCAGGCCGCGCTCTTTGGACAGACCTGCTTTTCGGCAGGCGAGGCCAAGAACACCTACGGCACCGGCTGCTTTATGCTCCTCAACACTGGCACCAAGCCCGTCCAGTCCAAGAACGGCTTGCTCACTACCCTCGGCTACAAGATCGGCGACCAGCCGGCCGTCTACTGCCTCGAAGGCTCCATCGCCATTACCGGCGCCCTCGTCCAGTGGCTGCGCGACAACCTCGGCCTGATCCAGAAATCGTCCGACATCGAAGGACTCGCCAAGACGGTCGACGATAACGGCGGCATCTACTTTGTCCCCGCCTTCTCCGGCCTCTTTGCGCCGTACTGGAAGAGCGATGCCCGCGGCGTCATCGTCGGCATGACCCGCTACGTCAACAAGGGCCATATCGCGCGCGCGGCGCTGGAAGCCACCGCGTTCCAGACCCGCGAGGTCCTGGATGCCATGAACGCCGATTCCGGCGTCCCGCTCACCGCTCTCAAAGTCGATGGCGGCATGGTCTATAACAACCTCCTCATGCAGTTCCAGTCCGACGTCCTCGGCGTCCCGGTCATCCGCCCGACCGTCGCCGAAACCACGGCGCTGGGCGCGGCCTATGCCGCCGGCCTCGCCGTCGGGTTCTGGGCCAAGGTCGAAGACCTGCGCGCCAACTGGGGCAAGGACCACGAGTGGACCCCACAAATGGACCAGACCAAACGCGCCGACCTCTACAAGGGTTGGAAAAAGGCCGTCACCAAGTCGTTCGATTGGACAGACTAACAGGTTATCACTCACAATGAATAGAGGGAGGAGCGACGGATTCGTCGCTCCTCCGATTGTGCACCCTAATCTTTTCTCAGAGGAAATCATGCCCAAGAAACCGCCCAAGAGACGACCGTCCCCAACCGCCGAACTGGCCGCCGGGCCCTGGATTCCGATGCGTTCCGGGCTGGTCATTATTTCCATCACCAGCATCGGCATGGCTCTGCTCACTACCGTCCAGGCCTGGGATAACAAGTCGCCGCTGGAATCAATCCTTTGGGGATTGGCTTTTGGCGCGATGATCTGGGCTATCTTTGGGGGAATACTGCTTTTTAATCGCTGGATTGGCAGAAGCTGAGCCGGACTGGAGCGTGTGAAATGAGCAAACCACATGCCATCATCGTCGGGGCCGGGTTCACAGGAGTCGCAACCGCGCATGATTTAGCCTTACGGGGTTTTGATGTCACGGTAGTGGAACGAGGACCGATTGCCAACGGGACCTCAGGGCGTACGCATGGGCTCTTGCACAGCGGGGGGCGCTATGCGGTCAAAGACCAGGAATCGGCGGTCGAGTGCATTGACGAGAATATAATCCTCCGCAAGATCGTCCCCCAGGTCATCGAGCCGAACGGCGGCCTGTTTATCGCGATCGACGACAGCGACCTCGAATATGCAAAGAAATTTACGCGGGCGTGCCAGGAGTGTCACATCCCCGTTGAAGAGCTCAAGCCCGAGCAGGCGCTCCGCATGGAGCCCAATATCAACCCTCGTGTGCTCCTCGCCTATTTAATCCCGGATGGGACGTTTGACCCGCTGCGGTTGGCGCTCGCCTTTGCGGCCACGGCCAAATCCAATGGCGCGAAATTCAGGTTCTATACCGATGTGATCGGGTTGATGATCAACGGACAGGGAGCGGTTGGCGGCGTACAAGCCTGGGACCGGACGTGTGACCGGCGCTATGATATTCGCGGCGATATCGTCGTGAATGCGACGGGCGCATGGGCAGGCGAAATTGCGCACATGGCCGGCGTGAATGTGCCGGTCAAACCGACGCCGGGGGTCATGGTCGCCTATGACCAGCGCCTGGTCGAGCGCGCCATCAATCGCCTGAACGCCCCTGACGACGGCGATATTGTCCTCCCACAGCGGCGCATGGTCGTCGTCGGGACGACCTCGTTCTCAATCGACGACCTGGATTATGTCCCCGTGCTGCAAGACCACGTCCAGTTGATGCTCGAACGCGGCGCCGAACTGATTCCGGGAATCCGTCAGGCCAAGATGCGCGGAGCCTATATGGCGACGCGGCCCCTGGTGGGGGGTGGGGATTCGGGGCGCGAAATCGCGCGCACCTTTAAATGCTTTGATCACAGCGACCATGCGCCGGGGCTGGTCACCATCACGGGCGGCAAAGCCACGACCTGCCGGGCGATGGCGGAAAAGACCGCCGATGTCGTCAACGGCATCGTCGGCGTATCCACTCCCTGCACAACCCGGGAGGTTCCCCTCCTCTCCTACCGCCAATTCTACACGCTGCCCGACTGAGGAACGATCATGAGCACAGCCAAGTGGGATGTCACTTTTCAGGTCTATCGTCAAAAGGGCGATGCCAAGCCCCATTTTGATTCGTTCACCATTCCAGTCGACCCGGATGAATACATCCTGGATGGAATCGAAAGGGTCTGGGCCTTTCACGATCGTTCGCTCTGTTTTCGCCACGCTTGTCATCATTCAACCTGCGGCGCTTGCGGGATGCGCGTCAACGGGGTTGAAAAGCTGACCTGCATCACGCCGGTTCACACGATGACCAAAAATGGGGGCGTCGTCAAAGTCGAGCCGCTGCGAAACTTCCCGGTGGTCAGCGACCTGGTTGTCGATCTGGGCCTCCTCTATGAGCGAACCGAGTTGATGGGCCAGCAAGCGGTCATCTCGCTAGCCGACGAGCCGGCCGGACCGGTCGCCGGACATCAGCCGGAGAATAAAGAGTCTCTTCGCCTGTCCGACTGTATTGAATGTGGCCTTTGTGTTAGCGCCTGCCCGATCGTCGCGACCACACCCAACTATTTGGCGCCCGCCGCGCTCGCCGCCGCACAGCAGAATGGGCTCAACCGGCGGCCAGACCTGCTCAAGTGGGTGGATGGCGAGAACGGAGTGTGGCGCTGCCACAGCGCCTTTGAGTGCAGCGCGGTCTGTCCCTCCAATGTGGATCCCGCCGGACGGATCATGGATTTGCGCCGGCAGGTCATCGGCGCGCGCCTCAAGCGCCTGTTCAAGCCACAAAAGAGTAACGGCCAGGGAGAGAAATAATGGACGCCGAGAATCGCAACCTCAGAACGGAGCGGACGCGCTCGTGGTTGACCGGCGCAGTCAAGTGGTTCGATCCCCGCTCGCGACAGGTCGGCACATGGGCCTTTAGCCTGAATCGCATCACCGCGCTCGGCCTGACCCTCTATCTCTTTATGCACCTGCTCGTGCTGAGCCAGCTCGCGAGCGGCCCTGCGGGGTATAATAGTTTTACCGCGCTCGCCAAAAGCCCCCTCTTTCTCATGGGCGAGTTCCTGGTCGTCGCAGCCGGCATCATCCACGGCTTGAATGGCCTGCGCATCGCGTTGACCAGCTTTGGAATCGCGGTCCCCTACCAGAAACAGCTCCTGTACATCCTGATGGCGATTGCGCTGGGGGTCTGCCTCTATTTTGCGTTCAAGATGTTTGCCGCTTAGAGCGAATTCCAGTTTCGCTTACGGCATCGTCGTAGGGGCGATGCCTTGTGCTCGCCCATATGTAGGGCAACCATCCAATGGGGACTCCCTGTGGTCGCAAGGGATTGCCCCTACAACCCCATCAATCAAAATGGAATTCGCTCTAGGAGGATTTGACAATGCTGGGAACTCCCTCTGCGCCGAAATCCGGCGAGAATGTCTGGCTGTGGCTCTTTAAAATCCTCAGCGGTCTTTTGATCCTGATCGTCCTGGGCATCCATTTCGTCGTGAATCATGCGCTGGTCCCGGGAGGACTCCTCACCTATCAGGATATCGTCAATTATTACAAGAATCCCATCGTTCCCGTGATGGAAAGCGCCTTCCTCATCCTGGTCGTTCCCCATGCCCTGATTGGCCTCCGCGGAATCATCCTCGACCTGCGGCCGGCGCGCGGGCTGCTCCAGGTGGTCAATTGGCTCTTTGTGATTGGCGGCGCCGCCTTTATTGTCTATGGCATCTGGCTGATCCTCGTCATCGGCTCACGCGGATAGTGGATGCGCCCCTTCAGGTTCACCGCGACGCGTGTCTCAACCGGCGGCACCGAGATTCACACTGCGAGCTCTGCCTCCCCTGCCCGGTCCACGCGATTCGCCTCAACAACGGGCTGCCCGAGTTGGACGCCCCCCGTTGCGTCGAGTGTGGTCTTTGCATTTCGATCTGTCCAACCGATGTCTATCGCTCCACGCGGATGAGCGATCCGGCCGTGATCGAGCTGGGAAAACGTTGGGATCAAGTCGAGTTTGCCTGCCAGCGCCGCGCCGATGTCGAGACAACCCGTACGCCGGCGCAGGGCCTGGCGCGGCTCCCCTGCCTGGCGCGGCTCTCGCCGGAGCTGCTGGTCGCCCTCGCGGCCGAGCATGCACAGGTGTGGTTGGATGATTCGCTCTGCGGTGCATGTCCCATCGGCGCGGCGCACGCATCGATTATCCGTACCGTCCATGCCGCTCAAGAACTGCTCGGCGCATGGACCAGCGCCGGCAAGCTCCACCTCCACACCGAATCCGAAGGGAAACTGTCCGACCTTCCGCACCCTTTCCCGAACGAGCGCCATACCGGCGAGCCTCTTTCGCGGCGCGCCTTTCTCTCGCTCTTGACTTTGAATGTCGGGCGCGCGGCGGCCTCCGTCGCGACCGGCGCCCTGCCAATCGATTCTTTGCCCGAACCGGATACGCAGACGCGCGTGTCCACGCTCCAGCGTGCAGTAACCCGGCTGGGCGCGCCCCAGGCAGATGCGCAAGGCACGCGCCTTGTCACGCTAGAGATCGACGACCGCTGTACGGCTTGCGGCCTCTGCGCCAAAATCTGTCCCACAAGCGCAATCGAGTTCAAGACCCAGGGTGATCATTTCGCGCTTGCCTTCCGGCCGGCGCAATGCCTGGGACTCGAATGCCGGTTATGCGACCGGATCTGCGCGCCTGAAGCGATTACTCTTCTTCCCGGCGTCCGGCGCGAGGCGTTATCCGTGGGCCATCGCGAGGCTGTGCACGAGGGTGCGCTCGCCATCTGCGTCAAGTGTCATCTCCCGTTCGCCGCCAACGGGGCAGACACCCTGTGCGCGATATGCCGCGGGGCCTAGGTCACCGGAACATCTTGGGGCGGCCGCAACTCTCGTAGCGGCTCATTCTCTCAAGTATTCGATGAATAGCGCGCATACTCGCGCACAACGACCGGGCGTCAACGGATTTCAAAGCGGCCCTCGAAAGTGCCGAGGGTCCATAAACGGATAGCTACTCGTCATCCGCGTCTATCCGTGTATCCGTTTCGCGGAAGCAATCCGCTTGGGGCCTTCCTGCCCTCCGCGCCCAGCTATCGCTTCCCGCTCCTCTGCTTTATCGCTTCCTCAATCATGCCGATCAACCCCCGCGTGTCTTCTATATCCTCCGCCGCGCGTTCCCCAAAGGTCTCGAAATTCCGCAGCGCCGCATAGGCATACTCGCGCGCATCGGTCAGGCGGCCGGCTTTGGCAAGGTTAAGAGCGACGTTAAAGCGAGTTTGTCCTGCCCCATAGGGATTCCCCTGCGCCTCGTCGTATCGGATCGCCTCGCGCCAGTGGAACAGCGCCCGGTCGAGGTCTCCTGCATCGGCGTAAATGTTGCCGAGTTGGTTGTGCTTTACAGCAAGAGCATCAACTGCATTGGGAGGAGTTAGCGCCAGCGCTTGTTGATAATAGTGCAGGGCTTCATTCAAATACCCGACCACCTCCTCCTCCGGCCTTTTCGCTTCTCGCGCCTCTTTAAAACGCTCCCATGCCACATATCCCAGTTGGCCCAGGCACTTGCTCCGCCCCAGGTGGTCGCCCTCGTCGCGCAGTTCCAGGCTGCGCCGGTACCACTGCTCGGCCTGGGCGAGGTCGCGGATGGAGGGAATCTGCATGTAGGCGGTGCCGAGGTTAAAGGTAATGGCCGCATTCTCCGCCTTGTCTTCGATACGCTCGCATAATGGAATGGCCTCTTGATAAGCCTTGACACACTCAGCGCTTGCTTGTTCTCTTTGAATATTCCCCAATGCCTCAAGCGATACTGCCAGAGAGCGGATAGCATTGCGCTCGGCGTTATCCAGCGACCCGTCCGGTTTTGCGAGCGCGGGGGCCGCGCGCTCGCGCTCCCATTCGACTCTACTGTGTTGTAACCGTTCTGCCTCAGCCCACTGCCGCGCTTCCTCAGCCAGCAGGACGCGATACTCTGTAACGAGCCCCCACTGCTCTTCGCGGCCGGGGAGCGGGCCGTCGGTGGCGGGGTCCACGAAATCGGGGACGACCTCGTTCACCAGCCGCGCCCACTCGGCCCGGCGGCCGGTGTGGTCGTAGAGAGATCGCAAGCCCTGCATCGGGCCGATGACTGCATCCCACCACCCGTTCTGCCGCGCCAACCGCCGGGCATGGAGGAGGTTGGCTTCTTCAGCGTTCAGCGCGCCGATCACCTCGCTGTGGCCGCCTACATATTGCCAAAAGTAGTGGTTCCCCAGTGCGCCCATCGCGGAGACGAAAGCGCGGGTGGCGGCTAATTCAGAATTCCCTGGTCTGCTGTCCAGGGCAGGCGGAATTCGGAATTCGGAATTCGGACTCGCGGGATAGTACTTGTCAAACAGACTCTGAAAGAACCAGGGGAGGGCGGGGTGGATGGTGTAATAGCCGCGGCCGTGGGCGGTGAGGAGGCCGATTTCGGCGGCGCGGTCGAGGAGGGCGACCGCGGTCTCAGGTCGCAGGCCGCCGGTCTCATGGAGAGACCAATCGATTTCGGGGGCGACCATCACCCGCAGAGTTGCAACATAGACAAACCCCTGGAAGAAATGGAGGAGGGCGAGGATTTTGCGCTCGTCTTCGGTAAAGGCGGTTTCAAAGCCATAAGCGAGGGAGGCGCCGAGGGAGCGACTGCGCCCCTGCGCCGGCTCGTCGTCAAAGGCGGCCTGGCCAGCGCGGAGCCGGGCGACAAAATCCTCGACCTCGGCCCACTCGCTCAGCCCCGCGCGGAGCGCCTGTCCGGCGAGGACGGTGAGGGTGAGGGGGTTGCCCTGCGAAAAGTGGAGGAGCGGGGTCCAGTCTTTGACGGCGGTGATGCGGCGGTTGTTTTTATCGGCGATGGCGCGCACCAACTGGAACTGCTCCTGCATCGGCATCGGCGGGAGGGTGATGCGGGTGGGGAGGTCGCCCAGCCAGCCGCGCTCGTCCCGCCGCGAGGTGAGGAGGAATTTCGCCTGCGTCCGCGCCGCATCCCGGATGAAATCGGCCAGTTCCTTTTGCTCCACTTCATTCCATGCCGATGGCGTGCCCGCCGGGAATCCCGCGACCGGCTCGACATTGTCCCAGAGCCAGAGGATGGGAATCGCCTGCAGAATCTGGAGCGCGATGCCCCGCTGGTCCTGCACCGTGAGGGCCAGCCAGTTGATCCGGTTCTGTTCGAGGAGGGACTCGAACACGCGCCCGAGGGTGTCGAGCACCTGCGACAGGGGCTTGCGCTGCTCGAACGAGGTGAACAGCACCGGCCCCTGCAATCCGCCGGTCTCGACATACCAGCGGGCGAACTCGGCGGCGGTGGCGGTCTTGCCGCTCCCCGCATAGGCGTGGAGGAGGACGACGTGCTGGGTGTCAAAGGCACGGTCGAGGGCGAGGAGGGTTTCGTCGCGGCCGAAAAAGCCCACGTCGGGTGGCGGGGGAACCCCCTGCAGTTCGCGCGGTCCGGCCGCGAGCGTGATCTGAAAAGCAGCGGTCGCCGGCTGGGGGCGCGCCAGCGCAACCGGCGCGGCCTCGTACACCACCGGCACCGGCCAGTCCTGAAGCTCGACCGGGTCGTACGCGATAGAGCGGAGGGGATTGGCGGCCAACTGCTTGCGACCCAGGGTCACCGCCTCGCCGAGGGTCTGGCCGCGCACGAGCGCGCCATAGAGGTCGGCGACGAACTGGGCGGCGGTCACCACATAGACGTTATAGCGCATCGCCACGACGCCCGCCACCCCCGCATCCATCACCTCCTGCGCCAGCGAGCCAAAGGCGCGCACCTGGGTATGGGGATCGTTTTGCTCGTTCTCCCCGCTTGCGTGGTCATTCGCAGAAAAAGCGGCCGCCTTCTCCCCTCTCCCGCTCCCTGCCGAAGGAGTGGCCGCGTTCTCCCCTCTCCCGCTCCCTGCCGAGGGAGTGGCCGCGTTCTCCCCTCTCCCGCTGGCCGCGGGGGAGGGGCCGGGGGTGGGGGCGGCCTCCGCATGCGCCGATCGGCAGGCGTTGAGGACAAGGAAAGACACATCCGCATCGGCCAGAAGTGCGCCGAGTTTGGGGCCGTCGATCAGTTCCATGTTCCCTTGAACGGCCGGCTTTTCAAAGGCGAGATAACCGTGCTTGCCGGGGCGATTGTCGCCATAGATGAACCGGCCGAAACCGCCCGGCCGCTCCGAATCGGCATAGACTCCATGCCCATCAAAGTGGACGATGTGATACGGCTTGCCCTGCGTTTTCGCCTCCTGCAGGACCGCACTCAACCGTTCGAATGTCGGCGGGCGCAGCACGTCGAGTTGGAAGGCTTTGCGCGCATCCTCGTTCAGCCCCTTGAGCAGGCGCGTTGCCACCGAGCGGAAGGGCACATCGTCTCCGCCTCCCGGCCGGCAGATGACGAGGAGGATGCGAATCGGACCATCGGAAGTGGGGAGTGCGCTCCGCCTGGCAGGGTTGGGCTGGGCGCGAACGAACGACTGCGCCTCAAGGGCGAGCGGGGCATCGGCGGCGGGCTCACGGAGCAATTCCCAAGGAATGGTCGCCGCTTCGGCCACGCCGGTGACGATCTCGATGCGCGTATCCTTGATCCGGTCTTCGACACGCGCCCACAGCTTGCGGGTATCATTGTTGGCCTCAAAGATGGAGCGGAATAGCTCACTGCCAATGTCGGCCATCCGCTGTTCGATACGGTGGGCGATGGCCGGCGCGGGGTCGAAGGGATGTTGGAGATAGTCTTCCAGGTACCAGCGGAGGTCGCGCGCATCGTCGTCCGTCAGCTTGAAATGAACAGGGGCGTCATACGCCTGGCGGCTCTGTCCCTCTTGCTCATATTCGACATGGACGAGGTACTGGTCTGGCGACTGAGTGGTTTGCGTGAGGCGAAGCGTCGGAATCATGCCGGCTCCTTTGTGGTCGTTCTGGATAACCTGTCGTCGCATCCGATTCTAGCACCCGGCGGGGCGAACGTCAATTGCCGAGACTTCTCCTCGCACACTGCGCTCGTCGAAATGACAGCCGAGCACAAGTCCTGATATAATGTCGGCGGGCTCAAGGCGGTCGTCGTCCTGAGTGCTTTGTGTTCTGTCGTGTTATAATTCGCTCCAGGCCATGCTAGGATTAAAAGATTTCATCCATCTCCCGCAGGTGGACCCACTCTTTGAGCAGATTGCCAGAAGCGAACCCGGGGTCGTCGTCGTCGCCGGGTTGGAACCGCGCCCGCTGGTCACGCAAGCGCGTGAGCTCACCTTCCAGCCGAGCGGGCGCGCGACGATTTTCGGCATCCTGTTCCGGCAGATGCTCGCTGCGCGCCGCGGGCGGATCGTCGTCATCGCCGAATCGCAAGACGCCATCCGCCTGCCGCGCGGGCTGCGCGGGCAGGTCGAGTATATCCTGACAACCGAACAAGCGCCTGTGGCCCTTCAGGTTGAACGCGCGGTCTACCGGGGCGCAGGGTTGCTGGTCGTCGATCGACTCACGCCGGCGACCGCGCCCATTGCCTTTAACGCCGCCCGCAAAGGGGTCCGCGTCCTCGCCCAACTGGATTCCGTGTTTCGCGGACACGCGGTCGCGCTCCAGTTGAGTGAGACGGGCCTCTCCCCCGTCGATCTGATGGGGTTAAACTGGGTCGTCGCCGTCTCACGGTTCCCCGTCCTCTGCCCGAGTTGTCGCCAGTCTGATCCGCTTGACCGTCCGGCGCTGGAGGAAATTCGCCGCCGCTATCCCGCCGCGCTGGACCGGGGCAACTTTTTCCGTGAGGGCAACTGCCCCGAATGCCATCACACCGGCCGCAAGGGCGAGGTGAGCACATTCGATATTTTCCATTTAACGGGGACACGGACGAATCCATTGGATGGAGAGTCCCTCCTGGCGCTGGAAGACTATGTGCTTGGGCTGGCCGCGCAGGGCATGATCCCAATCGACGATGTGCTGGCGATTGACGGGCGTCAGCTCCAGCGCACCTATCACCTCCTCACTGCGAGCGAAGAGGTCCTGGCCGAAACGAATGCCGCACTGAATGCCAAAGTGGCGGAGATTGAGGCGGCGAACCGCGTGCTGATCAGGCAGACGGAAGCGGCCATCTCGCTCCAGGAGGTCAGCCACGCGCTCATCACCTACACAGACCTGGAAGGCCTGGCAAGCTATGTCTGTCGCAAGGCCGGGGAGCTCTGCGGCGCGGACCGCGCCATCCTGTATCTCCTCCATTCGGATGATCGGGCCGAAATCCTCGCCGTGAACGGGTGGGACCCCGCGCACGTGCAAGGGCCGCTTCAATCTACAGAGGTCCTCAACGCCGGCGGCGCGCCCGAGACCTGGGCAAACGCCGAGCCGAAACCCTTTGCCGGTTGGCCTCCGGGGATTGAACACCGCGCGGCGGATATTGAAGGCGCCCGGCTGCGCGCGGGGCTGCGCGTTCCGCTCGTGACGCAGAACGAGGTCGTCGGCCTGCTCATCTTTCACAGCACGGTCAAGCCCGCATGGCAGCCGCGCGAGGTCGCCCTCCTGCGCTCCTTTGCCAATTCCAGCGCGCTCGCCATCCAGCGGGCCGGGTTGGTCGAATCCCTCCGCGACAAGATCGAGCGCCTCGAAGCGGCCCATGCCGAAATTGCGAAAAAGGAACGGTTGGAACGCGAGCTGGAACTGGCGCGCCAGGTGCAGCAGAGCATGTTGCCACACATCTTTCCGATGGTCCCTGGCCTGAGCTTTGCAGCGCGGAGTGAGCCGGCGCGACAGGTGGGCGGAGATTTCTATGATGTCTTTTTGCTCGACGGAACGCGGTGCGGCGTCGTCATCGCCGATGTTTCGGATAAGGGGATGCCCGCTGCGCTCTTTATGGCTTTGACGCGCAGCCTGCTTCTCGCCGAGGCTCGCCGCGAGTCTTCACCTGCGACCGTGCTGCAGCGGGTCCACCGGTTGCTGCTCGAGCTCTCCCAGTCCGACCAGTTCGTCACCGTTTTTTACGGAGTAATCGATAGCCTGACGCGGAGCCTGACCTATGTGCGAGCCGGGCATGAGCGCCCCCTTCTCTTGCGCGCTGGCGAAATTCACACCCTCCAGGGACATGGCATGGTGCTGGGAGGTCTGGACCTGGATCAGCTCTCGCTCAGCGAGGAACGGATCACATTAGAATCGGGAGACCGCCTGGTGCTCTTTACCGATGGGATGCTCGACGCACTATCCGACCGCGGCCAGTTCTTTGGACTGGAACGCCTCATGGAGTTGTTCCAAACTTCAGCCCTGCCGCTGCAAGAGATGTGCGACGCGGCCTTTATCAGACTCAAGGCGTACCAGGGCAATCATGAGCAGTATGACGATATGACGCTGCTCGCTGTCGAGGTGCACTAGTCCTTTGACCCCACTTGCAAAAGAGACAATCATCGTCTAGAATGCCAATTACCGATTCATCGCTGCCAGGGTATTCCAGCATGAGTGATGAATGAATAATCGAACGCGCAGGACTCGTCTTTCACGGCGCGATTTTCTCGTCAAGAGCGGGCAGGCTCTGGCGCTGGTGCTGTTCACCGGGTGTAGCCCGGCAGTCACTCCAACCGGTCCACAGCCCCGTGCGGCCACTGTCACGACGCAGCCCCCCGCAACCGCCAGCCCGGTGGATACACAGGCTGCAATGCCCCCGGCAAAGGCAACGGCGACCCTAACGCCGGACGCGCCCCTCGCCGTCAAGATCGGGCAGATGATCCTGGTCGGATTCCGCGGCCTGACGTTGACCGAGGACAATCCAATCGTCCGGGACCTGCGGGAGCGGCATATTGGCGCAGTCGTGCTGTTTGACTATGATGTGCCGAGCAACAGCCCGGTACGCAACATTCAGTCGCCGGCGCAGCTCAAGGCGTTAACCGCTGCGCTCCAGGCCAATGCGACGATCCCGCTCTTGATCTCGGTCGACCAGGAAGGGGGTCAGGTTGTTAGGCTCAAGGAGAAATTCGGTTTTCCGCCGACGGTTTCCGAGCAATATTTAGGCGCGCATAATGATCCGGCCCTGACGCAGCAGAACGCCGAGAGCATGGCCCGTTCGCTGGCCGAGGCTGGGGTCAATCTCAACCTTGCGCCGGTGGTGGATCTGAACACCAATCCCGATAATCCGGTTATTGGCAAGCTCGAACGGAGCTTTTCCGCGGACCCGGATGTTGTCGCCCGCCATGCGCTCGCAGAGATCGAGGCGCACCATCAATATGGGGTGCTTACGACGCTCAAGCACTTTCCCGGGCATGGGAGCTCCCATAGTGATTCGCACCGCGGCTTTGTGGACGTTACCAACACCTGGTCCGCCGTCGAGCTCGAACCTTACAAGCGCATCATCGCCGCGGGCGAGTGCGATGCCATCATGACGGCGCACATCTTTAACAGCAAGCTGGACCCCCAAATGCCGGCGACCCTGTCACAGCCGATCATCACCGGCATTCTGCGGAACGAGTTGCACTATGATGGCGTAGTCATTTCAGATGACATGCAGATGGGAGCGATCTCACTCTATTATGGGCTCGAGACGGCGGTGCTCTCGGCGATCGAGGCCGGGGTCGATATGCTCTCCATCGCCAACAACTTGCCATTCTTCTTTGACCCCGACATTGCCGGGCGAGTGATCGGCATCATCACACAACAGGTCAAGGACGGGAAACTCGACGAGGCGCGCATCGATCAATCCTACCAGCGGATTCGGCGATTAAAAGCGCGGCTCCATTAGTCGGTATCGTAATTTTCATTGCAAGCAGTCTGCGCGATAGATAACATACCGGGCGCCAATCGCAGACGAGGAGGAGGCTTCAGTGGGCAAAGGGCTATTTGGTCGATTACAAGGAGAACTCGACGCGCGTGAAAAATCCCCCGGGCTCAGCATGGGCGATATCCTGGAGCTGCAGGAGCCGCTGTCGGGGCTGGTCAACTGGATGATGCGGCAGCAGCAGGTGGACTTACCCGGCGTTATGGCTTTTCTTCACCAGGATGAAGACTCGGCGCGCAGCTTTATCAAACAACTCATGGACAAGGGGTTTGTCCGCGAGATTGAAAAGGACGGCGCCACTTTTTACAGAGTCCGGCTGGCGCCCAAAAAGGGCGGCAAGTTGTCGGACGGGCTCTGGAATACAATTGACAAAAAAGTACAGGATTAGGAGGGGAGCCGTCGATGCTATGCTTCCATTGTGAGCAACACTCACGCGGTGTCTGCACGTTCTGTGGGCGAGCTCTCTGCAAGGATCACATGAAGAAAATGCCGTTCATCACCACCATGTTTGTCGGCGAGGGCAATACGCCCAAGGCAATCGTGGTAGCGGATGCGGTCTATTGTGGGGTGTGCAAGCCACAGCCCGAGCCTATCGAGATGCCAGAACTTTACTAGGGCTAAAAGAAATCAAAGGGAGTCTATCTCATGTCCAAAATCGTTTCGGTTCACTCGTTCCGCGGTGGCACCGGCAAATCCAACACCACCGCCAACCTTGCCGGCCAGATTGCGATGCTGGGGTATCGCGTCGGCGTGGTCGATACCGATATCGCCTCGCCGGGGATTCACGTGCTCTTTAATCTTGACGAATCCAAGATTACCCACTCGCTCAACGATTATCTCTATGGCAAGTGCAAAGTCGAGCAGACCGCGCACGATGTCACCGGGAACCTGGGGGTTTCTGTCCCCGGCAAGGTCTATCTCGTTCCATCCGCCCTCAGGGCCGGCGATATTGCCAAAGTCCTGCGCGAAGGGTACGACGTGGGCCTACTGAACGACGGGTTCCGCGACCTGACCGAAGAGCTCAAGCTCGACGCCCTGCTGATCGATACGCACCCCGGCCTGAACGAAGAGACGCTGCTCTCGATTGCGATCTCGGATGTGCTCATCATCATCATGCGCCCCGATAACCAGGACTATCAGGGCACCGGCGTGACGGTTGAAGTGGCGCGCAAGCTGAACGTGCCCTGCCTCTGGCTGCTGGTGAACAAGGTCCCCGCTTCCTTCCCGGTCGCCGAGGTTCGGGCCCGCGTCGAAAAGACCTATGGCGCAGAGGTGATCGGCGTGCTCCAGCACTCGGATGACCTGATGGCGCTTGCCAGCTCGGGCCTCTTTTCTGTGCGTTATCCCGACCACGCGATCAGCAAGGCGCTGGCCGAGGTGGCGCGCAAGATCATGGCTCAATAACCGTTCGCCGCTGGGCCGCAAAGGTTTGAATCGGGGAGCAAATAGCCCGCTCTCCTTCCAGTTGTCCGGTCACTGTGTCGCAGACCGCGCGCATTGTCGCGCCGTGTCTGCGACACGTTTGTTTTCCACGCTCAATACTATTCGACAAGCAAAAACAGTTTGACAAGTCGAAACTATTTGACTATAATCGTCCCCCACCATAAGCGGGGCTGTGTCAGGGAGAATTGCGATGAACCCAAAACGCGACGCGGCGGTTAACGCCATCATTCAATCACAAAAAGCGGTTTTTCATTCCATCTGGGAGACAATTACCGGAGAGTGGCTGCATCTTGACCTCACGATGGGACAGGTCAAGGTATTGTTCGCGCTCTGCCATACCGGCCCGACGTCGATGGGCGGCGTCGCAGACAAGCTGCAGATCGGATTGCCGGCGGCCAGCGTCCTTGTGGACAAGATGGTGCAGACGCAATTGGTCGAACGACACGAAGACCCGGAGGATCGCCGGCGGACGCTGGTGCGGCTGACGGCCCAGGGGGACAAGCTGGCGCAGCATTTACGCGAAGGGCGGCGCGAGTTGATGCGCGACTGGCTCGACGAATTGAGCGAGCCCGATCTCGCCGCGCTCGAACGTGGGCTGGGCGCGCTGGCGCAGGTCGCGGCCCCCACTCACGCCGGAATCAAGAAATAGATCGGCGGCGGTCTTGCGCGATGCGCTACCCCGCCACAAGGTGATGATTAAACTACAGCTTGCAATGGAGGATTTTTATGCTCAAACCTAGAACATTATTTGCCGTCCTGGCTGCGCTGGTGTTGGTCGCCGCAGGTATTCTGACGCTAAACCCACCGGCGCGGGTCGCGGCGTCGCCGGCGAGCACGTCGAGCGCGTCGCAGCCACAGGCGGTCCCCGCCAATCAAGTAGCCCCGGCAAATACCATCCAGATATTCGGCGCTTTTGTCGCTCCTACCCAAGCAACCCTCATGTTCAAAGGAAGCGGGCGGGTTATCGACCTTCGCGTGCAGGAGGGAGCAACGGTCAAAAAGGGCGACACCCTCGCGGTGCTCGACACGACCGAGTTACAGCTCTCCGTTCAGCAGGCCCAGGCGGCATTGGCTGGCGCGCAGGCGCGTTTGAGCCAGATCAAATCCCCGGCCACGGATGCGGATACAGCCGCCGCGCAGGCCGCGGTCGACGCCACACTCAAGAACTATGAAAAGGTCCGCGGCGGGCCCTCGGCCAACGACCTCGCGCCGCTGCGAACCCAGGTGGCAAACGCCAAGGCCGCGCTCGATCAGGCCCAGGCCGCATACGATCGCGCCGGGGGGCCAACCAATCCCTATAGCGGGATGCTGCCCCAGTCGCTCCAGTTGCAGACGGCGACGAACAATTACAACGCAGCCATCGCGGCCTATAACAATGCGCTGACCCATCCCACGGCCGCGGAGCTGGCCGGGGCATGGGGTCAGGTGCAACAGGCACAGGCGGGCCTCTCGCGGCTACAACCCAATTCGGACAACATTGCGGCGGCCCAGGCGGCGGTAGATCAGGCGCAAGCCGCGCTCGCGTTGGCCCAGCAACAAGTGACCAACGCGACCCTTACCGCCCCGTTCGACGGCATTGTCATTTCGCTGATCCCACACGTTGGCGAATCGGTCGGACCCAGCTCCCCGGTTTTGCTGCTGGCCGACCTTTCGCACCTGCAGCTTCAGGGCAGTATCGATCAGGCGCTGTTCGCGCAGATTCAGATCGGGCAGTCAGTGTCAATCACGCCGGACGCGTTCAAGGATAAGACCATCACCGGCAAAGTGACGCGCGTCGGCTGGCTGGCAAGCACCGTCTCCGGCGTCACCAGCGTGCCCATCATCATCGACGTCGACGCGAACACGTTGCCGTTGCGTCCCGGGTTGACGGCCAGCGCGCAGATACAGACCCCAGGCAAATAACGCTATTGGATCAGGAGCATTTCACTATGGCTGATAATCGTTCATCCACCCCGGCAGACGCGACTGCCAATCAGGACATGCCGGTTGCCGGCGGGAGAAGAAACCCCCTGGGCCGGATCGTCAAAAGCCCGCTCTTTATCGGCGTTCTGGTCCTCCTCGTCGCGGCCGGCGGCTATTTCGGGTTTCGCTATTGGCAGGACCAAGAGTCCAGGATTTCCATAGAGACCTCTGAGATTTCAGCGCCGGTTATCTCCATCGGACCTGACGTCCCGGGCGTGCTCAAAGCGGTCTATGTCAAGGAAGGGGACCGGGTTGTGGTCGGCCAGCAACTATTCAACGTTGGCGATCGCGTCGTAAGCGCGCGCGTTCCGGGCATTATCGTCTCGGTACAGAACACGCCGGGCCAATTTGCAAGCAACCAGACCCCCATTGTGCAGATGTATGATCCGGCCAGCTTGCGCCTGGTCGGCCACCTGCAAGAAGATCAGGGTCTCGGCGATGTCAAGATCGGGCAAAAGGTCATGTTTACGCTTGACGCCTATGATAATCGGGAATATGAAGGAACGGTCGATTCAATCGCCAAAACCGCCGACCAGGGGAGCGTCGTCTTTAGCATTTCGGACAAACGACAGGAAAAGCTGTACGACATCAAAGTCACCTTCGATCCGAACCATTACCCCGAGATTGTGAATGGCATGTCCGCCCGGATGTGGATCTATAAATAAAACCAATCCCATAAGTCCCGCTTATGGAGCGGGACTTGGGGTTGAGTCGATCGCGCAAAACGATATTGATGAAAAATAATAACGCAACGGCGGAACAGAACCCCCTCCGGTGGATGGTCTTGCTAACAGTCATTATCGGGACCTTCCTCGGACGTCTCGACTCGACCGTAGTCAACCTCGCGCTTCCCAAGATTATTAACGATTTCTCGATTTCGGTCTCGCAGGCGGGCTGGATTGCGACGGCCTATATCCTGGCAAACGCCATTTTCGTGCCGATCTGGGGGAAACTGGGCGACAGCATCGGCCGGCGCAGAATCTACGTCCTCGGTTTTACAATCTTTATCTTTGGCTCTGTCCTCACGGGCCTGGCCTGGAATCTAAGTTCCATGCTGGTGTTCCGCGTCATCCAGGCCATCGCAGCCTCCGCGGATTACCCGACGGCGATGGCGATCATCGCCGTGACCTTTCCCAATGGCAAGGCACGGGCGCAGGCACTCGGGCTCTGGTCCTCCTCTTTTATGGTCGCGATCGTCTTTGGTCCGTTGATCGGCGGTCCACTGATCGACCACTTTGGCTGGCGGTCGGTCTTTCTCGTCAATCTGCCCGTTGGCATTATTGGACTCGTGATGGCCCTTGTCTTTATCCGCGAGTCAGTGTCAGAGCGCAAAGTCATGCATTTTGACTTTGCAGGATCGATTACCCTGGGCATTTCGCTCTCGGCCCTGGTCCTCGTCCTCGACCAGGGGACAGACTGGGGGTGGTTCTCCGTCTGGAGCATCGCGTGCTACCTGACCATGATCGTGTTCGGCTATATCTTTTACCGGATTGACATCAAGCACCCCGAGCCAATTGTCGATTTCAAGTTTTTCAAGATCCCCGCGTTCAATGCCGCGCTCGCCAACAACTTTATTACCTTTATGGGCATGTCGGGCGGCGTATTTTTGATCCCGGTCTTTGTGCAGACCTTTTTGGGTTTTAGCGCAACCCAGACGGGATACCTGTTCATGCCCATGGCCTTTTTCATGATGCTCGCCTCACCGCTCGGCGTCACCCTGGTCGGCAAGGTCCAACCCAAGTACGTGATTGCGGCCAGTACCCTCGTCGGCGGATTGGGCTTGCTTCTTTACACTCAGGTCGATGCACGCTCGACAGCCCTGGATATCATGATCCCCATGTCCGTCATGGCGTTTGGCCTGGGGTTTGGCATGTCGCAGCGCACCAGCATCATCGCCGCTGTCATTCCAACCGAAGAGATCGGCATTGCCTCTTCCATCCTGGCGCTCGTCCGGAATATCTCTGGCGCATTCGGGATTTCAGTGTTTGCAACGATTCTGAGTAATGGGACCGAGAACAACCTGATTGCCATCTCACGCTATAGCATCGTCAACACGGTCAACCCCCTCATCCGAGCAGTGGCAGGCGTCCTGATGACGCTCAAAGCCGAGATCGACGCCTATCGCATCGTGTTTGCGGTCGCCGCCGGCGTCATGGCCCTGGCGAGCGTTGTCGTCATATTTACGCTGAACATCCGAGAGATGAAATCCGGGGTCGAAATACTGATCGATTAGGTGCTCGCCGCCAGCGCTGCGCGAACACGCACGCGCGTGAACGGGACCTGCCGCACCCGCGCACCCGTTGCATCATGGATCGCGTTCGCGATGGCGGCGGCCACCGTGATGGTGGCGGGCTCGCCGGCGCCAACTGCGGGCTGATCGGGCCGGTTGAGCAAAACAATCTCTACCTCAGGCAGCTCGGAAAAGGTCAGAATGGGATAGGACTCCCAATCGAGGCTGAGGATGCGCCGCTCGTCAAAGCGGACCTCTTCCTTGAGCGCCCGGCTGACCGCTTGTATCACATTCCCCTCGATCTGGTTGCGCAATCCATCGGGATTGATGATCAGTCCACAATCGTGCGCGACCACAATGCGCCTGACACGGACCTCGCCGCTCGCCGGATCGACCGTGACCTGTGCAATCATCCCCACATACGCTTCTGTATTTTCATACCGCGCAAAGGCAACCCCCTGGCCGGTCCCGGCGCCCTCCGGCCCCCGCCAGGGGGTTGCACGCGCGGCGCGTGGTTCCCAGTTCGCGCGCT
The DNA here is from genome assembly GCA_049694275.1 of Anaerolineae bacterium. Taxonomy (GTDB): domain Bacteria; phylum Chloroflexota; class Anaerolineae; order UBA4142; family SHND01; genus JBAVQS01. The sequence continues at coordinate 36,546 of JBAVQS010000050.1, read as the reverse complement.
CGGCTGCAGCGCGCAATACAGCTTGTGCGCGCGGGTCGGTCAAGTGCGCCAGGCGAAATTCCAATGGGTCACGTTGCGCGGCGGCGGCCAGTTCGTCCATAAACGACTCGTTGGCCAGAGTATTTGCCGCGCCCCCCAGGCTGCGCATCGAAGAGGCGCGCACCGGGGATTGCGCCAGCCAGTGTGCGCGAACGCGCTGGTGCGGCAGGCGGTAATCGGTCGGCGCATTCCGGTCGCCGCCACCCAGCCACCCCCTGGCCGGCGGACGCTGGCCGGTCATCAGTTGTCCCGCCAGCAGTCCATTCCCGGTCGCGGCACGCGTGGTATGCGGCGGCGTCCAAACTTGATAATCCCACGCTACAATATTCCCGGCGTCATCCAGTCCGCCGGACACCTCCATCACCATCGCCGGCGCTTTGGGCTCCCAGGCAAATTCCTCCTCGCGCGTCCACTGGACACGTACCGGACGGCCAACAGCCCGCGACAAAACAGCCGCGTCGGCCGCCGCATCATCTGACCCATTCTGCCCATAACAGCCCGCGCCCTCGACATGGGTCACCTGGACCTTGTCCGGTGGGAGTTGGAGCAGGTCACTGATCGCGTTGCGGAGGGGATAAACTCCCTGCGTCGCCGCCCACACCTTGAGTTGCCCCTCCTGAAAATCCGCCACCCCGCACGAAGGCCCAATCGAGGCATGGTTCTGGTAGGGCTGATAATAGGTTGCGCTGATCCGCCTGGTTGCCTGCCCCATTGCATGGTCTACATCCCCAGTCTCGACGACAACCCGGTCGGTGGTCGGCTGCTGTCGAATCCAGTCGAATAGTTCGTCCACCGGCGGCAAGGTGGGGTGCTCCTGCCAGGTGACCTTGAGCTGGGTCGCCGCACGCTGCGCCACCTCTTCGCGCTCGGCCACGACCCCGACAAAACTACCGATCTGAACGACCTGAACTCCAGGAATGTCTTGAATCGAATCGCGGTCAATGGAAAGGAGCATTGCGCCGGGGCTAGGCGGGCGGACGATACGCCCGTGCAGCATACCGGGCAAACGCAAGTCCTGAATAAAGCTGGGCTGGCCCGCGAACTTGCCGGGCAAATCCAGCCGTGCGACCGACTGGCCGACAATGCGATAATCCTCCGGGCGTTTGGGAACAGCCTTGCCGGTCATTTCACGATTAAAGCGCTTGCCGCCGATCAACTCTGCATAACTCACCGCTCGCTCCGGGCGATCGCGTATCGCAATAACCCCGTCCGTTACGACGAGCTCGTCTAACGCCGCATCCAGCCGGTCGGTCGCCATCTCGAGCAGCGCCAGCCGCGCCTCCGCGCTCGCCTCGCGCAGCGCGACCCCGCCGACCTGGATGGTCTTGCTGCCAGCGGTATAGCCCTCATTCGGCGTCAGCGCGGTATCGCCCATCACCATGCGGATGCGGTCAAAGGGAACGTCGAGCTCTTCGGCGACGATCTGCGCAAGCGCCGTACGGGTCCCCGTCCCCAGCTCAACCTTGCCGCTCAATACGGTCACTGTCCCATCAGATGCAATCGCCAGCCAATCGTCAATCTGGTTCGCGCGTGGCGGCGCCCACGCGTCGCGCGCTTGCGTCGTGCGATCCATTTTCGGGTCGGTCCAGTTGGATTGATCCGCCATGTTACATCTCCTCCACTGCGGCTAACAGGTCCGCCGCCCGCTTGACCGCGCGCAGAATCCGCAGGTGCGAGCCACAACGGCAAAGATTCCCATCAAGGGCCTGACGAATCTGTTCGTCGGTCGGGTGGGGATGCCCCCAGAGAAGCGCCGCCGTTGTAATCATCATGCCACTGGTACACACGCCGCACTGCGCCGCCTGCTCGGCGATAAACGCCTGTTGAATAGGGTGCAATTCCTGCAAGGTTCCCAATCCTTCCACCGTTGTAATGGGCGCGCCGGCCGCTTCCGCGACGGACATTTTGCACGAAGAGACCGCCTTTTGGCCGACCAGGACCCGACACGCGCCGCACTGTTCCGATCTACAGCCAAACTGTGGGCTATTCAGTCCCAGCTCATTTCGCAGCACGTACAATAGCGGGGTGTCCGGCGCAGCCTCGACTCTATGCTCTTTGCCATTTACCGCAATCACCAATTCATTAGCCATCCCCTTCTCCCTTCCCTCATAGAGCACACCAATAAAGTAGGGGCGTGGCCTTGTGCCCGCCCCCGAGGGCAACCATCCAACGGGGACTCCCTTTAGTCGCAAGGGATTGCCCCTACGCGTTCGCCAACGGAATCGTTCAATCGCTCTTCCCTCACCGCGCACGACGCGAATTCCTCCCACGTCCGGGCCAGTCGGATTCTGCGCCGGCGAATTCCGATAGTAATCTTCCGCATACCAATCCGCGCACCACTCCCAGAAATTCCCCGCCATATCCAGCGCACCATATGGGCTCGCCCCGCCCGGATAGCTCCCCACTGGTGTGGTATCCCGTTTGCCTCCTTCGGATGAGTTGAGCAAGTTCTGGTCAAAGGTGCTCCCCCACGGATAGATCCGCCCATCCATCCCACGCGCCCCCTTCTCCCACTCCGCCTCGGTCGGCAGCCGCACCGCGCGCCCGGTTGCCTTGGCGAACGCCGCGAACTGCGCCACCGTCACCGGATACTTGCCAATGAGATACTCGTCCAGATACACTTTATGCTGCGGCTTTTCATTGGAAGAGGCTTGCTTGTCGGCATCGCTGCTCCCCATCCAGAATTCGCCGGCCGGCACGCGCACGAGCTCGAGCGTCACGCCCGGCACCAGTGGCAGAACCAGTTCCACCGCCCGCTTCTTTTCCAGCGCTGCGGCTTCCGCCTTACGTTTGGCCTCTGCCTCTTGTTGCGCCTTGAGCTCCGCCTGCCGCTTGGCCTCCGCCGCCGCTTCTTGTTGCGCCTTGAGCTCCGCTTGCCGCTTAGCCTCTGCCGCCACGTCCCCTGTCCCCTGCAACGGGTGACCTGCGACCTGTGACCTGTGACCTGCGACTTGTGTCACGTCGAAAATCCGGCCATCCGGCGCGCGCATAAAGAGTACCGGCGTCCCCCATTCCAATTCATGCCCCGCCGCATACATCCGTTTACGCGCCTCCGCCAGCGCGCCATCCACCGGATACCCGTTCACCAGCGCGCCGTAGAACCCCTGCGAAAAGGCAATGGCCGCCAGGTCCGTAATCTCAAACTGCATCGCAATCACCGCCGGGATGCCCTGCTGCACCAGGCTCGGGGCCGCCCCCACCAGCGGGTCGGTGCTCGCGCTGTGCGCCCCCTCACACGCATTCAGCACGACCAGCCGCAGGGACGAATGATCACGCAACATCATCCCCAGGTTCCGGGCGCGCACCAGGTGCCCTTTGTGCTGGGCATCCTCCAGGAGCAGCAGCCCCTGCTCAACGCGCCGGTCAAACACGCCGTGTCCGATGAAATGCAGAATGTGAAACTCGTCCTGCTGTAAACACTGGGTGAGCGCCAGGAGCGACGCCTCTTCCAACCGCGTCAACATTACCCACCCCTGCGCCTGCGCGGCACCCAGTGCGCGGTCCAGGCGCGCGTACTCCCCCTCCACGTCGAGCGGGTCATAATCGGTCGGGCTGGAAATCATCACCAGGATACGGAGGGGCAGTTGGACCGTGAGCGGGCGAATGCGCTGTGGGATTTCAAGAAAACGCACCAGCGGCGTCTTGACGGAAAGGGTAAAGAACCGGTCGAGCGCGGGGTCATACAGGTATTCCCAGGGGAGGTCGGCCAGGTCCGGGGCATTGGTGAGGCGGAGGCGGATGCGCAGCCCGTCCCCCTTTTCCTCGGCGACATACTGGCTCGTCGCCCAGAGGCTCTTGAGGTCGCCGCTGAACACGGCGTCAAAGAGCTTGCCGCCCAGTTGCTGCGCTGCATCCATCTCTTCCCATTTCGTGCGCAAGGTCCGCGTCGCGCGCCGCCGCCCGCCGAGCCGATCCAGGAGCAGGTCCAATTCGTATTTCTCAAAGGGCAATACAAAATCCGCGCTCGCCTGACCCGCCGGGGAATTCATGGCGGCGCGATAGCCCGTGGCCGTTCGCACAATTTCAAGGTCGAGATCGATATACTCTAACGCAGGCATAGGTTGCCCTTTGGATGTGGGGGTGAGGGTTTTTCTGTCCCCCATTATACCGCGCGAACGCGATTCGACAAGCTTGGCGCACAGGGCCGTTGCCAATCTGTGACGATTTTGTACGGACTCGGGCTCGGCACAGTGCTGATCGCCAGTGTGCTCACGGGGCTCGACCCGGAGGCGCAAGGTGGTGTCTTTACCCTCTGCATGGGGCTCGGGTTCATGAGCATCTCGCCATTGGCGTGGTTCTCTGCAGGACGCAAGGAGTGGTGGGCGTTGATCGTCGGCGGAGTATCGGGCCTGCTCGGCATTGGGCTCCTGGTCGGGGGTCCCGCCCTCGAAGTGGTCAAGTTCGCCGGCAACTTTTGGCCGCTCATTCTGGTCGCAATCGGGCTCTCGATCCTCTTCAAGGCCCGCAAACAGACGCCAGAGCGCTAGAGATGGATTGTCCGGGAAAGGGAATGGCGCATCGCAAGGTGCGCCGTTCTTGCTTTTTCTACTGCGCGACCTGCTCAGTCGCCAGCCGTGATCCGGTAGTATGGCGGATGTTGTGTAATTTGACGCGTAGGGCGCAGGTTTGAAACCTGCCCCTACGAAATTACACAATTATCGGTATAGCGCCCGTGATCCCCGTATGAAAATAATCGGAGAGATGATAGAATGGGACGCCAGAGGGATTCATGTCCAACCTGTCCCCCGTTCTCGTATTTATATTTACAGACATCGAAGGGAGCACCCGGCTCTGGGAGCAATATCCCGAAGCGATGAAGGCGGCGCTTGCACGTCACGATGCGCTCATTCGCCGCGCGGTGGAGGCGCATCGCGGGCGCATCTTTAAAACGCTTGGCGATCAGTTTTGTGCGGTGTTCGCCTCGGCCCAGGATGCGCTGGCCGCTGCGCTCGCCGCCCAACGCGCGCTCCTGGCCGAGAGCTGGGGCGAAATCGGCGCGCTGCGCGTGCGCATGGCGTTGCACACCGGGCAGGTGGAAGAGCGCGATGGGGATTATTTCGGTATCCCTCTGGCGCGGGTCGCGCGAATCCTCGTCGCCGGTCACGGCGGGCAAATTCTCCTCTCACAAGCCACCGCCGGAACACTCGGCGCGCCCTTACCGCCTGATGTGCAATTGCGCGATCTGAGCGCTCACCGTCTCAAAGACCTGGTTCAGCCCGAGCACATTTATCAGTTGCTCGCCCCTGATCTGCCGTCCGATTTTCCCCCGCTCCGCTCGCTCCAGGCTTTTCAGCATAACCTGCCGATTCAGTTGACGCGTTTGATTGGCCGGCAGCGGGAATTGGCCGAGGCCCGGCGACGCTTGACGACGGCGCGGTTGCTGACCTTGACCGGCGTGGGTGGCACAGGCAAGACGCGCCTTTCGCTCCAGCTTGCGGCCGAAGTCCTGGACAATTACGAGGATGGGGTGTGGCTCGTCGAGCTTGCCCCGCTGTCCGATGCCAACCTGGTCGCGCCGTCGATTGCGCGTGCGCTGGGCCTGCGTGAAGAGACTGGACGCCCGCTCCTGGACACGCTGATCGATTACCTGCGCCCCAGAAACCTGCTGCTGATCCTGGACAATTGTGAACATCTCATCCAGGCCTGTGCGCAGGTCGCCGAGGCGTTGCTCCACGCCTGCCCGCGCGTTCAAATCCTTGCCAGCAGTCGCGAAGGGCTCGGCATCACGGGAGAAACCTCTTTTCACATCCCATCGCTCTCCCTCCCGGATATGCGTCATTTACCCTCCTATCAGGCCCTGGCCGGTTATGAGGGTATTCAGTTGTTTGTCGAGCGGGCCCAGGCCGTAGCCCCATCCTTTGTCCTGACGGAGGCCAGCGCGCCGCTGGTCGCGCAAATCTGCCAGCGCCTCGACGGGATTCCATTGGCGATTGAATTGGCGGCGGCCCGGATCAAAGCGCTGCCGGCGCAGGAGGTGCTGGCGCGGTTGGACGACCGCTTTAGATTGTTGACGGGCGGCAACCGGGCTGCGTTACCACGTCAGCAAACCCTCCAGGCGCTCATCGATTGGAGCTATGATCTGCTCTCCCCGGAGGAACAAGCACTGCTCCGGCGACTGTCGGTGTTTGCGGGCGGATTGACACTCGAGGCGGCCGAAGCGGTTTGTGGGGATAGAGAGAAGAGTGCAACCTCCACCCCCTCTGTCGCACTGCCGCCGCAAGAGGTGTTCGATCTCCTCACCCATTTGGTGGACAAATCGCTGGTGATTGCCGAGCAGATGGGACCGGATGAGGCATACCGTTATCGCACGCTGGAAACGATTCGCCAGTATGCGCGCGCCAAATTGGTTCAAGCACGCGAGTCCGAGGCGGCGCGGATGCAGCATCTCGATTTTTTCCTGCGCCTGGCGGAAACGGCCGGCACACAACTGCGCCATAGTGATCAGAAACGCTGGCTGGACCGCTTGCAGGCCGAGCACGACAACCTGCGCGCCGCGCTCGAATGGAGCACGACGAGCGACGAGCGCGCCGAGGCCGGACTGCGCATCGCCTGTTCACTCTGGCGCTTTTGGGAAGTGCGCGGCTATTGGGGCGAGGGACGCGCGTGGTTCGAGCGACTGCTCGAATTCAATCCGACTGCACGTACTGCGCTGCGCGCCCGCGCGCTCGCGCGGCTCGGCTACCTTGCCGGGATTCAAGGGGATACCGCCGGCGCATACGCGTACTTGGCCGAATGTGAGAGTATAGCGCGGGAGCTGAATGACAAGGAATGGTTGGCCTGGGCGCTGGTCGGCGCGGGCGCGCTGCACAATATGCGGGATGACCCGAGGGTTGGAATGCCCATGGTGGAAGCGGGGCTCGCGCTCTTTCGCGAGTTCGACGATCATGAAGGGATTGCCGCAGCCCTCTCAGCGCAAGGCGAGTGCTTGATCTTCAAGCAGTCCGCTTATGCTTCGGCCCGCGCAATTATGCACGAGGCGGTAGTTCACTTTGATCGGCTGGGCGATCGTTTAGGCAGCGCGGGCGCGCTCGCGTTCATTTCCCACACCTATCTTCAACAGGGAGACGATCAAGCAGCGCAGCTCTGTGTGGCGCAGTATCTGCCCATTTTTCGCGAGATGGACGATAAACCCGGGCTGGCGGGGGCGCTCATTAATGCCATACGGGTGGCAAGCCACATGAATGATCTGGATCAGGCGCAGGCGTTGGCCGAGGAACTGTTATCCATCAGCCAGGAGTTGGGATTCTGGTCGGCAGCCAGTATTGCTTTTTCCTATCTCGGGTATATTGCAATGGCGCGGGGGGACCTGGATTCCGCCCAAGGGTATCGTGAGACGGGGTTGCGCCTGTGCCGGGAACATCGGCTGACTTTGAGACTCCCGATGTCCCTCGGCGAGTTGGCCGAGGTCTATCGCGCCAGGGGCGATTATGACACTGCGCGCAGGTTGAATCAAGAGGGTCTGGACTCAACACCCGAGCAAGATCGAGGACAGGGACGTGTGGTATTGCTCCACAATCGCGGTCATATCCTCAACCGAATCGGCGAGTATGACCTTGCCATCCCTGCACTTACCCGCAGCCTCGACCAGGCCTTGCTGATTGACGTCAAGGCGCTCATCGTCGGAAGCATTCTCGGCCTGGGGGGAAGCCTGGCAGGCAAGGGCGCTGCGCGAGAGGCTGTCTATTTACTCGCGGCAGTCAATCAATCTGTCAAGACGCTCAAAATCTCTATGGACAGGACGGATCAAGCTGATTACGAGCATTACGTCGCCGTCGTACGCGCACAATTGGACCCTGCAGCCTTTGAGCAGGAATGGGCAACCGGGTGCGCCATGACGTTTGCGCAAGCCGTAGATCACGCGCGGGCGCTGTTCCCACCCCGCGCGTCCGAGCCGGGCTTGTGACGATTTTGTTACGATCAAACGGTATGCTGCGAACATCAACCCAGGGAACTTTCTGCTTCAATCCATAGGAGAAGAATGAGAAAAAATATCACTCTAATGATTGTCCTCGCCGGCTGCGCTCTGCTGGTCCTCGGCTGCTCCAATAGCGCGTCGAATCCGGCCGGAACCCGTCCGGCGTCCACCCAGGTCCAGGGACAACCGGCAACCAACCCACCCAACAATTCCTCGACCGGCGCCAAGGTCGATGCCTGCAAACTGCTGAGCCAGACCGATGCCGAAACGATTCTGGGCGAACCGGCTGCTGCGCCCGAAAGCCCGATTAGTGGACAGGCCAATTTCGTCGTCACAAGCTGCGAATACAAGGCGAAATCATCGCCAGCCAATCACGTGACTTTGATCGTCATACAAGCGGATGATGCGCTCTCGGCCAAGGATAGCTTTGAGCTTGCCCAAAAGCAGGCGGTGACTCAATTGAATGTGACCCCGCAGAATGTAAGCGGGCTGGGGGATGCAGCCTTTTGGCAAGGCGGCATCTACAACAACCTGCTCGTTCTCAAGGGCAACTTTCAGATCACGTTCACCATCTCGGGCGAAACGACGCCCGAGGGCAAGGTCAAGACGCTGGCGCAGCAAGTGCTCGCCAAAATGCCCTGATCTCTCGGGTGACTATCCACAGAGGTCGTTCCGAACCGTTTTGTCCATAACCCTATGAGGACCTAGGGTCCGACGGCCATTGAGCCGCGAGGAATCTCCAGATTGAGTAAATCCCCACCTTGTGTTATGATATAAGCAGGGTGGTACGCAGCGGTGCCAGGCAGCATTTGCCTGCGCCGCTTTTTTTCTCTATGCTTACTGCACAATTGCCGTTGGACGAGCTCGTTCGCCTGGGACTCGGCGGCCGGTTTCGCGTCCTCGCGGGCAGCGCCGGGTTGATCCGTTCCGTTGCCTGGGTCAATACGGTCGCGGGTGTGAACATCAAGGAATACCAGCCGTCGAGCGGCGAGCTGGTGCTGTTGACGCCCCCGTACGATGATCTCCCTCTCCCCCGCCTTGCCTCTTGCGGCGCGGCGGGCGTGATCCTGCTCCCCTGCACGCTGCCGCCTCGAGTGCTCGAATGGGCAGAGCAGGCGCACTTTGCGATCGTCGAACTGGACGGACAGGCCGAGCTATCACAGGTACAGCGCGAGCTGCTGCGTCTCCTTGTGGACAAAGAGGCCGGGCTGGTCGCGCAAAAAGCGGAAATCTATCAACGGCTCACGCGCCTGTCGGTCGAGAATCAGGGACTGGTCGGGATTACCCGCGCGGTCGCCGAGCTCACCCATCACGGCGTCGTCGTACAGGACAAACGCGTACAGGTGCTCGCCGCAGTTCCACCGCGCGACCTCTGGCCTGCGTGGTCTGCGATCGTAGAGGGATTAGCTGCCCCTGGCGCTCTCCCCGCCGAATTCCAGGACCGCCGGCGCGCCGGGCGTGTCCGCGAGCCGCAAGAGCAGAGCCTGGCGAACGGGGCGATGAGACTGGTCACGCCGATCATCGTGCGCGATATCGCCCGCGGCTTTATCTCGATTGTCAGCCCCGCCGGCCAATTTGGCGCGCTCGACCGGATTGCGCTCGAACAGGGCGCGGCGGCGTGCGCGCTCGAGATGGCCAAAGTCAAGGCGGTGAGTGAGGCGCGCAAAAAGCTCACCGGCGACCTGATCGAAGCGATCCTGACGCAGAGCGTGAACGAGACCGATGCGGGCCGCTGGGCTGACCGCGCCGGGTACCGGCGCGCCGGACCGCATGTGGTGATGACCCTGCAATGGCTCTCCTCCGAAGCTCCCTCCTTCCGCCGGCTCGAAACCATCGTCAGCGGCGAGGTCAAGCGGCTCCCATCGCGCGCGGTCGCCATCCTACGCGAAGACGAGATTGTCGTCCTCTATGCCGCCAGCGCGGACCAAGAGCTCGCGGACGCCTTGCAATGGGCGCAGCGCATCTATGATCTGGCCCATGAGGAATTTCCGCACGCACAATTGGGGCTGGGGGTCGGCCGCCTCTCGGACAGCCTGCTCGGGCTGCGCCAATCTTATCAAGAAGCGCGCCAGGCCATGAAGCTCGAACACAAGCTCCGCCAGGGCCGCCCGCAATATTTTGGCGACCTCGGGGTCTATCGCCTGATTCTTCCCCTCCTTGGGAGCTCGGAACTGGATGCCTTTGTGGACCAGATGCTGGGCGACCTGATTGACTATGACCGGAGCAAGGGGGGAAACCTCGTCGAGACGCTCAGCGCCTATTTCCAGCACAATGCCAATCTCGTCCAGACCGCGCAGGCGCTCTACCTGCACCGCAACACCCTCCTCTACCGCCTTCAGCGTGCAGGCGAGATTGGCAAGTTCGACCTCGATAACCCCGAGACCCGGCTGGCGCTCCAGTTGGCGCTCCGCGCGCACGACCTGGCCCGCCAGGAACCTGACTTTATGCCGCCGCTGTAGACACCCTTGTTTCTTGCCTTTGACCCGCCAAGCCTTTGTGCATTCTGCACAAAGGAATCCGGGAGTAGATTGGGCGTTTTGCCCGATGACTTGTGTCCCTCTTTTTGCTATCATGATATTTACATGACAACTGAAGCGTTCTCTATTATTAGCGTCGTCGTCATTACGCTTGTTGCGCTCTCCCTTAGCAGCAGGCGTAAACCGGTTTGGGTAAGAGTCGACACACGCCGCCGACGACGATAAGCGAAAACCTTCGCAAATCGGAACCGCCTGAACCGACAGGCGGTTTTCTTTTTGCCATTCTTTGCTCGATAGGAGATCATCCCATGGAACAGACTTCAAGCCAACCTACCCCCGCGGCAGAACCGGTGCGACGCTTTCTGGACCCATTCTGGGAAATGCGGGATCATGCGAATCAATGGGACATGTCCGGGCTGATGCGGGCGCCAACGCCGAGCGCCCCCGCCCCCCGCCGCACCGATACGGACGACGCGTCGCAAGCTCGGCGCTAGATTTTGTGACAAGGAGAAGCAGAACCTTTGGCAATGGAATCGACGTACACGTGGATGAACGGCAAGCTCGTCCCATCGGACCAGGCGCTCGTCCCGTTCTTGACCAACGCGCTGCATTATGGCACGGCGGTTTTTGAGGGAATCCGCTGTTACAGCACCGACCGGGGACCGGCAATCTTTCGCCTGCGTGAGCATATGGAACGGCTTGTCGACTCAGCGCATGTATTCGGCATCCGCGACGTGCCCTATACCGCCGAGCAACTCATGCAGGCCGCACGCGAAACGGTCGCCGCAAACGGGTTCACCGAATGCTATATCCGCCCGGTGATTTATCTCGCTTCGGGCGGGTTCAACCTCTGCGTGGACGCGGCGACGCTCGGCGTCGGCATTGCGGCATGGGAGTGGAACCAGTACCTCGGCCCCGAAGCGCTGGCGAAAGGGATTCGCGCCAACATCTCGAGCTTTACGCGGCATCATCCCAATGTCATGATGACCAAAGCCAAGGTCTCGGGTAATTATGCCAACTCGGTGCTCGCCAAGACCGAGAGCGTTCGCCTCGGATTCGACGAAGCGATCCTGTTGGACCCGTATGGCCTGGTCGCCGAATGCACGGGTGAGAACCTGTTTGTCGTTCGCAAGGGGAGGATTTCTACCCCGCCGCGCGCCGAAATTCTGGAAGGGCTGACCCGCGACGCGCTCATGACCCTCCTGCGCGATCTGGGCTACCCGGTATCCGAAGAGTCTATCTCGCGCGACCAGCTCTATGTAGCCGACGAGGTCTTTGTCTGCGGTACGGCCGCCGAAGTGATCGGCCTGCGCGAGATTGATTTCCGCAAGATCGGCGATGGCCGGTCCGGCCCGGTGACTCAGCACCTGCAGCGCGTGTTTCACGATGCGATTCGCGGCCGCGACCCACGCTATAGCAGTTGGCTCGATTTCGTCAATGCCCCTCTTTCCACGGAGATGCCAGCCATGAAACTGGTCATGCCGGCCGACTGAGGAGCATACCAAAGGCAACGTTCCTTCCTAAATGTTCCCACAGGGCGTGAGGCTCGGTGGGTATAGTCGTTCATCATCTCATCAGAAAGCATACCTCATAGGCAGAATGTCGTCTGGGCGGCTTCCGGGCGGCAGGAGCTTAAGAGAGGGGCAGAGAACCCACGCATGCGATGGATGACCGGCGGCTGTGCCCGTCGAGCCCGCGCCCTTTCCCATATCATGGTCTTTTTCCATTCCCGGAATATACTCCCCACGGCCCATGTTTGACTTGATTGCTTTTGATGCCGATGACACGCTGTGGGATAACGAGGGCGCCTTCGCCGAGACGCAGGACCGGCTACGCGAGCTCCTCGCGCCATACCTCGACACACCGCTCACGACCGGTGACCTCTATGCGCGCGAGCAGCGAAACCTCGCGCTTTTTGGTTACGGCGTCAAAGGGTTTGCGCTGTCGATGATCGAGACCGCGATCGAGCTCACCGGCGGCAGGGTCACCGGTGCGGACATCCAGGTAATCGTCGACCTCGCCAAGGGGATGCTCACGCGCCCGATCCGGCTGTTGGAGCAGGTCGAGCCCACTATCGCCACGCTTGCCGCGTCGCACCGGCTGATGCTGATAACGAAAGGCGACCTGTTCGAGCAAGAGACCAAAATCGCGCGATCCGGGCTGGCGGATTATTTCACCCACGTCGAGATCGTCAGCGAAAAGAACGAGTTGGTCTACCGGCGGTTGTTCGACAAGCACGGCATCGACGTGCGACGTGTGCTGATGGTCGGGAATTCGCTGCGATCAGATGTCCTGCCAATCGTCGCGTTGGGCGGCTGCGCCGTCCACATCCCCTATGCGCTCACCTGGGTCCACGAACTAGCCCACCCCGATATCGGCGCGGTTCGCAATTATCACGAGCTTGAGCACATCGGCCAGCTCCCCACGCTCATCCAGCAATTGGAGTTCGCTCACCCGTAGAGGCCAATAGTCCTTCACCCGCCAGTTACCCGCGTCGTTTGCCGCAAATCAATAGCGAGTGGTTACACGACTACCGCGCACAGCGCCTTGTAAAGCATCCCCGGCGCACCCCCGTTCTTACGACCAGTACGGACTAGCCGTTTGATAGTTGCCGCAGTCGCTAACGGGGTGATATAATTCCTTATCCTATTCAAGGACGATTGCTCGTCCCTTTCTGCAAGCGAGGACAAGATTATGATGCATGGCGGTGGTTGGTGGCGGTTTATCAATTATGACGAAAAGGAAGACAAGCCCACAGTTACCCGGTCGTTGATCCGGCGGGCGGCGGAATTCGCGCGCCCCTACGCGGGGCTCCTCACGTTGATGCTCCTGGCGATTCTCGCCTCATCCCTCATCGGGCTGGTACCTCCCCTCCTGTACAAGAGCCTGATCGACAAGGCGCTCCCCGACAAGGATTTTGGCCTGCTCAACCTGCTCGCCCTCGGGCTCATTGGCATTCCCCTGATCGACGGGCTGATCGGAGTTGGACAGCGCTGGGTGTCCTCACGCGTCGGCGAAGGGATCATTGCCGATTTGCGCAAGGCGCTCTATGCCCACCTGCAAAAAATGTCGCTCCGGTTCTTTACCGAGACCAAGACGGGCAAGATGATGGCGCGATTCGATACCGATGTGATTGGCGCACAGCGCGCGGTCACCGGGACGCTCGTGACGATCATCACGAGCGTCTTTCAGGTCGTCACCATCCTGGCGATCATGATCTATCTCGACTGGCGGCTCACGCTCGTCAGCCTGATCGTCATCCCCCTCTTTATCCTACCTGCACGGCGCGTCGGGCTCCTCCTGCGCGAGCTCGTCCGCCAGCAGTACGAGCTCAACTCGGAGATGGAAGTGCGCATGAATGAGACGCTCAACGTGAGCGGCGCGCTCCTCGTCAAGTTATTCGGCCGGCAAAAAGACGAGATCGGGGGATTCTCGAAACAAGCCGAGGGACTGGCTGCGATCGGCGTACGGCAGGCGCTCGTCGGGCGCTGGTTCTTTCTCGCGCTCGGCCTGGTCAGCGCCGTCGGCGTCGCCGTCGTCTATTGGGGCGGCGGGATCCTCGTCCTGCAGGGGGCCTTTACCGTCGGCACCATCATCGCCTTTGCCGCGTACCTGAACCAGCTCTACGGCCCCATCTCGTCGCTGGTCAATGCGCGCGTGGACCTGGCAACTTCGCTGGTCTCATTCGAGCGCGTGTTCGAGTTCCTTGATCTCCCGGTCGAGATTCAGGACAAACCGGACGCGATCGAGCTCACACGCGCCGAAGGGGATATCCGCTTTGACCACGTTTCGTTCTCTTACCTCGGCAAGGCCGAGGAGCAGCTCGCCGCATCGGCCTTTGAGCAATCCATGCACAATGGCAACGGGCATACTGGCAACGGCCGTAACGGCCATGCCGGCGGGGGAAAACCGAATGATGAAGAGGAGACACCCAGCATCGTCCCCACCCGCCTTTTAGCCTTGCAGGAGGTCAATTTCCATATCCGGCCGGGGCAGCTGGCCGCACTGGTCGGCCCCAGCGGCGCGGGCAAGACGACGATTACCTATCTCATCCCGCGCCTGTATGACCCAACCGCCGGGAGCGTCCAGATCGACGGGCACGACTTGCGCGATGTGACGCTCGAATCGCTGATCAAGCAGATCGGCATGGTCACGCAGGAGACCTATCTCTTTCACGATACGATCCGCGCCAACCTGCTCTATGCCAAACCGGATGCCACCCCGCAAGAGATCGAGCGCGCGGCCCAGGCCGCCAACATCCATGACTTTATCATACGCCTGCCCAAGGGATATGATACGGTCGTCGGCGAGCGTGGCTACCGGCTGAGCGGCGGGGAAAAGCAGCGCGTCGCCATCGCCCGCGTCATCCTCAAGGACCCGCGTATCCTCGTGCTGGATGAAGCGACGTCAAGCCTCGATTCCGAATCCGAGGCATTGATCCAGGCGGCGCTCAAACCGCTGATGAAGGGGCGCACCAGCGTGGTCATTGCCCATCGTCTCTCGACGATTCTCGCCGCCGATGTCATCCTTGTCGTGAGCGAGGGACAGATCGTCGAGCAGGGGACACATGCCGAGCTGCTCGTGCAGGGGGGCCTGTATGCGCGGCTCTATAGCACCCAGTTCCGCGAGCAGCAGCGCGGGATGGAGCTCAACCCGGCGACGGGGGCAGGCGAATAAGATTTGCCGGCGCAGGCGTCTAGCCTTTATGAAATATTTACATCCTGGCGATTGACGGCGCCGCGTGAATGGCATAGAATTTAGAAATCTATAGCGACTCGAAAAATTGGAGTTTTATGTTTAACAATATTTCCGAAGTGCGCGACGCTCTCGCAGGTCAGCGCTATATTGCCACCGACGAAATTGCGACGGTTGTCTATCTGGCCGATAAACTGCAAAAACCGGTGCTGATCGAAGGACCGGCCGGTGTAGGCAAGACAGAGCTCGCCAAAGCCTGGGCAAGCGCAGTCCAGCGCGACCTGGTCCGCCTCCAATGTTATGAGGGATTGGACGAGAGTAAGGCGCTCTACGAGTGGGAATACGCCAAGCAGATGCTCTATACGCAACTGCTGCGCGACAAGCTCCACGATGTGCTGGCCGGCGCCAATTCGTTGGCCGCGGCGGCGGACAAGCTTGCCCAGGAAGAGGACGTCTTTTTTTCCCAGCGATTCTTGCTCCCCCGCCCCTTGCTCCGCGCGCTCACTTCCGACACGCCGACGCTATTGCTGATTGACGAAATCGACCGCGCCGACGCCGAATTTGAAGCCTTTCTGCTGGAAATCCTGAGCGATTTTCAGGTCACTGTGCCAGAGTTGGGGACCATTAAGGCCAAGCACATGCCGCTGGTCTTTTTGACATCGAACAATACACGCGAGCTTTCCGAAGCGCTCAAGCGCCGCGCCCTCTATCTGTACGTCGATTACCCGACGGTGGAATCGGAGCTCAAAATCGTCCGCCTCAAGGTGCCCGAACTCTCGCCGCAGTTGGCAAAACAGGCCGTCGAGCTGGTGCATCGCTTGCGCGGACTTGACCTGAAAAAGCACCCGAGTGTGAGCGAAACGCTGGACTGGGCGCGCGCCCTCGTCATGCTCAACTCGAAAAGCATCGACGAAAAGACGCTCGACAATACACTCACCATTTTGCTCAAGCACGAGCACGATGTCCAGCGCGCCAGGCGTGTCCTAGGCGAATTCAAGGGCAGCGGAACACAGCCGGACGACGACGATGCCGGCTCACTCCCCCGCTGGGGACCGCACCCCAAGGGACGACGCGGCTAGTGGTTAGCGGCTAGCCGCTAAGGGCTAAGAGCTAACAGCTATTCGCTTGGATTTCATGGATCAACGAATTGTCGAGTTTATTACGGCGTTGCGAGCGGGCGGCGTACGCGTCAGCCTGGCCGAAACGCAGGATGCATTCCTTGCCACCGAGGTGATCGGGGTCATGGAACGCGAGCTATTCAAGAGCGCCCTCGCCACCACATTGGTCAAGGAAGAACCGGACCGCGAGGTCTTTGAAAAGCTCTTTCCCTACTATTTTGGCAGCGGCGGGCCGCCGCTTTTCAATCCGCAGGAGGGAATGAGCGAGCAGGACTCGCAGATGGTCAAGGATGCCCTGCGCGCGCTGCTCGGCGATAACGAACGGCTCAAGCAGCTCTTGAAATACATCATGGAGGGCCAGAACCCCTCGCAGGATGAAATGGACGAGTTGGGAAACAAGTCGGGCGTTCCGCTCGCGCGACAGGACTATCAAAAACAGTGGCTGATGCGGCGGATGATGCGCGAGCTCGGCATGGACCAGGAATTCCAGAACCTGATCCAGCAGCTGATGGAGAAGCTCGAAGCGCTGGGCATGAGCCGAGAGGCGCTCCGTGAACTCGCAGCCCACATCAAGGCGAACGAAGGCATCCTGCAAGAGCAGATTGAGAACTATGTCGGGCAGCAGCTCGCCCGGCAGCAGGCGGAAAACAACAACCGCCCGCGCCAACCGTTCGAGGGGCCGGATCTCATGCAGCGCAAGTTCGGCGCGCTCTCCGAGACCGATATCGCCGAATTGCGCCACCAGATTCGCCGGCTGGCCGCACGGTTGCGCTCGCGCGCTGCGCTGCGCATGCGCAAGGGCAAGCGCGGAGTGCTCGACGCGAAAAAGACCATTCGCGCCAACCTGGAGCACGGCGGCGTGCCCATCGAGCTCAAGCACAAGATCCATCACCAGAAACCAAAGCTCGTCGTCATCTGCGACGTTTCGACCTCGGTGCGCCCGGTCGCCGAATTCATGCTACGGTTAGTATACGAACTCCAGGACCAGATCTCGAAAACCCGCCCCTTTGTATTCATCGACGACATCAAGGACATTGCCGAGCCCTTTAACGCTTATCGGCCCGAAGTCGCCGTCGAGCTGGTCCTCGCCGAAAATGAACCCGGCTATTACAACACAAACCTCGGCGGAAGCCTGGCCCACTTTATAAAGACCTATCTCGACACCATAGACCACCGCACCACCGTGATCATCGTCGGCGACGGGCGTAACAACTATCTCAACCCCCGGCTCGACGCCGTCGATCAGATCAAGAAACGGGCGCGCAAGTTACTCTGGTTCAATCCCGAAGATCGGCGCCTCTGGGGAACCGGCGACAGCGACATGCTCGAATATGAGCCGTTGTTCGACGCCGTGCACGAAGTATCGAACATGGCGCAACTCGCCGAAGCCATCGATACGCTGTTCGACATCGATTGAGAAAATCGCGGCCCTCGGCAAGCTTTGTTATTACCCGTGCAGACGAGTGGGAGAAACGTTGCAGGCGCGCCTGTCTACAACATTTCTCCCACTTGTCTTTTCTCTCAGATTGACGAATGCGCGAGGTAGTGCTAGCATACGCGTGAAATTTTGCACAGGTTGTAACCGGTATCAGGGGTGAAGAATGGAATTTGGCGCAGTGTTTCCACAAACCGAGTTCGGGCACGACCCGCAGGCGGTCAAAGATTATGCGCAGATGCTCGAAGCGGTCGGACTGCAATACGTCGACGTCTATGACCATATCCTGGGCGTCAACCCGGAGCGGCCGGGCGGCTGGCGCGGGCCGTACACCTACCAATCCGCGTTTCTCGAACCGTTCGTCCTCTATGCCTATATGGCCGCCGTGACGACGAGATTGACGCTGGCGACGAACATCATCATCCTGCCCCAGCGACAGACCGCGCTCGTCGCCAAACAGGCCGCGACGCTCGACGTGCTGAGCAACGGGCGTCTGCGCCTGGGCGTCGGGCTCGGATGGAATGACGTCGAATATACGGCGCTGAACGAAAATTTCAAGAACCGCGCCCGCCGCATCGAGGAGCAGGTTGTGCTCCTGCGCACCCTCTGGACCGAGCCCCTCGTCACCCTGAACGGCAAATACCACACCATCCCCGACGCCGGCCTCAATCCCCTGCCTGTCCAGCGACCAATTCCCATCTGGTTTGGCGGGAGCGCGAACGAGGCGCTCAAGCGGATTGCGCGGCTGGCCGATGGGTGGATGATTAACGTGCGCAAGCCCGAAGAGGCCAAACCACTCGTGGAACAGTTCAAGCGCTATCTCCAGGAAGCGGGGCGCGACCCGAACCGGTTCCCGCTTGAAGCGCGCATTTCGTATGGCGACGGCAGACCCGAGACCTGGCAAGCGCTTGCCGGCGAATGGCAGGCGTTGGGCGTGACCTACCTCTCTTTTAACAGCATGGGCGCCAGGCTCCAAACGCCGGCCGCGCATATGGATGCCGTCAGACAGTTTGCAGCAGCATTCAATAAACCATAAATACCCTATCGCCGAGGAGAACATGATCGATCTAAAGAGCGAACTGGGCGCACGCGTCGCCAAGCGACTGCACCAGGAATCGACCATCTGGCTTACCACGACCGGCGCGGATGGCATGCCCCAACCACGCCCCGTATGGTTCCTGTGGGACGAAGGGAGCAATACCGTTATTATCTTTACCCAGCCCTCTGGCGCCAAAGTCCGGCACATTGAAAAGAATCCGAAAGTGGCGCTCAACCTGAACACCAATCCGCACGGCGGCGATGTCGTCGTACTGCTCGGCCAGGCCGAGGTGCTGCACGGCACACTCCCGCCCGAACTGATCAAGGCATACGTCGATAAGTATCGCGTCGGGATGAAAAACATCGGGATGAACCCGGAACAGTTCGAGCAGAGTTATTCAACCGTCGTCCGCGTCACCCCGACCAAGATGCGCGCGTTCTAACCCCCACCCCCTACCCCTCCCCCATTGCATGGGAGAGGGGAGAAGTATCGAGGCAAGAACACGTATGAAGATACGCCGCGTCGAACCACGAGACGAACAGGAATGGCTGCGGATGCGCCTCGCGCTGTGGCCGCATGACACCGCCGAACGGCACCTGGTCGATATGGCTGAGTATGACCAGCCTGATATCAAGATGGCGACCTTTGTCGCGGAGCGGCCCGCGGGCGGGCTGGGCGGATTCCTCGAAGCATCGCTCCGTCCGTATGCCAACGGCTGCGATACCAAACCGGTCGGCTATATCGAGGGCTGGTACGTGGACGAGGACCTGCGACGACAGGGTGTTGGCGGCGAGTTAGTGCAAGCTGCCGAAGCCTGGGCGATGGCACAGGGATGCACCGAAATGGGCTCGGACTGTTTGATTGACAACGAAGTGAGCGCACACGCCCACCAAGCGCTCGGATATCAGGAAGCGGAACGGGTCATCTGCTTTAGCAAAAAGCTGAGATGACCACCGATTATCAGCTATCACACCATCCGACTATTCGACTACGAAACTATATGACCTTTGATTTCGATACCCCCGTCGACCGCCGCGGCACCGAGAGCATCAAATGGCGGTACTATGACCCCGACGTGCTGCCCATGTGGGTAGCCGATATGGATTTTCGCTCGCCCGAGCCGATCACCCGCGCGCTCCGCGAGCGAGCAGAGCACGGCGTGTTTGGCTACGCCATGACGCCCCCCGAACTGCCCGCAGTCATCTGCGAGTGGCTGGAAAAGCGCTTTCACTGGACGATTGATCCGCAGTGGCTGGTGTGTCTCCCCGGCATCGTCGCCGCGCTAAACGCCGTCTGCCGTATAGCTGGCGAGCCGGGCGCAGGTGTGCTTGTACAGACGCCGGTCTATCCCCCGTTTCTCGGCGCGCCGGCGAGCAACAGCCGGGTCCTGCAATCGGTCGAGCTCTCGCTGGTCAAGAATGATCGGATTATCGAATACGAAATCGACTATGACGCCTTTGAAGCGGCCATCACGCCCCAGACACGCCTGTTCATCCTCTGCCATCCGCACAACCCGATCGGACGCGATTATCGTCCGGAAGAGCTGCAGCGGCTGGCGGAAATCTGCTTGCGGCATGACGTGCTCATCTGCTCGGATGAGATTCACTGTGACCTGCTCCTCGGCGATACACGGCATACGCCGACCGCATCGCTTTCCTCCGAAATCGCCGACCACTGCATCACGCTGATGGCCCCAAGTAAGACATTCAATGTGCCGGGGCTCGGGTTTAGCTTTGCCGTCGTACCCAACCGTGAGCTGCGCAAAAAGCTAGTCGCCGTCAGCGAAGGTGTTCTATCTCCGGTCACGGTGATGGGCTACACCGGCGCGCTGGCCGCGTACCGCGAGGGAGGCGAATGGCTGGACGCGCTCCGGGCTTATCTGACGGCCAACCGCGATGCGATGGCGAGCTATATCGTCGAGAATATGCCGCACATTGCGACGACCGCGCCGGAGGCGACCTACCTGGCCTGGCTCGACTGCCGCGAGACGAAAATCGAGGAGAACCCGTACACATTCTTTATGCGCGAGGCCAAGGTGGCGCTGGGCAACGGCCAGACCTTTGGCCAGGGCGGCGAAGGGTTCGTGCGTCTTAATTTTGGCTGCCCGCAGGCGCAGCTCATGGAAGCATTAGAACGGATGCGAAATGCGCTCGGCTCGATTGCATAAAGGTGAATAGCGGTGCATATTTGTAACAGGGAGTGGATACGATGATGCATGGCGGCGGGCTGGTAGCCCGGGTTCTCAAGAACGAGAACGTGACGCATGTCTTTACCCTCTGCGGTGGACACGTCGCGGCGATATACGATGGGTGCATTGACGAAGGCATCCAGGTGATCGACACGCGGCACGAGCAGGCCGCGGCGCACGCGGCGGACGCCTGTGCGCGGCTGACGCGCGGAATCGGCGTCGCGATTGTGACGGCAGGACCGGGAGTGACCGACGCGGTCACGGCGGTGGCGAACGCCTATTACGCCGCCAGCCCCCTCCTCCTCATCGGCGGGGCGGCGCCGCTCAACCAACAGGGACGCGGGGCGCTGCAAGAGATGGAGCAGGTCGCGCTGTTGAAACCGATCACCAAGTGGAGCATCTCGGTCCACGAAGCGGCGCGCATTCCCGAGCTTTTCACCCAGGCGATCCGCATCGCGCTCAGCGGCCGGCCCGGCCCGGTCTTTATCGAAATCCCCTTCGACGTGCTCATGACCTTTGTAGACGAGGACGAGATCAAGTGGCCGGTGCAGTACCGCACGACCGCGCGGACCTATGGCGACCGGCAGGCCATCCAGGCCGCCGCCCAAATGATCGCCGGCGCGGAACGGGCGACAATCCTTGCCGGCACGCAGGTCTACTGGGATGATGCGGGCTCGGCGCTGCGGACTTTCGCCGAGCGGACCGGGCTACCGGTCTTTACCAACGGCATGGGCCGCGGCGTCCTACCGATGGATCATCCGAACTGTTTGCAGCTCGCCCGTGGGACCGCCTTCCGCGAATCGGACGTGATCCTTGCCATCGGCACGCCAATGGACTTTCGCCTCAAATACGGCGAGTTTGGCGATGATACGAAACTCATCCAGGTGGATATTGACCCCATTGAGATCGGTCGCAACCGCGCGGTGGACATTGGCATTATCGGGAGCGCGCGGGCGGTGCTGGAGCAGTTGAACGAGGCAGTCGGCGAGGTGCATTTCGACAACTGGCTGGCAAAACTCCAGGGAGTCGAAGAGGACAAGCACACGGTCCAGGCACAGTGGGAGACCTCCGACGAGCTGCCGATTCACCAGTTGCGGCTGGCGCACGAGCTAAACCGGTTCATCGACGACGATACCATTGTCATCGGCGATGGCGGCGATGTGGTGGGACTCGCGGCCAAGGTGCTGACGATCCGCAAGCCGGGACAATGGATGGACCCCGGCCCGCTCGGCTGCCTCGGCGTCGGCCTGCCGTTCGCGCTCGCAGCCCAGGCGCTCTATCCCCACAAGAAGGTGATCGTGCTGAACGGCGATGGCTCGTTTGCGCTGAACGGAATGGAGTTTGATACCGCGGTCCGGTTCAAATTGCCCATCGTCACCGTCATCGGCAACGACGGGCAATGGGGCGAGATTCGGCTGCCCCAGCTCTCGCTCGTCGGCGAAGAGCGCGCCATTGCGACCAAGCTGGCCCCCGGCGTACGCTATGACAAGCTGGCCGATGCCTTTGGCGGGTACGGCGAGTTGGTCGAGTCGCCCGACGGCATCGCGCCGGCGATCGAGCGCGCGCTGGCAAGCGGCAAGCCCTCCATTGTCAATGTGCTGATCGACCCGGAAGGGGTGCAAAAAGCGGACGCGGTGCGCGCCTATGTCCTCTGAGCCGCTCTATCACGCCATCCTGTTCGATATGGACGGCGTGATTATCGACACGCGCGCACCGATTATGGCGTTTTGGAACGAGCTGGCAGCCGCCCACGGCATCACCCTGACCGCACAGGATTTCGAACGAGACATTCACGGCTGCCTCCCCACACGCACGCTCGACCGATTCTTTCCACACCTCGCCCCGGCGGAACAAGCCGCCGCGCTGGAACATCTGGACGTGGTCGAGCGGAACCAGAGTTATCGCGCAATCCCCGGCGCGCTCGCACTGCTTGCGGCGCTCAAGGCGCGCAGTATTCCCACCGCGCTGGTGACGAGCGCCAATCAAAGCAAGGTAGGCGCAGTGAGCGGCCAACTCAGGCTGGATGGATTGTTCACGATCTACGTGACATCGGAAGAGATCACCCACGGCAAGCCAGCGCCGGATGCCTATCTGCGCGCGGCGCAGCGCTTGAACAAATCCCCTTTGAACTGCGTCGTATTTGAAGATGCCGTGAGCGGGGTCCAGGCGGCCACAGCAGCAGGCACGCGCTGTATCGGCGTGCAATCGCCGGAATTCGCCCCGGCGCTCCTGGCCGCAGGAGCAGCGCACGTGATCCCCGATTTCAAAGAGGTGCGCCTAAAGACAGATTGCGCCGGCGCGTTTGTGTGCCTTGAACTCGGGTCGGGAGTAGAATCCAAATTGTTGTTTGGCTGATGCGCGTCTTATCCCGCCAATCGACGGTGTCTTTACCGCAGGGTCTAACGTTCTACTTTGCGGAGCAATAACATGAATCCACTTGCCCAAAAGAGATTGACTTATGCCACCTTGAGCGGCGTTTTCGTGCTCGGGGTCGGCATCTTTGCCCTTCTGCATTCGACCGTATCACTCACACCACTCCTGGTCGCCGAGCTCGGTTTTGCCATTTACCGGATGGGTCGCATGGTCTCGTATGACAAGGTCATGGAGACCTATCGCCTGCCCTTTGTGCGAACGATCCCTGACCCGACCGGCACCGGAGATACAACCCAGGCGCGCGGCGCGGGCTGGCGTGAAGCACTCGGCGACCTGGTCTGCTGCCCGGTCTGCGTGGGAACCTGGATCGCCGGCCTGATGGTCGTCGGCCTGAGCGTGCTGCCCGATCTCTTTACGGTCTTTGTTCACATCTTTTGCATCGTCGGGATCGCCGAGCTATTGAACGGCGCGACCGAGTACTTGCAGTGGAACGGGCAGATGGCACGCGAGTATGCCGGCACCGCAGCCCAAGCCAAGAAAGAGGCGCAGATGGAGGCCGAGGCGATGATTCCGACGGCGCTTGCCAACAGCATGATGAAAACAAAACAGCCGCACAATTGATGCGCGGCTCACTCTATCGCCCTCGATTCCGTGTTCATAGACCCGCGACCGGTCCCGGGATGGCGTCCTACTCGACCGTCTGCTGCGCCGTTTCAAGCCGCGCCAGTACGAGCGCGCGGATGCGTTGACAGTCCGCTTCCGTCTGCCCCTCGACCGAAACGCGGATGAGGGGCTCGGTCCCCGACGAGCGCACGAGCGCCCAGCCCCCCGGCAGTTCCACGCTCACCCCTTCGGTCAGATCCACCGGTCCATCCTCCGCCAGCAGCCGCGCCAACCGTGCGATGATCGCCGGCTTGTTCGCATCCGCCACTTCGACGCGCTCGGGCGGACGCCGGACATATTTTGGCGCCTCGGCCAGCGCGCCGGACAGGCTCATGCCCAGCGCATTCAGCGCGCACAATAGGCGGAGCGCGGCGACCGTCGCATCGTCAAAGCGAAAGGCGGGGTCATCAAAGAACAGGTGCCCCGAGATCTCGCCCCCCACGATGGCGCGATGCGCCTTGACCGACGCATAGACGAATGGATAGCCCACGCGCGAGCGGATGGGCACGCCGCCCTGGCGCACGATCGATTCGCTCAGGGCGCGGGTGGCAGACAGATCGAACACCACTGCGCGGCCGGGGTTGTGCGCCAGCAGGTGGCGTGACAGGACGATCAACACCTCGTCCCCCAACCGCACGCGCCCCCCGTCATCCACGACAACTAGGCGGTCGCCGTCGCCGTCAAACGCCAGCCCCAGGTCCGCCTTCTCCTGCACGACGGTCTCCGATAACTCCGCGAGTGCGCCCGCCGCCGAAGGGTCAGGACCGCGGCCCGGAAAGTTACCGTCCCGTGTGTCGTTGAGCGCGACGACGCGGTGCCCAATGCCGCGGAGCAAATCCCCTATCCATCCGGCCGTCGCCCCGTTCCCCGCATCGACCACCAGCGTCCGCTTGCCCGCCGCCGCTTGCAGCAACGGTTCAAGCGCGGCGCAATACTCGGGCCAGGCATCCACCTCGGTCACCTGCCCGCTCCCGCTCCGGAACTCACCGCGCAGCGCCAGCTCCTTGATGCGCACCAGCTCCTGGTCCACCAGCGGGTCGGCGAGACGGAACTTGACCCCGTTGTATTTAGGCGGGTTGTGGCTCGCGGTAATCATCACCCCGCCGTCGGGCGCATGATGCGACGCCGCCCAGTTCCACACCGGCGTCGAGACCAGGCCGAGACGCTTGACGGTGCAGCCGGTCGAGACGAGCCCCGCGACCAGCGCCTGTTCCAGCGCGGGCGAGCTCGTCCGCACGTCATAGCCGACGACCACCGTAGAGACATCGTGCTCCCCCGCGTACGTCCCGAACGCCCGGCCCAGCGTCTCGACGATCGCGGGATTTAGCTCTTGCGGCACGACACCCCGCACGCTGAAATCCCGAAACATCTTGTTCAATACATCCCGCATCTCGGTCTTATCCAACCACCTGCCGCAAAAAGCTCTCGCTCCCCTCCGGCTGGTCCAGGCCAAACGCCTCGGCAATCGTCGCGCCGATATCCGCCAGCGTTTTGCGCGTGTCGAGGTCCACCCCGTGCACGCGCGGGCCAAACACCAGCAGCGGCACATACTCGCGCGAGTGATCTGTCCCCGGCGTCGTCGGGTCCACCCCGTGATCGCCGGTCACGATGCAGATGTCTCCCTCGCGCATCGCCGCCTGAATCGCCGGCACATGGTCATCGAACTGCGCGAGCGCGGCCGCGTACCCCTTCGGGTCGTTGCGATGCCCATAGATCATGTCAAACTCGATCAGGTTGGCAAAGAGCAGCCCATCGAAATTCTCGCCCAGGTAATCGATTAGCGCCTTGATGCTCTCCAGGTTGTTGGTCGTATGATGTCCGGTCGTAATGCCCCGGTGTCCAAAGATATCGTCGATCTTGCCAACAGAATACACCTGTTTGCCCGCGGCGATCAATCGGTCCATCATCGTCGGCGTCTGCGGCGTGCGCGGATAATCGCGCCGGTGCTCGGTCCGCTTGAAATTTCCGGCGTGGTCGCCGACAAAGGGCCGCGCGATCACCCGTCCGACGCCGTGCTTGCCGGTAAGCATCGCGCGGCTGATTTCAGAGATGCGATACAACTCCTCCAGCGGAATGACCTCTTCGTGCGCGGCAATCTGAAAAACGCTGTCGGCGGAGGTATAGACAATCGGCTTGCCCGTTCGCATGTGCTCTGCGCCAAACTCTTGAATAATCTCCGTCCCCGATGCCGGCTTGTTCGCCAGCACGCCCAACCCCGTGCGGGCAGTAAATTCGTCGAGCACCTCGGGCGGAAAGCCGTTCGGATAGGTCGGGAACGGCTCGGGCAGATACACCCCCATCATCTCCCAGTGTCCCGCGACCGTATCCTTGCCCGCCGAGCGCGGCTGCATCCGCCCATATCCACCGGTCGGATTCGGCGCCGGGGGTACACCATCCATCGCCGTAATATAACCCAGTCCCATCCGTTCCATATTCGGCAGAAGGAGCCCGCCTACTGCCCGCGCGGTATTGCCAAGCGAGTTGGTCCCGACGTCGCCATACTCCGCCGCATCCGGCGCCTCCCCTGCCCCCACCCCATCCAACACAATCACTGTCACACGCTGAACATTCATGTTGCCACCCCTCTTTTTTTATTATACACCCACGGTCCCTGCGCGCCACCAGCGTCGCCTCTGCATTTTGTGATATACTTGCCGCGGGAGGATGCATATGCAGCAAGGGGTATACTCGAACGAGACAAGCGGATTGGCGAATCGGATCAACGACCTGGCGTTCTGGGTCGCGCGCCACTGGCTGGCGGCCTTTAGCGTCCTGTATGGCGCGCTCGTGCTCGCGCCCTTTACTGCGCCCCTCTTCATGCACATCGGCGCCACCGGCCCGGCCGACGCGGTCTATTTCATTTACAGCTTTTTGTGCCACCAACTCCCCGAGCGCTCGCTCTTTATCTTTGGCGACAGGATCATGTATTCCTATGCCGAGATCAAGGCCGTCTGGCCGCTCGACGGCTTTATCGGCCTGCGCCAGTTCATCGGCAACCCCGAGATGGGCTACAAGGTCGCGTGGAGCGACCGGATGATCTCGACCTATGGCGGCGTCTGGCTCGGCGGCCTCCTCTATGCCCTTCTCCGCTCCCGCTCGCCGCGCATCTCCTGGCTCGCCTTTATCCTCATCGGCGTCCTCCCCATCGGCCTTGACGGCGTGAGCCACATGCTGAACGACGCGATTGCCGGCACCACCGGCCTCGGGTTCCGCGATACGAATGCCTGGCTCCAATCGCTTACTTTTAACGTCTTCCCTTCTTCCTTTTACGTGGGGGATGCCCTCGGCTCGTTCAACTCCTGGATGCGCTGGGTCACCGGATTCCTCTTTTCCATCACCGCCGTTTTTGCCGTCTTTCCCATGATCGACCGTTCGATGCAAGATGTTTCCGCACATGGCGAGCACCGGCCGGCGTAAACAACTGCTCCGCCGCCTGGGCTGGATTACCCTGATCGGCGGTGTGGCCTGGGACCTCACCTACCACACCCTGCTGTACCTCGCCGCCAGCGCCACCTTCCCCCCCATCGTCGATGTCCTCGGCAGCCTCGGCCACGGCATCACCCTCGCCGGCCTCGTCCTCCTCGTCCTCTCCTTTACGGTGGGGCACAAATAAATCCCCCGTCGCCTACATGAACTTGCGCGCGACCCCCAAGACCCGCCAATAGAATCGGCGCGCAAAGTCCGACCAACCGCGATCCGGCAGAACCGGCGGAAAGGTCGATTTGACGCTCTCATGCCATGCGTTGTCCCACCCGCTCCCATCCCAGACCAGGTCGGCGGCGGGAAGGCCAAACCGGAGCGCCTCGGGCGTGGGATTCGTGCCGTTATTCTGCAGAACGTTGTCGTGAACCCAATTCCCTTCCGGCTCGGTGCCCACGTCGAAATCCTTGCGTGTATCAAATAGAGTCCGCAGGCCAACCGTCGCGATGCCCACCGAGCGATTATCGCGAATTTCGTTTCCGGTCACCTCCGTGCGGTCAGCGCCCATAATGAGCATCCCCGTGCCGGCTGGCACCTTGGCGACGATATCCGCAGGATCTCCGAAATTTGCGAGATTATTCGCGATAAAGCGATTGTTGCGAATGATGTTGTCCGTCGTCTCTTTTCGGCTCAGGTCGGGGAGCAGGAACACGAGCAGGCCGTCCGTATTGTCGTGTGAGTAATTCCGTTCGACCAGCGCGTTCGAGGAATTTTCAATCTCGATGCCGGACACATTCGCGAATGCCTCATTGTCACGGACGATAATGTTCTCCGACTGGCCCACGTACAGGCCCGTGTCGGCCGCCCCAGTGGCAACGCAGTGGTCGATGAGGATGTTTTTCGAGTTGACGGGGAATAGCCCGTAATCTCCCGTGTGGTCCGTCATCACATTTCGAAACGTGACCCCATCGACATTTTGCGCCAGGACGCCGTTTCCCTTGTAATTTCGCACCACGATGTTCTCGATGGTGAAATGGTCTCCACAGACATCCACGCCGTTCTCGATGCTGTTCCCCCCGTCCAGAACGGGACGCCCTGCGTCTTCACCCATGCCGCGCAGAGTGATGTTCTTTGTGCTCACCAGCACGGATTGATTGTAAACGCCGGGGGAAACAAGAATCGTATCACCTGGATTCGCGCGATCAACCGCGTCCTGAATCTTTTCACCCGCGGCCACGGTGATCGTTTGCGTCACGGCGGTCGCCGCCGACACCTTCGGGGTGCATTTTTCGAGCTCATGTGTGTCGGGCTGCGGCTGTCCGGTCGGCAGGTCGGGTGGAACCGGCGCCAGGCCGGCGTACAATATGGCGGCGGCGATGAGCAATACGATGAAACCGACGACCATCCAAAGATTGCGCATGTGAGTTCACCTCCATCTATCAAATACCTGTAGCTCTTGCCCTGTGTCTACTATCCTTTCACCGGCAGGTCAATAAATGAAGCGTACTGCGCATTGTGCGCGATGGTAATCGTCGGCATGCCCGTTTCTGGAATCCGCGCGAACGTCCCCTTGTCGTGCCCGGCAATCCCAATCCGAATCCGGTGCCCCTGCTTGATGACCGCCGAGATGGGGTTCAGCCCGAACGTGAGCTCCGCCACCTCGCCCGGTACGAGCGGCATCGCATCCTTCCGCTTGAACGAATGATACGGCACGTGCAAACGGTATGGCCCCTGCTGATCGGACACCCGCCGGTGAATTGCGCGCAGTTCCCCTTCCGTCACATACGTCACCTTTCCCACCGGGTCCACATCCTCCAGGTACACCATGAACGCGCCATCGGTCGCCGTCGAGGTCACATACAGCGTCACCACGGGATAACCGGCAATCTCGACGTCGCGTTCCAGCGGCGGCGTGAAATAGGTCAGCATGTGCTGCGCCGCGGCCGCCCGGTCCGCATACGTCACCGGTTTCTGCAAAATCCCCCCCATCTCCCACCAGCGATTCAGTCCCCCGCTCGTCGCCTCGAAATCCACCGCGAACCGGTCCTCCCCGTCCGCCTCCGCGGGCGGCTGCTGCGCCAACCGCTGCTGCGCGCCCAGGTGCCACCGCTGCATCTGCACCCCCGCCGGCGGCCAGCTCGCGGTCGCCTGCCACCGCTCTGCCCCCAGCGTGTAATAATAGAGCACCTTCTCGCCGCGCACGCCCGTATCCATCTCCTTGAGATACGCATCGAAAAAGCGCAGCATCTCGCTCAACTGCTCCGGCAGCGCTGGACTCACCGGCGTCCCCGGCGTCCGGTACGGGCTCGCGTTCAGCGTCCCGCCATGCTCCCACGCCCCGATGATCGCGCGCCCCGCCTGCTCGTGCGTCGCAAACCGCCGCAGGACCGCATCCGCCGTCCCCGCATCCATCCAGCTCCCCCACCCCAGCACCGCCGCCTCGGATGCCTCATACCCATCCGCATACCGGTGCACCGCCACATCCTCCATCGACGGCGGCCGGTCGTCGATTCGATCATCGCGAAAGGTCGCCGCCTGCGCCAGCCGGTGCACATCCCCGTTCGCCGCGTGCTCCTTTACCGCCTCCGCCAGCAGGTGCTCGCTCCCTTCCACCGGCTTGACCCCTTTGACAAACAGCCCCGCCAGCAGCCCCGCCTCGCGCGGAATCCGGTTCCCATCCAGCGTCTTGTCAAACAGCCCCCAATCGTAGAGAAAGCGGTCGTTCATCACCCCGCCCGGAAATGCAATATCCGTGTACGCATCCGGATGATTAAACATCGGCAGCGTGCACTTGACCGCCGGATGCCCGATCGTCGCCAGTAGTTCCGCCGTTGTCCCCAGGTACGACACCCCCATCCCGCCGACCTTGCCGTTCGACCATGACTGCCGGATGATCCATTCGACCAGATCGTACGCATCGGCCATACTCTCTTCCGCCCACGGATGCGGCCACACGCCGAACGACGCGCCGGTCCCCCGCACATCCACCAGCACGAGCGCATAGCCGTGACTCGTCAGAAAAGGCACTTGCGCGCGCAGCCGGACTGACAACTGATCCGGCCGCAGGAACCACTTGAACGGGGCGCGCAGCTCGGACACCCGCCAATAGCGCGTCTGAATCAAAATCGCCGGCAGCCGCTCGCCACCCACATCCCCCGGCAGAATCACATCCACCGCCAGCCGCGTCCCATCGCGCACCGGCGCATAGAATGACCGGTACCGCACCCCCCGAAATCGCGCCGCCGGCGCATATCCGCCCAGCACGACCGTATCCGCGTTCGTCATCGACGATTGCCCTCCGACAAAGAATAATAGTATTAAAGCCAATCCCGCCCGTTCTGTCAACAGTATCCAGAAAAATGGTATAATCCGTTTCCAGTTAAATTCCGCAATCATTTTTTGATGGAGATTCTATGCCTGACGAAATCGAACGCGTCCTCGTCGTCCTCGCCCATCCCGACGACCCCGAATTCTTTTGCGGCGCGACCCTCGCCAAGTGGGCCCGCCAGGGCAAAGAGATTCGCTATCTGCTCCTCACCTGCGGCGACAAAGGGAGCGATCTCCCGGATGTCACCCCCGACATGCTCTGCGGCGACCGCCAGGTCGAGCAGCGCGCCGCCGCCGCCGTCCTCGGCGTCAAGGAGGTCGAGTTCCTCCACTTTCCCGACGGCGAGCTATTCAACACCCTCGACGTTCGCCGCGAAATTGTGCGCGCCATCCGCCAGTTCAAGCCGCGCATCGTCGTCACCAGCGACCCGCTTGCCTACATCCGGCCCAACGGCATCAACCATCCCGACCACCGCGCCGCCGGCACCGCCACACTCGACGCCATCTTCCCTGCCGCCGGCAACCGGATGTACTTTCCCGAGCTATTGACTGAAGGGCTGGACCCACACACGCCGCGCGAGGTTTGGCTCAGCATCCCGAACGAGCCGGGCGAATGGGTCGACGTCACCGACACCATCGACATTAAAATCGCCGCGCTCCGCGAGCACCAGAGCCAGATCAAGGACATGGACGGCATGGCCAAGCGCATCCGCGAGCGCCTGCGCCGCGCTGATATCGACGGCGAGTTCTACACGGAAGGCTTTCGCGTCATCCGCTTTCCATGAGTATCGATTAGCATCGCGGGAAAATGTTACCGAAATCGATCTTTAACTACTGACTATCCCGAGTGCGCGGACAATTTGACAGCCTCTCTCAAAGCGACTGAAACCTCTCAAAATCATGCCGAATAATTGCGCAGGAGGGGCAGCGCTCCAATCTATGAACACATAGAAATATGAGGTCCGCCAGCATCGGCGCACACATGCCAAAGCGACAATTGCCAGTGAATTGACTCTAGCAGGTTAATTGGTACAATCGAATCGGGCAGCGGGATTGATTGCCTGTAGCGGAATCTCAGTAATCCCGACTATATCGGCGGCCCAAAGGCCAAAGGAGGCCAACGTGAACTGCCAGAAGTTACTACCGCAGTTGATTGGCGCCGGATTGATTCTTCTGTTTGTGGTTGGGTGCAGTGCTCCTGCTGCTGCACCGACTCAGCCGGTTGCCGCACCGACCCAGCCGGTTGCTGTACCGACACCTATTCCATCTACCGCTACGCCCATCCCAATGCCACCGACGACCACGCCCCTACCCAAGCCAACGTTGCCCCCCGTCATCAAAGCGACTCCAACTCGGCAAGCAACATCGGTCGATCAATTGCTGGCTCAGTGTCCATCGTCAGAAAAGGTTGCTGACATCAATGCGATGCTCAAACTCAGTTTCGAATCTGACCCCACTGTGGGCAATTTCGTCTGCACAGCGGCCAAAGGTTCGGCGGACTTGACTCTATTGCAAAGGCGCGCGTATCAGACCCTACAGGCAATGAAATCACTTCAATTCTCAAAACCTCTTCCTTGGACGGACAAGTCGCTATACGACTGGTTTGTTAATACGATAAAAGGGATCCGTTTTCGTAGCGATATTCCGTACAGCTTTTGTTGCGATCCGAGGAATATAATAAATATCCGAATCGCAAGCAATACCTATTTTCTTCTTACGGATCGCTGGATTGATCCTCAACGCGGCGGTGGCTTGATGGATGTGGTCGTGTTGTACGCCCACGAAGCGCGGCATAACGAGGGCTATGTCCATACGTGCCCGATGATACAGAATGGCGCCCCAATTCCAAATACTAACGATAGAACTGTCGAAGAGCTCGGCGCTTGGGGTGTGCAATATTATCTCCTATCGTGGCTCGCAAATTATGGTGATCCCGCATTCATAACTGACCCATATTACCGTGAGATTGCAAGGAGCGATTCCGAGGACATACGTAAAACCCGATTTTGCAATGAGCCAAAATGAGACCCTTATTAAACAAGCACTGGCGAATGCTGACGATCATCGTGGTCTCTGTCAAGAGATTCACGTAGATACGCATAAGGTGGTCTATAGCTCAAGCACTATTGCGCCAGGCTATAAAGCCGGGTAAAATGTGTAGGGGGCACAAGTCCCAAACCTGAAGGGTCTCCGTGGTCCTACCAGTGGCGTGGGACTGACCCTTTCGGGTTGGGCTGGAGGTGTTCACTGCGGTGAACATTCATCACACGAATTATGCACGAGCTCACGAGCTATCGCCGGCAATTCTTTGATAGTTTGTTCAACCAGGACCTCGCGGGTGGAGCGAGTCTGGTCGAATCGGCTATCGCATCCGGAGCGCCGCCTGAAAGGATCCTTCTGGAGGTCGTCAGCCCGGCGATGGATGAAATTGGCAAGATGCAGGCCAATCAGGAAATCACCCTGTCGGAAATTTATGTCATCTCCAAGATCGCCGAAAGGGCCATCAACCGACTATTGGAGCTCATGCCCGCGAGTCCGCTTTCGATCGGTACTGTTGCGATTGGCACGGTCGCCGGCGATTATCATGGCTTGGGAAGCAAGATCGTTAGCTCGTTCCTCCGGGCGGCCGGCTTGAGTGTGCATGACCTGGGGTTGAGCGTGTCTGGCCAGGATTTCGTGGATGGGGCTTTGGCGATTGGCGCCTCAGTCATTTGCGCTTCGGCGTTGCTTTTGCACACGGCTGAGCACATCCGAGAAATCCGCTCCATCCTGCACGAGCGTGGGTTGGAAGACCGGATCAAGCTGGTTGTTGGCGGTGCGCCTTTCAATTTCGATTGCGAACTCTACCGGACGCTGGGAGCGGACGCCACGGCGGTCAATGCAAGCGCCGCCGCCGCCGTGGTACGCCACATCATGGAGGGCAGGTGAGATGAAGCAGATGACTTGCTATGAGCGCGTCATGACCACCTTCCAGCACCGGCGCCCGGACTGTGTTCCGGTCTTTCCCACCCTGCTCATGCAAGGTGCAGCCGAGTTGGGCCTGGGCCTGAAGGACTACCTCGGCAAGGGCGAAAATCTGGCGGAAGGCCAGTTGCGCCTGCATCGCAAATTTGGATATGATTGCGTTCTGGGAGTCCCACATTTTGTGCAAGACATCACGGCGTTCGGCGCTGGCTTGATGTACTTTGAGAGCGGCCCCCCCAGCGCCGGGGAAATGATGATTCGCCGTTACGAGGATGTGGATCGAATGAGGGCGCCCGATCCCATGTCAGCCCCGCTGCTCCGCGAAACACTTCAAGCCATTCGTCTTTTGGCGCAAGCGGTAAAGGGAAGAGTTCCCATTCTCGGCGGCTGCATTGCCCCTTTCAGTCTACCAAGCATGTTGATGGGCACCGAGATGTGGATGGATTTACTCTTGCTCGAGAACGACTCTTGCCGCAAGCAGGTGATGGGTAGCCTGATAAAGATTACCACCGAATTCTGCGTGGCCTGGGCCAATGCCCAGCTTGCGGCCGGGGCGGATGCGATCGTGCTGGCTGATGGAATGGCCTCGGCGGCGGTAATCAATCGCCGGCAGTTCATCGAACTAGCCCTCCCGACGATCAGGGCGACTGTCCCTCGCATCCAGGGACCTGTGATCCACGAGGGGGTGGGGCATTTGCACCCGCTGCTGGACCTGCTTGCAGATACCGGTATTGTGGGTGCAATTCTGGCCTATCGGGATGACCTGGCCGAGTGCAAGCGACTGGTCGGCAACAAGATCTGCCTCATTGGCAACCTGAACAACATCGAGATGCGCCGCTGGACGCCGGAAGAAATGACCCAAAAGGCCCAGGCGGCGCTGGCAGCCGGCGCCCCAGGCGGCGGGTACATCCTGGCGGCCCAGGGACCGGAAATTCCACTGGGGGTCCGGGACGCGGTGATCCATAATCTGGTCAACGCGGGACATGCGTGGAGATATGAATGAGTACCGACAGGGAGACCAATATTAATCTGCGCCATCGGCTGGCGCTGCTGAACATTATCGCCGATTTCAATCTCCGCTTTTCTTCTACACTCGCTCCGTCCGCGATCGAGCGGCTGCTCTTTGAGGCCGTTGAGCAGGTGACGGGTGCACACGGGTGTATTCTGCTGGACGACAAGCAGCACCTGAGTTGCCGCACACACTGTCCGGAAGGTGATTTCCGTGACAATGAGGGTGAACCGCTATCCGGCTGCCCGGCGGTTCAGGTACTCCATAGCAAATCCCGGTTCATCTGGAGCAAAGGGCAAGCCAATGCCGGCGATCTCCCCCCCTGTCGCGCCCGTCCTGAGGGGATCGACTCGTTTATCGGTTTGCCATTGCTTGCCGGGGACCGGGTGATCGGAGCGGTGGGCGCCAACTACCTGCAAATGCCGGAGAGCATTGAACAACATGCCGATCTGCTGGCAGCCATGCTGGCCCCCGCCGGCATGGCATTTCGCAACAGTCTGCTTCATCAGCAATTGTCAGAGGAGAAGGAGCGCGTCGCACAGTTGGAAGCAACACTGCATCGACTGTTCACGACCTATATGCCACAGCAGGTCGCCGACGTCCTCCTGGCCAATCCTGAGCAAGCGCAGCCCGGCGGCCAACGGTGTCAGGTGACCGTTCTATTTCTGGATATGGAAGGATTCACCACAATGGCCGAGAGACGACCTCCGGAAGAGGTTGTGACACTGCTGAACAGTTTCCTGGCAATCATGGTCGAGCAGGTGTCTTTATACGGTGGGACGCTGGACAAATTTCTCGGCGATGGCGTGATGGCCCTGTTTAACGCGCCGCTGTTACAGGAGGATCACCCCTGGCGCGCCGTCCAGGCGGCGCTGGCAATGCGCGATCAAATTGCCGGGCGGCAAGCCCCCGCACCCATGCGAGTCAATATCGGTCTGCATACCGGCGAGGCCATTGTGGGCAATGTCGGCAGCCAACGCCTGCTCAACTATACTGCGATAGGCGACACGGTCAACGTGGCTTTTCGCTTGCAGGAGATGGCCCATGGCGGAAAGGTGTTAATCAGCGAGCCTGTTTATCGACAGGTCAAGGGGCGGGTCCAGGTCGAGTTCCTGGGAGAACAGCAAGTGGCCGGCCGGCAAGAGCCGGTAAAGGTATATCAGGTGAGCTGAACCGGCTACCATTTCTTTCACCAGTCCCCTGCGCCAGTGCTCACGCACTTCAAGCCTCCTTCTCTTCTCTCGACGGCGCGGCTATTATTTAGCATCGACATACTGAATTCCCCTGGAGGGTTCTACGCGCTCACGTTATGCTCGTCTCTATGCTTGCCTGCTCGGCCCGCTCGGCCTCGCAACTCTGTTTCTCCTCCTGTTCACTGTATCCGTTGGACATGCAGCAGGCCCCATTTTCGTCAATAAAAACACGCCCATCTCGGCCAGGCGAACCTCGAAGGGGCAAACCTTCAAATTGCGAACTTGCGGCGAGCGGACAATTGAGGAAGAATGAGAGAAAGCTGCCACGGGTGCGACACCGGCGGCCCTCGATCTTAAAGCCCCAAGTATTCAAACCAACCAAAATCCGCACAGTTCTGGCTGGGTAGGCCATTTCTGCTCGCATACATGCCGATGTAAGTTCCCACAAAGCCGCCGGCCACAGGCGTGCTCAGAATACGTCCATCGACCTCCAGAGCGAGCGGGCGCCACTCGTCGAGCCGGCTGGCCACATAGAAATTGTATGCCTGCCCATGTGCTTCCACCTTGAGATACAAGCGCCCGGCATCAACGGGTTGCTCCGCCAGTGTTTCCTCTATACCGTGCGCCCGCTTAATCAGGCGGACGGTCACGCTCGCTCCCTGCGTGACAACAAAAAGAAAATAAAAATCCT
>JBAVQS010000049.1:0-15664 GCA_049694275.1 Anaerolineae bacterium | reverse complement strand
GACAAACGACTGGCTCAGAAGGTGACAAAGGAATCCACGACGATCTTGGCGCCGGTCGAAGCGGCATTCTTCTGCCCCAGCACCTGGATCTTGAGTGTATGATACCCCGTCGTCGCGGCGCTAAAAGGTTGGATCACTTGCCAGTGCGGGGTTGGGGTATACAAATCCACGATGCCCTTGTCCACCCCGTCAAGCCACACCCTGGCCTTACCAAAGTTGGGTCCTGTGGCCGTGACCCAATTGACGTTCGTGGCGACGAACCCGAATACCGCGTTGGCAGCACTGGAACTGCTATAGCGGTAATTGCCGCCGCCACCACCATTCGGAGCGGCAGCGGTATCGATCAAGGGCGCAGAACCGGCGCTGCCGTAGCGGGAAACGGGGCCGTCTGCGTTGAGGTTCGTCCCACTGGTCCAGGTATCGTATTTGATCCGATAATCGGTGTCCTCATATGTCGTTATCCCATTCACGACAAAAGCGTCCAAACCCGCATATCCATACGGACAACCGCAACTGGGGTTGACCAGCCCGGTGTTTTTGATCGCAATCGTATGCTTGGCATTCGTAAGCCCCGCGAAAGTTTTAGAAGCGTTAACCCCGGTTGCGGCATACGTATCAATGGTTCCCTTGCTCACGCCGTCAATGGTGACCAGCACCTTGGCGCCCATTGAAAAGTACCGGGTCCGCCACATGATGCTGGCGCCGGTAAAGGTGAACTTGGCGATATCGTTGGCATGGATCCCGTAGCGCAGTGTGCCGCCGCTCGCAAGGGTATCCGTTTGACCAATCCAGCCGTTATAGGCTACCGCGGCATCCGTCTCCTGATACAAAGTTCCGCCCCCGGTCGGTGCTGCCGCGGTGACGGTCGATGTCGCCAGGCCGAGCACGAGCAGGGCAAACAATGTGATACCGAGGAGACGGGTGAACGTCGATTGGGTCGTCGCGTTGAACATTTTGATACTCCTTCTTGACTTGCATGAGGACAGGGCCTCGTAGCCCCATCGATTTGGGTAAGAGATAAACTCCGGCGATTGACGGTTTATTTGCGCATCGTTTCCCTCCGTTTACTGTTTACGCGACCATCATACAAGATCATCGTAACAAAAGCGTGACAAAACTCTTACGAATTTCTAATGCTTTTCCTGTCTGCAACGTGTAAAAAGGAAAAACCGGCGAAGACTCGCCGGTTTTTCCTTTTACACGCTCTATCTTCCCGTTAGAGCGGCGCGAGCTGGTCGAGCGTCTTGACCTCGTCGGGGGTCAGCGTCCAGCCGAGCGCGCCGAGGTTCTGCTTCGTCTGGCGCTCGTTCTTGACTCCGGGGATCGGAACTGTCCCTTTGCAGATGAGCCAGTTCAACGCCACCTGGTCCGGTGTCCGGCCTCCGTGCTGTGCACCCATCTCACGGAGCTTGTCGACGAGCGGCGCGACGCGGGCATACTGGCTCTTGAAGCGGTTGGCGCGTATCCCTTGCGGCGGATTCTGGAGCGAGTACTTGCCGGTGAGCAGGCCTTGCGCAAGCGGGCTGTACGCGATGAGGGTCACGCCAAGCTCATGGCACGCATCCAGTAACCCGGTCCGCTCGGGACCACGGTTGAGCAGGTTGTACTCGACCTGGTTCGACGCAAGGATGACGCCCCGCTTGGCAAGCACCTCATGGACACGCCTCATCTGCGCGGTGCTATAATTCGAAACGCCGACCGTCCGGGTCAGCCCCGCCTCGACGACATCGGCCAGCGCATTCGCCCAGGTCTCAATCGGTATCGGCGGCATTGGAAAATGGACCTGGTAGAGATCCACCTGCTTGAGTTGGAGTCGCTTGAGGCTGCTCTCCAGCGCATGGCGCAGGCTCCCTTTCGTGAGACGCCAGGGCAACGGCGCATACTTGGTCGCGACAATAACCGGCGACTGGGCGCCCTTCATAAAGTCGCCCAGGAGCGTTTCCGAACGGCCAAAGCCATACACCTCGGCCGTGTCAAAAAAGTTCACGCTCCCCTGCATGCTGGCGTTAAAGGCCGCCCGCAAATCGGCGTCGCTAAAGGTCCCGCTGCCATATCCCCAGATGAACCGGTCGCCCCACTGCCAGCTGCCAATCCCGAGCGGCGGAATCCGAATATCGGTCCGGCCGAGGGGAATCAGATCAAAAGTTTTTTCTTCAGACATCGCTCCTCGCTCCTCGCTAAACTGACCTATTTTAACACAGGTAATGGCTTTCGCGCCCTTCGCAACGGCATTCAAAAATCAATCCAAAAATTGCGAAAAATAGTCTATTTTTCAAAAAAAACGGACGACATGCCAAAACGTGCAGTAATCAGTAAGTTCTGCTCCTATCCTTTTACATGAAACAAACATTATACAAAGTATTGACAAAAATACAGGTTTGTTGTATAATCTTTGTGAATTTGGATCGAAAAGGATTTCAGAAAATGAAACGCTTCTTGAAAATTGCACTGGCCCTCGTTGCCCTGGCTGTCATACTGGGCGCAATGGGGTTTGTGGGATGGGGGCTGACCCCGCAGGCCGCCATGCCGCAAGCGCTCGCGGCGCTCCAGTCGGATAGCCAGGTGCAGGTGCAGACCTCCCCCTGGTACATTTTTAGACCGACCGGGAGCGAGCCGGTGACCGGGCTGATTTTCTACCCCGGCGGGCATGTGGACCCACGGGCCTATGCGCCAATGGCCCATGCGATTGCCGCGCAGGGCTATCTCGTCGTGATTCCGCCCATGCCGCTGGCCCTCGCCTTTTTCGGGATCGGGGTGGGACAGGATGTGATGAACGCCTATCCTCAAATTCGGAGCTGGGCGGTCGCGGGACACTCTCTGGGCGGAGTGGCAGCCGCGAGCTTTGCCGCAAGCCGTCCAGATCGCGTGCAGGCGCTCGCGTTGTGGGCCTCGTACCCCGCGGACGGGGACAGTCTGGCGACCAGCACGCTCAAGGTGGTCTCGATTTATGCAACGCAGGATGGCCTCTCGACCGGGGCCAAGATCGATACGTCACGCAAGCTCCTCCCCGCGAGCACGCAGTGGGTCGAGATCATGGGGGGCAACCACGGCCAGTTCGGCTGGTACGGTGCCCAGTCCGGCGACGGGACGGCGACTATCTCGCGCGAGGATCAGCAAAAGCAAATCGTCGACGCGACCGTGGCCCTGCTCAAGGAGATCAGTCAATGATCAAGCGTCTCTTGAAAGGCGCACTGCTTGCGCTCGGAATCGTCGCCGGTGCGGCGGTGATCGTGCCCTTGCTGATTCCGATTCCGCCGTTGGAAGGGACCGTGCCGCCGGAACAGTTGGCCGACCCCGACAGCCGTTTTATCGAGGTCAACGGAATCAAGGTCCATTACAAACAAAAGGGCGCCGGCCGGCCGGCCATCATCCTGCTGCACGGCTTTGGCGCGAGCCTCTATTCCTGGCACGCCGTCATGGAACCGCTCTCGGAATATGGCACGGTGATCGCGTATGACCGCCCCGCCTTCGGATTGACCCAGCGGCCCTTGCCCGGCGAATGGACCGGCGAGAGCCCGTACAGCACCGAGGCGCAGGTCAAGCTGCTCACCGGCTTGATGGATCGGCTCGGCATCGACCGGGCCATTCTCATCGGCAACTCGGCGGGCGGAACGGTTGCGACGCTGACCGCCCTGGAGCATCCCGAACGGGTCCAGGCGCTGGTGCTCGTCGATCCGGCGCTCAGGGGCAGCGGCGCGCCGGCGTGGATACAGGGATTGATGAGCACGCCGCAGGTGGACCGCATAGGGGTATTGATCGCGCGCCAGTTGGCGACGAGCGGAGACGACATTATCCGTACCGCCTGGCACGACCCGAGCAAAATCACGGCGGAGACGCTGGCGGGCTATCACACTCCGCTTCGCGCAGAGAATTGGGACCGGGCGCTCTGGGAATTTACCAAAGCATCCCAGCCCTTGAACCTGCCGGCCCGGCTCAAGGACATTCAGACGCGGACGCTCATCATCACCGGCGACGACGACCGGATCGTGCCCACCGCGCAGGCCATCCAGTTCGCGCCGTTATTCCCGAATGGGCAGCTCGTGGTCATCAAGGATACCGGGCATCTCGCGCACGAAGAACGACCCGACGAGTTTATGCGAGTGGTGACTCGCTTTCTGGCAAACTAATTTAAAGACAAATCAAGGGGAGAGGAATGAACGGACAAACCGCAGTAGTGATTGGCGCAGGAATCGGTGGACTGGCAACGGCCGGGCGGCTGGCCCGCGCGGGCTATCGCGTGACGGTGGTAGAGAAAGCAGCCCGCGCAGGCGGGCGCGCTGGCAAGATCGACCGTGAGGGCTATCAATTCGATACCGGCCCGACCCTGTTCCTGATGCCGCAGATTTTCGCCGAAACCTATGCGGCGCTGGGCGAACGGATGGAGGACCACCTGCAGTTGGAGCGGATCGAGCCAACCTATCGGATTCATTTCGAGGAGGGGACGCGGCTCGACCTGACCGGCAACATGAAGCAGCTCCAGGCGCAGTTGGAAGCAATCGAGCCAGGGAGCTTTGCTCAAGCGCTCCGCTATATCGGCGAGGGCGCGGGGGCGATGGACCTCTCGGTCAAGAAATTTGTCGGTCGGAATTTCGACTCGTACCTCGACTATTTCTCGCTCGCCAACCTACCGCTCATCTTCAAGCTCAAGGCGCTCGTCAAGCATTACGACAACGTCTCATCCTATTTCAAGGACAACCGCCTCCGCCGCGCCTTTTCCTTCCAGAACATGTATCTGGGACTCTCGCCCTATGATGCGCCCGCCACCTATTCGCTCCTGCAGTACACCGAGCTCGCGGACGGCATTCACTTCCCGCGCGGCGGGATGTATCGCATCATCGAGACCCTGCAGGCAATTGACGAAAAACTCGGCGTCCGCTTTCGCTTTAACGCTCCGGCCCAATCAATCGACGTGACCGGGGACCGGACCACCGGGGTCACGCTGGCGACCGGTGAAAAGCTGGCGGCGGACCTGGTGGTCGCGAATGCCGACCTGCCTTATGTCTATTCCGAGCTGCTGCCCGATGATGGCAGCGCGGCCCGCCTCAAGCAGAGCAAGTTCA
Organism: Anaerolineae bacterium; assembly: GCA_049694275.1. Taxonomy (GTDB): domain Bacteria; phylum Chloroflexota; class Anaerolineae; order UBA4142; family SHND01; genus JBAVQS01. The sequence continues at coordinate 10,604 of JBAVQS010000049.1, read as the reverse complement.
CCTCTTCGGCGTTGATGTTCTACTGGGGCGTGGACAAACAGTACCCCCAGCTCTTGCATCACAATGTCTTTTTGGCGGGTGATTACAAGGCGTCGTTCGACCGCATCTTCAAGGACCTGACGCTGCCGGACGATCCCTCTTTCTATCTCTGCATCGCCTCCCGGACCGACGCGGGCATGGCGCCCGCGGGTAAGGACGGCATCATGGCGCTTGTGCCGGTGGGACATCTGAACGAGCACGCGCCGCAGGACTGGGCCGCGCTGCGCGAGCGGGCGCGCGAAACGATTTTTGCCCGGCTTGCACAGATCGGCATCCATGACCTGCGCGAGAACATCCGCTTTGAAGAGACCTTTGGCCCACCGGACTATCGCGACCAGTTGAATCTCGTCAAGGGCGCGGCCTTTGGCCTCTCGCACAATTTTACACAGGTCGGCTACCTGCGCCCGCACAATCAGCACGCCCGGTACAAAAACCTGTATTTCGCGGGCGCGAGCACGCACCCCGGCACCGGCCTGCCGATTGTGCTCCTCTCCGCCCGGCTGACGACCGAGCGGATTCTCAAAGACGCTCTGGTCACCCGGCGGAACCGGAGCGATGTCGAATCACCCCGCGCGGCAAGCGCCCCGGGGGTTGCAGCGGAATAGCGATAACGAATGGATGGACGGGGGAACAAGCCATGACGATGAATCTTGAAATTCCACATTGGGAACGCGAGCTAGTCAGCCTGGCGCTGGAAGGGATCGATACGAGCGGAATCCATTCGCGGCGCGAATTGGAACGGGGCTATGCCATGGCGCAAGAAATCACGCGCCTGAACTCGAAATCCTTCTTTCTGGCCTCCGGCCTCTTGCCGCGCGACAAGCGCCGCGCAGCGCGCGTCCTCTATGCTTTTTGCCGGCAGACCGACGACATTGTCGACGAGCTAAACGGCGACCTGCACAGCCTGAATGCCTGGCGCCAGCGCGTCATCGCGCCTCGCCCGCCGGCGGACGACCTGCTCCTCCAAGCCTGGAGCGACGTGCGCGAGCGGCATCGCATCCCGATTGCCTATGTGCGGCAGTTGCTCGACGGCATCGGTATGGACCTCACCCGGAAACGGTACGAGACCTTTGACGAGCTGACCCGCTATTGCTATGGCGTCGCCTCCACCGTCGGGCTCATGGCCATGCACATTATTGGGTTCGAGGACCAGGCGGCCCTCCCCTATGCCATCAAGTTGGGAGTCGCCCTCCAGTTGACCAACATCCTGCGCGATGTGGGCGAGGATTTCCGGCAGGGCCGCATCTATCTTCCCCAGGAGGACTTGCGGCGCTTTGGGTATACCGAGGCGGACCTGGCAAACGGCGTCATCGACGAACGGTTCCGCGCGTTGATGGATTTCGAGATTGCACGAACGCGGGCGCTGTACCACGAGGCCTGGCCCGGGATCCGGTTCCTCTCGCCGGATGGACGACTGGCCATCGCCGCCGCCGCGGATTTGTATCGCGGGATTCTGGGCCGCATCGTGCAGAATGGCTATGACGTATTCACACAGCGGGCCAGTCTATCGGCTCCGGAAAAACTGTCGCGGCTGCCGGGCCTCTGGGTCCAGGTCCAGCGGATGGCATAAGAATAAACCTTTGAAAGGAATCATTAATCATGACACGCAATAGCCTCGCCACCATCTTTGTAATTGTATTTGTCGACCTACTGGGCTTTAGCCTGATTCTGCCGCTGCTCCCCTACTATGCGGAACAGTACGGCGCGAACCCGACCATCGTCGGATTACTGGTCGCCTCCTATGCGCTGATGCAGTTGATCGGCGCGCCGGTTCTCGGTCGCCTCTCGGACCGGCATGGGCGCCGGCCCATCCTGCTTTTGAGCGTCTGCGGAACCTTTATCGGATTCCTACTCCTGGCATTTGCCCAGCCAATCGGCGGCGCTCTCGGCAGCGTACTGGGAATGACCGGCGCGGCCAACCTCCTGATTCTGAGCGTCCTCTTTATCAGCCGGATGCTGGATGGAATCACCGGAGGGAACCTATCGGTCGCCCAGGCGTACATCAGCGACGTGACGGACGAAAAGAACCGGTCGAAAGCGTTCGGCTTGATCGGCGCGGCGTTCGGTCTCGGCTTTATCATCGGTCCAGCCGTTGGCGGCATCCTGAGCCAGTGGGGCTATGCCGTTCCGGCGCTGGCCGCGGCCTCCCTCTCCTTCCTGAACCTGATTGCGATCTTTTTTTGGCTGCCCGAATCGCTCACGCCGGACAAGCGCGCGGCGATGGCCGGACGCGCCCGCCCGGCCTTTAGCCTGAGCGCGCTCGCCAGAGCGCTCAATCGCCCGCGCGTCGGCCCCCTGCTGCACATTCGCTTTTTCTTTGCCCTGGCCTTTTCGATGTTCCAATCTATCTTTGCGCTCTACGCCCAGTACAAACTGGGACTGAATGTTCAAGAGACCGCGTACATTCTGACCTATGTCGGCGTCCTCTCGGTCATCGTTCAGGGTTTCGCCATCGGCTGGCTTGCCAAACGGTTTGACGACAAGTTGCTGATCGTCGTCTCGTTGGTCATCATGACCCTCTCCCTCGTCGGCTGGGCGCTCGCTCCCAACCTGTGGATCCTGCTTGTCATTATGGCGCCGCTCTCCTTTGCGGGCGGCACCCTCAACACGGTGATTAACAGCGCATTGAGCAAGTCGGTCTATCCGGAAGAGATCGGCGGCGCGCTGGGGCTGTCCGCCTCGCTCGAAAGTTTCACGCGCGTCGTTTCGCCTTCGGCCGGTGGCTTGTTGCTCCAAATGGTGGGCGCATGGGCGCCGGGCCTGGTCAGCGCGCTCCTCGTCGCCTGGGCCACCTCGTTCGCCTATCGCCGCCTGATCGTTCGACCCGATCCGCCGCTGCCTGCGCGGGGTGGCGCGGGTGGACTGCACGCGGTTTCGGCGCCGGCGGAATAGGAAAAAATCGTGGCTCGATGGGAAAGGGCGCGGGATGCACTGCCGGACAAGCTGGATGGGCCGGTGCTGGACCTGGGGTGCGCCTTTGGTTATGGAACGGCCAAGCTCGCCGCACAGCACCATGTGATCGGCATGGATGCGTCATACGCGTATGTGGCCCACGCCCATCAGGCGCATCCCGCCATTCCGTTCCTGGTCGCCTCCGCCCAGGCGCTCCCGTTTGCCGGCGGCGCATTCGGCGCCGTCGTCTGCCTCGACGTCATTGAGCATGTGCCGGATGATGCCGGTGCCATGGCGGAGATTGTGCGGGTGACCCCGCTGGACGCGCCGGTCATTGTCAGCACGCCGCATCAAGGCCTGCTGGCGCGCATCGACAGCCTGAATGTGTATCAAACCCTGCGCCGCCGTTTTCCGCGACTGCCCGCCCCGCCGGAAATCGGCGAGGGCTGGCACCGGCATTACTCTACCTCCGGCCTGTTGGCATTGGCAGGCGACCGGCTACGGTTGGAACGACAGTGGCAGACCGGAATCGGCGTGGCCGAGGTGGTCCACCTCCCCCTGCTCATATTTCCGCGCGGCCTGTTCCAATGGATGCGCCTGTTTAATCTGTTCGAATATATCTATTTCACGCTCTATATCCTGGAAGACCTGATTCCCCTCCCCCGTCTCGGGTATCATCTCATGATTCGCGCCAGGCGGACTCTGTGACAAACTCAGCGCTCTTGACGCGCGGCGTCCTGGCGATGTGCGCCGCGCTGGCGATTGGGCTGGTCGGCTGGTGGACGCTCGGGTGGGACTATGCCCCTGCGCTGGTCGCCGAGCGCATCATTGAGCTGACCCCGGCCGAATGGGCGGTGCCGCTCATGAACGCCCTGGGCATCCTCGCCAAACCCTGGGCCGTATCAGGCGGAGTGGCCCTCCTCTCGCTCCTCGGTGGGTTGGGCGCGCTATTTTTCCGCGCGGCGAGAGATTGGAACTTCAGTATTTTACGAAATGTCATTTCGAGGCATTTTTTGCCGAGTGGCACATCCCGGATGGCTGTGCCATCTTGGGAAAATCTCGCTAGCGCAGGACGAGATTTCTCCTACCGTCGAGATGACATGCGATTTCGTGACCTGCTGAAATTAGAAACCCGGGGTTGGCTGCGGCGCGCCCGGGCGAGCGTGCTTCTGACAGTCGTGATGGGCGCCGTGTTGTGCATCATCATGTCGCGCCCGGAATGGACGGCATTGGCAACGGTCCTGGTCTACAGCGCCCTGCTCTGGCTATGGGATGAATGGCCGGCTCTCGTCCGAGCAAACGCGCGACCGACCAGCGCCGCGCAATCCCGAGCCGGGATGACCCGCCGGACGTTCCTGCGCGACCTGGGCAGGAGCATTCTCGGCATTGCAGTCGTCGCGGCAACCGGCGGTGCGCCGATGGTGTGGCGAGCACTGCAAGAAACGACCGTGCGGGTGCTGTTCGCCTTTCAGCCTTCCGCGCCGCGCTCGCCCCAATTCGCCAATATCCCGGGGCTATCCCCCGAGGTCACACCGAACGACCGATTTTATGTCATGAGCAAGACGGCAGAGGATCCGCGCGTGCAGATTGAGGACTGGAAGCTGACCCTCTCCGGACGCGTCACGCAACCGCTGACCTTGCGCCTGGACGACCTGCTGGCTATGCCGCGCGTGGACCAGTTCACTACGCTCGAATGTGTCAGCAATCCTGTCGGGGGACGATTGTTATCAAATACCTGTTGGTCCGGCGTGCGGCTTGCCAACCTGCTGGCGCGGGCCGGAGTCGAACCCGGCGCGCAAAGTGTGGTGTGTTATGCGCGGGATGCCTTTGCCGACTCAATTCCCTTTGACCTGGCGCAGCATCCCGAGACATTGATCGCCTATGCAATGAATGGCGTGCTCCTCACGCCGATTCACGGCGCGCCGGCGCGGCTCGTCGTCCCCGGCCTTTATGGCTTCAAGAACGTCAAGTGGGTCGAACGGATCGAGGTGCTGGACCGGCCGTATCGCGGCCGCTGGCAAGAGCTCGGCTGGTCGGAAGAGGCAATCGTCAAGACCACCTCGCGCATCGACACGATCCAGCGAACGGGCAATCAACTCACCATCGCCGGGGTTGCCTTTGCCGGCGTGCGGGGCATTCGCAGCGTCGAGGTCCGGTTGGACGACGGAGAGTGGCTGACTGCGCAACTGCACACGCCACCTCTCTCGTCCCTGGCCTGGGTTCAATGGTGTATCGCGCCCCAAGTCGCGACCACGCGCAAAATCGCAGTCCGCGCATGGGATGGCGCCAACCAACTCCAGCTCGCCGACCGGAGTGAGCCATACCCGAACGGGGCCAGCGGTTGGCACACCGTCGAGGGAGAATGGTAAGCACAACAATGATTCTCATCACACTGGCCGCCCTCTGCGCGATTGGCTCAGGATATATTACCTGGCGCACATGGCATAATGACCGGCTGATTCCCATCGCGCCCGTCGCGCCGCCGATCAAGGCAAGCATCTCGGTCATCATCCCCGCGCGCAATGAAGAGGACAACCTGAAGCATTTGCTGCCGACCCTCCAGACTCAAACCTGCATGCCGGCCGAGATCATCGTCGTGGACGACGATTCGAGCGACGCGACCGCCGACCTCGCGGCCGCAATGGGTGCGCGAGTTCTCAGCCTCTTGAACCTCCCCTCCGGCTGGGCGGGCAAGGCGCACGCGTGCCACATCGGCGCGCAAAGTGCGCGCGGTGAATGGCTCTTGTTCGTGGATGCGGACGTTCGGCTTGCCCCGGATGCGGTGGCGAGCGCCCTGGCCGCCGCCGAACGGCAAGGAACGCCGGTCCTCTCGGCGCTCTTGAATCAAGAATGTGACTCGCCGCTCCAACGGCTCATGATCCCGTTTGCTTATGCCCAGTACTGGATCGGCGCGCCGGCTCGGCGCCATTTCGATGCGGCGCATGCGGAGAGCATCCTCAACGGCCAGTTCATCCTTTTCAAGCGCAGCCTCTATATGGAAACGGGCGGGTTTGCTCTGGTGCGGGGCGCAGTGATGGAGGACCTGGCGCTCGGACGCGCGCTCAAGCAAAAGGGCTACCGCGTCGGGTTGGTTCATGGCGAGGCGTGGGGACGCGTTCGCATGTATCGCTCGCCGGGCGATTTCTGGCGCGGGTTTAGCAAGACCGCGCTCACCGCGCTCTCGTACAATCCGCGCGGCGGCCTGTGGACCGTCACCACACAGATGCTGACGTGCCTGTTGCCCCCCTTGCTCGCGGCGTGCATTCTGTCCGCCAATTTGCTCGCCTTGACTCTTGCGCTAATCGCTTTTCTCGCCGGCGCGCTTCAGGTCGCCTACTGGGACCGGCGTTACCGGGTGTCCATCGGCTATGCCTTGCTCTATCCCATTGCGACAATCATTATGACCGCCATCGCCTTCTCTGCCTTGCTCCGACAAGGCCGGGGTCATGGGGTCGAGTGGAAGGGGAGAACGATCCGGGCATGAAATCCTATTCCCTCCCCTTGCCTCTCGTCGCGGCGCTCACCGTCGACATCGCGCGGAACCGGCCGCGTTCGCTGTTGCAGGATTCGCGCGACCTGCTCGCTTCGCTCACCCCACCCCCTTGCATCGAGGGAGTCGAACACATTCCTGCGAGCGGAGGGTGTGCAATCATCTATAACCATTATGAACGGCCGGGACTGTGGATCGGGTTTGCAGGGGCAATGCTCATTACCGCCGTTGCGCAGCGGCAAGGGGATCGCGCCGTCCCACTGCACATGCTGGTCATCGACCGTGCGCTCATCCAGCTCGCCAGGCATGAGGTTGAGCTTCCTTTCAGCCGCTTTTTCCTCAAACGGGTGGCGCACATCTGGGGCATGCTCCCCCTATCCGCCGCCGCGCAAGACACGGCGCGCCGGGCCGCATCACTCAAACAGGCGTTGTCACTCGTCCGCCAGAGACGGCCGATTGCCATTGCGCCAGAAGGGGCGATTCGCGGCGACCGCGGGCTGCAAGCGGCGGTGCCCGGCACGGGCGCCTTTTTGCAACTCCTCTCCCGCCGGGGGGCGCCGCTTGTGCCCGCGGGGATTTGGGAGGAGGGAGACCGATTGTATGCGCGCCTCGGCGAGCCCTTTGGCCTGACAAGCGCCGATGATGCCAGCACCCGCGCCGAGGTGATGGGACGAATCGCGGCATTGCTGCCCCAACGAATGCGAGGAGGCAATTGAGATGACTTATCCGTTATTCCTGCTGATTTTTCTGGTGATACCGATTGCAGCCCTGGGGATTGGACTGCGCCGGCGCCTTCGCACGCGGTGGTGGCTCACCGCAGTCGCGGTCACGATTGGGGTCGCCCTGTTCTATACGACGCCCTGGGATAACTATCTCGTGGCGAGCGGCGTCTGGTACTATGCCCCTTCGCGGGTCTGGAATATTATCCTGGGATATGTCCCACTTGAAGAGTATCTCTTTTTCATTCTCCAGGTGATCCTGACGGGGCTGATTACCTTGTGGTTATTGCGGAGGAGACCGGAACGTGCCTGAACGGTTTACTTATCTGGCATTGGAATTGGGATGGGCGCTCCCGCCCATCATTCTGCAGTGGCTCGTCGGCTGGCCCTATCTGCAACGCGAGCGTCGCGTGTGGCTGCTGGCTATCCTGCTCCCGACGCTCTATCTCGCGGTCGCCGACTCGACCGCGCTGGGCCTCGTCTGGACCATCAGCCCCCAGCATTCACTCGGCATCGCCATCGGAAATGTGCCGCTCGAAGAGATTGCCTTTTTCCTGGTGACGAACACCCTCGTCGTGCAGTCGGTCCTGCTCGCGCGGCATTCCGGCGAGTTGGTCAAGGAATGGAGCAGAAAACTCAAGCCGCCGAGAAAAGCAAGCCGTGCGGGGTCGATGCTGCCTTAATCAGCCGAGGACTGCTTCCAGCATTGTAATGAGCGGTGGCAGGTCGTCACCAACCGTATCCCACAAGCGTTCAAGGTCAATGTCAAAATATGCGTGAATCAAGCGATTGCGCATCCCAATGATTTCAGCCCAGGGGAGCCATGGAATCTCGCCACGCCCTTCGACGCTCACCCTCGATGCAGCCTCGCCAATGATTTCGATTGATTTGACTAATGCCAGGGTCAGCACCCGATTATCTTGCAAGTCGTCTAATGATTTGCCCTGAACAAATTCGCAAGCTTCGTGGGCGGCATCCAACATGTGGCGCAGGCGGATGGAATCAGTTTGCTTCATATTCGACCAAGGCTGAGTCGAGGACTTGCTGACGAAAGTGCCGAGAGAGTTCCGGGGGCGTGCGCAAGTCTACTTTGCGCCCAACGAGTCGTGACAGTTCCTGCTCCATCCCGGCGAGGCGGATAAACCCCACACGATAGCCCTGCTCGAATTCTACGAGGACATCCACATCGCTCTTCAGGCGAAAATCAGAGCGCAGCACAGAACCAAATAGTGCGAGCTTGCGGATATGATTGCGGCGGCAAAACTCAGCAATCTCCGGTTGTGCCAACCTGAGACGCTTATGTACGCGTTTCGGGCTGACTCTTGTCACTGCATCTGTCTGCATACATCTATTATAACAGCAAAAAGGTCTATAGAGACAGCCGGGCATCATAAAATCATGAATCGTCCTCCTCCTCCCCCACAGCGCGACCGATAAAAGCCGAATACCGGCAAATCCGTATAATAGATGGCGATTGTGTTCGCATTCACGATTGGACAGGAGCCATCTTTTGATTCGAATAGAGCATGTCAGTAAAAAGTTTCGGGAGGGGGACCGCGAGCGCGCCGTGCTGACCGATGTCGCGGCCGTCATTGCCGACCGCGAGTTTGTCGCCATCGTCGGCCGGAGCGGCAGCGGCAAGAGCACCCTGCTCAACCTGCTCGCCGGGCTTGATACGCCGACCGGCGGAGATATCTGGATGGGTGAGACGCGCATCAGCAGCTTGAGCGACCGGGACCGGACGCTGTTCCGGCGCAATCACATTGGGTTTGTGTTCCAGTTCTTTAACCTGATTCCCACACTGACCGTGAGAGAAAATGTCGCGCTGACCGCCGAGCTGAGCGGGTGGAGCGACAGCCGCGCGAATGCCCAGGCGGACAAGCTGCTCGAAGCGGTAGGCCTGATCGAACGACGGAACGTCTTTCCCGACAAGCTCTCGGGCGGGGAACAGCAGCGCGTCGCCATCGCCCGCGCCCTCTGCGCCGACCCCGACGTGGTCCTTGCCGACGAGCCGACCGGGAACCTCGACGCCGATACCGGCGCGCAGGTGCTCGACCTGCTCACCCGGCTGGCGCGGGAGCAAGGCAAGACCATGATGATGGTCACGCACTCGGCGGATGTCGCCGCAATGGCCGACCGGGTGCTCAAGCTCGACCATGGCCGGATTGCCGCGGACACCCTCCTTGCCTCTATCCCTAGCCCCACCGGCGACGCCAATCTCACCCCCACCCCCAACCCCACCGGCGACGCCAATCTCACCCCCACCCCCAACCCCTCCCCCGCAAACGGGAGAGGGGCGACGGTAGAGGAAAAGCGGCAAGCAGGCGCGCAATGAGATGGACGCTTGTCAAGACCGCGCTGCGCGATCAACTGCGCCGTCCCTGGCTGACGCTGTTGATGATCCTTTCGGTTGCCATCGGCGTCGCGGTTGTGGTCGCGGTCGACCTGGCAAATACCTCGGCGACGCGCGCCTTTGACCTCTCGACCGAGGTCGTCGTCGGCAAGGCCACGCATCAGATTCTCGGCGGGCCGAGCGGCATCGACGACGCAGTGTTCCGCCAGTTGCGGATCGAGCAGGGATTCCGCCTCAGCGCGCCGGTGGTGGATGGCTATGCCGGGTCACAGCAGCTCGGCGAGACGATGCACGTGCTGGGGGTGGACCTCTTTTCCGAAGCGCCCTTTCGTTCTTACCTGACGAACAGCCAGCAGCTTCCACTCGAATCCCTCGCCGCTTTCTTTACCCGACCGGGCGCCGTGTTCATCAGCGCCGATACCGCTGGGCGTTTGAATCTGAAACCGGGCGCCCCCATTACATTGGAGATCGCCGGCGCAAACAAGACTGTCACCATCGCCGGGCTGCTCCAACCGCCGAACGACGTCTCGGCCCGCGCGCTCGAAGGGCTGATGCTGACCGACATCTCAACCGCCCAGGAACTGTTCGGGATGAATGGCCGGCTGTCGCACATCGACCTGATTGCCACGCCGGCGCAGGCCGAGGCCATCGCCCAAACCCTGCCCCCCGGCCTCCGGGTCGCCCCGGCCTCCGAGCAGGCTGATACCATCACCCAACTGACCGCCGCCTTTCAGCTCAACCTGACTGCGATCAGCCTCCTCTCGCTCGCCGTCGGCATGTTCCTGATTTACAACACGGTCATGTTCTCGGTCGTCCAGCGCCGGCGCGTCCTCGGCATTCTTCGCTGTATCGGCGTGACCGGACGCGAGATCTTTGGGCTTGTCATGCTGGAAGCGGGCGTGGCCGGCGCGCTGGGCTCGCTCCTGGGACTCGGGCTCGGCATCCTGCTCGGCCGGGTCACGGTTGCGCTCGTCACCCAGACCATTAACGACCTCTATTTCAATCTGAACGTGAACGGCGTCCAGATCGACCCTTCGAGCCTGGTCAAAGGGCTGTTCCTCGGGATCGGCTCGGCGCTGCTCGCCGCGGCGCTCCCGGCCGCCGAAGCGGG
>JBAVQS010000048.1:0-3203 GCA_049694275.1 Anaerolineae bacterium | reverse complement strand
TGGCGGGGGAGGATGCGCTGCACGCCGTGCGCGCGCTGCGGAGCGTGGTGCACGGGTTTGCGACGCTGGAGGTGGCCGGCGGGTTTGGCCTCCCGCTCGACTGCGACGAGAGTTTTCGCCGGCTCGTGCAGATGCTGATCAAGGGGCTGCAAGTTTCGCGGTAGGGGCGATGCCTCGCGACCGTAGGGAGTCCCCGCCGAGTAGGTCCCCTATGGGGATTGGATGCTCGCCCAGGGATTGCCTTTACTTGTCTAGGTAATCGTTCATGGCCTCCAGGTAAGGGATGACCCGTTCCTGGATTCCTTCGCACACGTCGCGGAATGCGTCCAGCGACCCTTCGGCCGGGTCGGGGAATCCGATATGCACGCGCTGGCCCTGGCCGAGCCAGATGGGGCACTCTTCCGCCGCATCGTCACAGACCGTTACCACGAGGTCGAGGTCCGCGTTGCGGAACTCGTCCGTCGATTTCGAGCGCGCATGCGAGGCGTCAATCCCCAACTCTTGCAGCGCGGCCACCGCGAGGGGATGCACGTATCCGGTCGGGTGCGTCCCTGCCGAAACCGCTTCCCAGCTCTCGCCCAACTGGTGGTTGACAAGGGCCTCCGCCATCTGGCTTCGCGCAGAATTACCGGTGCATAAAAAGAGGACTCGACGTTTCATATGAGTTGTCGGCAGTGGATCATCCAGCCGTTAATATGGCCGGTGCGGGCTTGAGGCGCGCTCGGAAAATGATGAGGAGGGCGGCGCAGAGCAGGCCGAGGAATGCGCCCATCGCAAAGGTCGCGGTGGGGCCGAATGTTTGCCAGAGCCAGCCGCCGAGGATGTTGGAGGGGAGCGCGGCAAACCCCGTCAGCCCGTTGAACCATCCCATCGCCGCGCCGCGCCGCGCTTTCGGCGTGAGGTCCGTTACGAGCGCCTTGCCGACCCCTTCCGTCGCGGCGGCGTAGATGCCATAGAGTAGAAAGAGGGCGGGGGCTTGCCACGACTGGTTGGCGAAGGCCCATCCGGCATAGACCGCGCCAAAGGCGCCAAATCCGGCGGCGAGCACGGGCAGGCGGCCCCACCGGTCGCTCAGCGCGCCCAGCGGCGTCGCCAGCAGCGCATAGACGATGTTGTAACCGAAATAGACGAGCGGCACCGCTTCGAGTGAATGTTCCAGCCCCTCCGTCCGCAAAAAGATAAAGGCATCGGAAGAGTTGCCGAGCGCAAAGAGCGTGGCGATCGCGGTAAACAGCCAGAACGGCGCGCCGAGCGCGCCGGTCACTCGCGGTAGGACGGACGGCGCGGCGGTTGTCGCGGCCGGCGCCGGCGCGCGGCGCTTTTCGCGCAAAAAGAGAATCAGGACCACGATGCTGAGGACGCCGGGAACGGCCGTCCAGGCAAAGACCGGGCGCAGATCGTCGTTCGAGAGCGCGAGGATGGCAAAGGTACAGAGGGGCCCGATGGCTGCGCCCAGCGTATCCATGGCGCGGTGGAGGCCGAACGCTTTGCCGCGATAGGCGCGGTCGGTCGAGTCGGCGATGACCGCATCGCGCGGGCTGGTGCGAATTCCCTTGCCGATGCGGTCGGTAATAATCAGGGCGAGCGCGGGCGGCCACGCGGTGACCAGCGACAGGAACGGCTTGATTCCGTTCGAGAGGGTGTACCCGGCCAGGATCAACGGCTTGCGCTCGCTCACCCGGTCGGCCAGCCGGCCCGAAAAAATCTTGACCAGGCTGGAAAAACTTTCGGCCACCCCCTCGATGAGCCCGGCAATCGGGAGCGGCGTATTGAGCACGCCGACGAGAAAGAGGATGCGCACCGGGACGATCATCTCACTGCTGATGTCGGTCAAGAGACTGACCGCGCCGAGCACCCAGACATTGCGCGTGATCCCGTTGAGGAAAGCGAAACGGGCGGGAGCCGGCGTGAGTGGAGTTTGCATGATCGCGCAAATTATACTCCCGGCGATTTGCGATGCAAGTTAGCGGGGAGCGCGTTCTTGCGCCAGCCGGGCGATAATCTTGCGATTGGCGGCGGGAAAGGCGTACTGCGCCAGTTCGTCCGGGCGGACCCATTTGAGCGCGGTTGCGCTGTGCGGGCGCGGGCGGCCCCGGACATGCCGGCAGGTAAAGGCATGCATCGTGATAGAGAAATGGGTATAGCTGTGATCGACGACCGCGAGCTCCTCCCCGACGTGGACCTCGATTCCTAACTCTTCTTGCGCCTCGCGGCGCACGCACGCGCTCAACGCTTCGTCTGGTTCCAGCTTGCCGCCCGGAAACTCCCACAGCCCGCCGAGCAGTCCCTCTTCCTTGCGCCGCTGAATCAGGATGCGGCCCCGCCGCCAGATGACGCCGACCCCGATGATATAGTGCGGGTTCGCTTTCTTCGGACGCTTGAACGGAATCTGCGCGGTAAGCCCCTCGCGGCGAGCCACACAGCCGCGGCGCACCGGGCAGATATTGCACTGCGGATTGCGCGGCGTGCAGAGGGTCGCGCCGTGCTCCATGAGCGCCTGGTTCCAGTCGCCGGCCTGTCCGGGCGGGAGGACCTTTGCCGCGAGGGTCCACAGCCGCTCGCGGGTCGCACCGCTCTGGATATCCTCGCGAATGCCTTCATAGCGACAGAGGACGCGCATCACATTACCGTCGAGGACCGGCGCGTCGCGGCCAAAGGCAATGCTCGCAACGGCGCCCGCGGTATAGCGACCGACACCGGGGAGTTTGAGCAACTCGTCCACCGTGTCCGGAATGCACCCGCCGTGCTCGTTCACGATCTGCTGCGCCGCGCGGTGCAGGTTGCGGGCGCGTGCATAATAGCCCGCTCCTTCCCAGGTCTTGAGTACATCGTCCAGCGGCGCGGCGGCCAGGTCCTCCACGGTCGGAAAGCGCGCGATGAAACGTTCGTAATACGGAATGACCGTTGCAACCTGGGTCTGCTGGAGAAGCGTTTCCGAGATCCAGATGCGATAGGGATCGACGGTGCGCCGCCAGGGGAGGTTGCGCTTGTGGGCGCGATACCAGGCGAGCAGATGCTGGCTAAAGGAAGAGAAACGGCGGTTCATGATACAGGTCACAGGCTGCAGGCCGCAGGTCGCAGGCGCCACGCCGGCGATCGGGCGTCGTTTGTATGTTTGACCTGCCGAGGATTCTAACATAGACTTGACGCGCTGGCGAATGTTATTATGAGAGGCAGAGCATGAGCCAAGTTCAGTCGATCTA
>JBAVQS010000047.1:0-2261 GCA_049694275.1 Anaerolineae bacterium | reverse complement strand
GATGAGCGACTGCAAGTCGCCCGCAAAAAAAGGCGGGGCTAACAGAAAAAAGGGCGGCTGGCTGGGCTGGCCTTTTTTTGAGCGAGCCATGCTTTGTTCAGCCCGGGGATTTTTAATCCCGGGGCCGCCTGTTGGCGAAAGCGCAGGGCATCAAACGGATTGCTTGCGCGGCACGGATAAGCGGATGGACACGGATGGCCGGGTGCGGTCTTGCTCTTGGCGTCCTTCGCGGTTCAATCTTTCATTGGCGGTCGGCTGCGTTCGCCAACGGTATCTTTTTAATCTCAGGGTCGCCGCGTTGAGCTTGTTTGTCACCCTGAGCGGAGCGAAGGGTCTCGATGGGTACAGATGGGTACGCGGGGGTACCGGTGGGTACGGGTGGGGGAAAGGGCATCTATACCGGTCAAAGGGGGGCATTTGCAAGGGGCAGGTGAAACGGGTCGAGTGTATGCTGAGCGGGTCGTTTTGAACCCTCTGAAATCTACTAAAATCTGCTATACCATGACTAAACCTATAAATCGTAACTGAATTCGATAACTCTTTTTGACCAGTTTTTGACCTGAAAATACTAATCTTGCCCCAACGCATCCCGAAATCCGGGTTTGTTCGCTCATGAGGGGCTACAAGAGGTAGCAGGTGATGGTTGCCGGGGTTCGGTCCAGATGCAAGCCGTAATGTCTGCGGCTAACCTTTTTCATTCGGAGTTGCGAATGAAGCCAATCATCCTTATGGTGGGATTGAATCACACGACGGCGCCGATTCATATCCGCGAGCGTGTGGCGTCGGACCGGTGCATGCGCGAGCAAGCGCGCGATAGCCTCTTTCTCGAGTTGAGCCCCTCCGTTTTTGACGAACTCCTCGTTCTCTCTACCTGCAATCGCACGGAAATCTATGCCGTGACCACCGAGCCCGAGCGGGGCCGGGTGCTCCTGCGCCGCGCGCTGGGTGCGTATGACACAGCCCCCGACGCTCCCGGCGATTATCTCTATGCCGATAGCGACCGGACGGCGGTTGAGCACCTCTTTGCCGTCGCAAGCGGGATCGATTCGATGCTCATCGGCGATTTCGAGATCCTGGGCCAGGTGCGCGAGGCGTATGCCCGCGCCGCCGAGCGCAAGACGGTCGGTCCCATCCTCCATCAACTGTTCCAACATGCCGTCCTGTGCGGCAAGCGGGCCCGCGCCGAGACCGCCATCGGCGCCGGCGCCACGTCGGTCGCCTATGGCGCGGTGGCGATGGCGCGGCAACAGTTGGGCGATCTCAAGGGACGCGTGGCGCTGGTCATTGGCGCAGGGGAGATGGGCCGCCGCGCGGCGACGAACCTGGCCGAGGATGGCGCGTGCGCCGTGATGGTGGCGAGCCGCACCCTGAGCCATGCCCAGGATCTGGCGACCGAGCTGTGCAACAGCGAGGTGATTCCATTCTCGGAACTGGCGCAGGCGCTGCCACAGGCCGACCTCGTCATCAGCGCGACCAAGGCCCCGCACATGATCCTGAGCGCCAGACAGGTCGCCGAGGCGATGCGGGCGCGGCCCGACCGGCCACTCTGCCTCGTGGACATTGCCGTGCCGCGGGATATTGACCCGGCGGCGGCGCAGACGCCGAATGTCTCGCTGCGCAACATCGACGACCTGCAGGACCTCGTGGCGAACAACCGTGCTGCGCGGGCGCAGGCGGTCGCGGATGTCCGGCCGATCATTGCCGCCGAGGTGGGGCAGTTCTGGGAATGGTTCATGAGCCGCCGCGCCGCGCCGGTCCTTTCGCAACTGAACGCGCGGGCCGAAGCGATCCGCCAGGCCGAGCTTGAGCGAACCTACAAGCGGCTGAATCATCTCAACCTGAGCGAGCGGGACCGCGACGCGATCGCCGCCCTGTCGGCCGGCATTGTCAAGAAACTGCTGGCCGCGCCCCGGACGAATCTCAAGGAACGGATGCAGGGGGGCGACGGGCAGATGTACCTCGACTTGATGAGTGAGCTGTTCGAGCTCAACGCCGCGCGGGGCGATCAACCTTAAAATCTCTCAAGCGCCATTGCGACGCACGAAGCCTCACCATGGCGCAAATGACCGCGAGCGAGATTGCCACGTCGCAAACAACGCTCCTGCTCAGAAACTTGCGAACCAACAGGGGCTTGGGCGGGCACGGCCACTAGCTGCATGCCGAGTTTGGCCGCCTTTTTCTGCAACTTGCGCAGTTCGCGTGCTTTCGTCTGCTGATCATAGGTATCCGCATCTTGTGCGCGATACGGTTGGCGCTCTTTG
>JBAVQS010000046.1:0-43405 GCA_049694275.1 Anaerolineae bacterium | reverse complement strand
AACGGGAGATCCTTGCCGCTAAATTCCGGCACGCATACTGCTTCGATCTTATCAATTCCAGTGGAGGGGGTCGCCTCGCGTTTCCACGCTTCGACCACGCAGCGAATGACACTATAGTCTATCTCGGACGGCAATAGCTCTTTGATCGGGGCCAGACGACCGGCGGAACCGGCGCGCGCGATGGCTGTGCGAATTTGCGTCTGGATCTCGTTTGGCACAACCGCGTTTACATCCGCATCTCCCTGGGCAATCAGTTGCGCCAGGTGCGAATAAACCGTTCCCAGGGTCAAGGCGCGCTTTTCGGCAATCTGCGCCGGTGAGAGCCCCTGCTTGAGCAACTGACCGGTCAGCGTTATCGTTCCACTGGCCGCCCGTTCCGCCTTTTTGCGCTCTGCGGCGTCGCGCTCCACCGGACGGAGTGTCACATCAATAGCCGCACGCG
Organism: Anaerolineae bacterium; assembly: GCA_049694275.1. GTDB lineage: Bacteria > Chloroflexota > Anaerolineae > UBA4142 > SHND01 > JBAVQS01. Next base: position 42,963 of record JBAVQS010000046.1, on the reverse strand, counting down.
CCTGACGCGCCAGGTCACCGCGTGATGTTAGCCGGAGGACCGGCCGATCAGCGCCCACCTGCTTGAGGTACCCCGCCTCGATGAGCTGGACGATCAACGCCTCAATTTCGAACAGGGACAAACCGGCGAGCTTGCCGAATGTCGCAAGCTTGACAAGACCCTGCACATCCCGGGACGAAGAGCCTTTGAGAATCAGCGCGACCCGACTTTTGCCCAGTCCCCACTTGATCTGCGCCACGGCATCGAGCACGTCGAGCGCCGCCTGTTCCAAAGGGGTCCCCACAGTTCGCACCGGCTGAGATTGCGCTTCCGAGCGAACCTGACAATTATCACAACAGATCGCCGCGTCGGCCGTCCCCCTGTCGCCAAAATAGTTCAGGATGACTCGTCGTCGGCATTCATTTGTCTCGGCGTAAGATACCATGCGGCCGAGCAGATTGCGCCTGTACTCTTGCCGCGTGGCAATGTGTCGCGCCACCGTCGCAAGCTGCGCCCCCGGCAGCGTTCGCACCTCCACGCACAGCGCGCCCAGGGCATCGGAAGGTAGCCGCCGAATCACCCCGACCGTCTCCAGCTCTTGCACCGCGACGCGCGTCTTGACCTCGGAAATCCCGGTGCTGCTTTCTATCGCTTCGAAACTCGTGTCCGGGGTGCGCTGCAAGAATCCGTGCAGGATGGACAGATCACGTTCCGTCGGAGAGTTGTTATTGATAAAGAACTCGTGCAGCCCTGCATCGCGGGCCGAATGTAAGAGGACTGCGCGGGCAGGGAGCCCATCTCGCCCTGCGCGCCCGGCCTCTTGATAGTAGGCTTCGAGCGTCCCGGGCATGGTATAGTGCAACACCAGCCGCACATCCGGCCGGTCAATGCCCATTCCAAACGCATTCGTCGCCACGATCACCGGCACATCGCCCGCAAGGAACTGGTCCTGGATTGCGGTCCGGGTGTCTGCGTCCAGACCGGCATGATAAAATACCGCATTCAGTCCAACTACTTGAGTCACAAACTCGGCCACCTCTTCGACGTCGTGGCGCGTGCCGGCATAGATAATGGTGGCGCCTTCGCGGCTTGCCAGTATCTCTCGCACGAACCTTAATTTTGCCTTGACATCCGGCGCGCTCAATACTTCCAACTTGAGATTCTCGCGGTTAAACCCGGTGACGAGGCGCTCAGCGCGGGGCAGTCCAAGGAGGTGAATAATATCGTCCTGTACACGCAACGTGGCGGTGGCAGTCAGCGCGAGAGTAATTGGAGGATGCGACTGAAAGTCGCGCCGAACATCCGCAACATGCAAATAATCCGGCCTAAAGTCGTGGCCCCATTGTGAGAGGCAGTGCGCCTCGTCCACTACCAGGAGTTTGAGAGACACCCGTGCGAGCGCCTGGCGGAAGCTCCCACTCCGCAACCGTTCGGGAGCGACCAGGAGAATTCTGAAACGCCCCTCTTCCAGTCCCGCCATCCGCCGGTTAACCTCCGCCATGTTCAGGCTGGAATTGATAAAGGTCGCAGGGATGTGACGGCGCACCAGGCTATCGACCTGGTCTTTCATGAGGGCCACGAGTGGAGAAATCACGAGGGTCGTACCGGGAAGCAGCAACGCGGCAAGTTGATAAATGAGCGACTTGCCCGAACCGGTCGGCATGACCGCCAGCAGGTCATGCCCCGCCAGAATATGACCGAGCGCCTCTTGCTGACCCGGCCGAAACGACCCAAAGCCAAAATAGCGCGCGAGCGGAGTATGCAGGTCCATCACATCTTACCCGAGTGAAATTTAGATGCAGGCAATTGTAAGAAGGCAACCCACAAGCCTATTCAATTAAAATCCAGGAGATCAGAGAATCATAGTATAGAGGAGGATCGCCCTATTGTCAACGAAATGAGAGTTCGCGCTGTGGCAGTTCCCCAGCTATTGACGATTGACCCGCCGATCCGCCGATCCGACTACCGGCAGCGCGACGATTCGCCAATTGGTTTGACAACAGGCCCTGCCCGTGCTAACCTTTCCTCCGCATAAATGCGGGCTGACGTATTAATAGTAGAGAGTATCTTCAATATACAGGTAAACAATCATGACCCATCCTTATCGCGTAGCGATGCTGTCGTATCACACTTCACCTATCGCCATGCTCGGCGGCAAAGAGACCGGCGGGATGAATGTCTATGTACGGGAGCTCTCACGCCACCTCGCCTCACGCGGCCTCTCCATCGATATCTATACTCGCGCCCAGGCCGCCTACCTCCCGGAGGTCGAGCCGGTCGACGAGCGTTTTCCCAACGCGCGCGTCATCCATATTCCGGCCGGACCGCGCGCCCCGGCCAACAAGCACGGCTTGATCAGTTACATGGATGAATTTATCGCCAATGCCCGCGCCTTTGCCCGGCGCGAAGGGCTCGCCTACGACCTGTTCCACTCCCACTATTGGCTCTCAGGAGTCGCAGCCCGCGCCCTGCAGCCCGAGTGGCCCGAGGCCCCCATCATTCAGATGTTCCATACGCTGGGCGTCATGAAGAACCGCGTCGCAATCGGCGCGCAGGACCGCGAGACCGACCGCCGCATCGAGGCCGAGCGCGAGCTGTTGCATACCGTCGACCGCGTCGTCGCCGCCACCCCCCGCGATATGGAGCAGATGATTGCGCTCTATGATGCGCCCGCCGACCGCATCGCCGTGATTCCGCCCGGCGTCGATACCGAGCTCTTTCACTCGGTCCCGCGTCTCCGCGCCAAAGAGTGGATTGGGTCCTACAACCAAAAGACCGTGCTCTTTGTCGGCCGCATCGACCCGGTCAAGGGACTCGACAACTGGTTCCGCGCCATGCGCCGCGTCGTCGAAATCGCGCCCGACCTCCGCAACCGCATGTGCATTTGCCTGATCGGCGGCGACGTGGACGACGACATCGACCCCAATTCTGAGATGGCCCGGCTCGACCGCCTCAAGGACGACCTCGAAATCGCCGACCTCGTCACCTTTCTCGGTGGTCGCGCCCAGTCTGCCCTCCCCTATTACTATTCGGCGGCTGACCTGGTGGTGATGCCCTCGCGCTATGAATCTTTTGGACTTGCCGCGCTCGAAGCCATGGCTTGCGGCACACCCGTCGTCGCCTCCGATGTCGGCGGCCTCTCGTTCGTCGTTCGCGATGGCGAAACCGGCTATCTGGTTCCTGAAGGGGATATCGACGGCCTCGCCCGTTGCATCCTCGACATCCTCCTCAATCCCCCCCTCCGCGCCCGTATGTCCGAGCGCGCCGTCGAGGTCGCCCAGGATTACGCCTGGCCCGTCATCACCAACCGCATCCTCGACCTTTACCACAATACAATCCAAAATCGAATTCCGAAATCCTGAATTCTCACCTGGATTCGCCGCCCGCCATCCATAAAAAAAAGGGAGAGCCTCTTGGGCCCTCCCGATCAAGCTGTTTCCTTATCGACCTGGCTATGAAAACAGATCCTGCATAATCCCCGTCGCCTCGACGAGGTCCTTGCGCCCGATGGTGAACGCAAAGCGGACGTAGCGGTCGCCCGACGGGCCAAACGCGATTCCCGGCGAGGTCCCAATCCCCGCCCGGTCGATCAGGTAATTCGTCATCGCCCACGAATCCTTTTCGCCGTTATACCCGTCCCAGCCGTCGTCGATCCGCGCCCAGACGTAGAACGCGCCCTCGGGGTTGAACGCATCAAACACTTTGACCTTGCGCAGGCCCTCCATAAAGAGATTGCGCCGCGTCTCGAGCTCTGACATAAACTCGCGCGTCGTCTCCTGCGACCCGGAGAGCGCCGCCAGCCCGCCCCATTGGGTGATCGACGGCACGCCGTTGCAGGTGATGCGGAGCAGCTTGCGCACGCGGTCGAGCAAGCGGTCGTCGTTGCTCACCATATAGCCGAGCCGCAACCCGGTCATCGCATACGACTTGCTCAGCGTATAGCAGGTGACAGTGCAGTCCTCCATCCCCGGCAGCGAGCCGATGCTCACATGCTTGCGTCCATCAAAGATCACATGCTCGTACGCCTCGTCACTCACCACCTGGAGGTTATGCTTGAGCGCCAGATCGGCGATCTGCTGTATCACCTCTAGCGAAACGACCGCGCCGGTCGGGTTGTGCGGTGAGTTGATATAAATCGCTTTCGTGTTTGGCGTAATCGCCGCCTCGACATCGGCCGGGTCGTACATGAAATCCTTCTCCGGCCGCAGCGCCACGCCCACCGGCTTACCGCCCGGCCGGCGAATCATTTCGGCGATCTCGCTCCACATGGGGTCGGGCAGAATCACCTCGTCGCCCGGGTTCAGCATGGACGAGAAGGTCATATACAGTCCGTGCATCCCGCCGATAGTCACAAGCACATGCTCCGCATCCTTGATCGGCAGCTTGTTCTCTTCCCGCACCTTTTTCAGCGCCGCGTCGCGCAGCCCAGGCAGGCCAATCGAGGGCGGATAGTGTGTCTTGCCCGATTCGAGCGCGTCCTCAATCGCCTTGCGAATATGCGGCGGGGTGTTGAAATCGGTATCCCCCACCTCTAACCGCAGGACACGCCGCCCGGCCGCCTGCTGCGCCATCATCTTGTCGCGCACGATCACGAGCGCGCCCAGGGTCACCGTATCCATAATATGCTCTGCCATGCTTCTTTCCTCCATCGAGGCGTCGCTGCAGAAATCGATCACCCCGCAGTAACGCATCGCGACTAGCCCCTCTATCCTATGATTTCGGGCGATTATAGCAGGATGGGGCGGGATGTCAAGGCGCAGGCCGCGCGGTTGCCAGTGGTCGTTGCATCGCACGAAGCGCTCTCCGCTACGATGAAGGTCGTAAGCAACGTTCGGCGTGGTTGTTGGTCGGCTTCACCCTTTCATAAAATGGATACTCATTTCGGTTCTACCCGGCGAGCCGCGCCGCCGTCTCGGCCAGGCGGGTCGAGTATCCCATCTCATTGTCGTACCAGGCTGCGACAGAGAGCATCACACCTTCCTGCACTACGGTCAGCGGCAGGTCGACAATCGACGAGTGCGGGTCGCCGACGATGCGCGACGAAGCCCATTCTTCCTCCAGCACACCCAGCACGCCTTTGAGCGGCGGGGTCTGGGCGGCCTTGCGGAAGGCGTTGTTCACCTCTTCCGCTGTCACCGGGCGTCCGGTAATCAAGTTCAGTTCGGCGATGCTGCCGGTGCGGGTCGGCACACGGTAAGCTTTGCCGGTGATCTTCAAATCCTTCCAGATGAACTGGAGCGCCCGCGCAGCGCCCGACGACGATGGGATAATATTCTCGGCGGCGGCCCACGAGTCGCGCCGGTCCTTCATCGGCTGATCGGTGAGTGATTGGGTGTTGGTATAGGCGTGAATGGTCGAGAATAAGCCATACTGGATGCCAAAATTCTCCAGTACGACTTTGACGACCGGGGCAAGGGCATTGGTGGTACAACTCGCCATGCTGACGATCTTGTGCTTTTCCGGGTCAAACTGATCGAGATTGATCCCCGGCAGCAGTACAGCGTCGCAGTCCTTCAGTGTTTTGCTCGGGGCGCTGACCAGCACCCGCTTCGCGCCGCCGTCGAGGTGCGCCTGCGCGCCGGGGCGTGTCGTCGCCCTTCCGGTGCAGTCAATCACCAGGTCCACGCGGAGCGCCGTCCAGTCCGGCAGCGCCTTCGTCGAGTCGAAGAAGGAGATCTCGCGTCCGCCAATGACAAAGCTCTTGTCGGTGGTCCTGACCTCTTCCGGCCAACGACCATAGTTGGTGTCTACCTCGAACAGCGCCGCCAAAGTCGGCAAGTCCTTGATGTCGGAGATGGAGACCGGGGTGAATAGGTTGTTTTTGAGCGCCACCTTCATCAACGACCGTCCAATACGACCGAAACCGTGAATGGCAATCCTAGCCATAATAGTCTTCCTTTCTCGCTTTTGTAGAGCTATACAACTTGCTACCGATTATTCCATGCCTACCACACGCTTGATATACGCCTCATAGTCCGGCGTGAGATGCTGGTACGCGCCGGACATCAAGGGCGATGAGATAATAAAGTCGGCAGACGCGCGATTGCAGGCCACAGGTATGTTCCACACCACTGCGATCCGCAGCAGCGCTTTCACATCGGTATCATGGGGCTGCATCTCGAGCGGATCCCAGAAAAAGATGAGGAGATCGATTTCGCCGTTGGTGATCTTGGCTCCAAGCTGCTGGTCGCCACCCAATGGCCCGCTCTGAAGCCTGGTAACCTGGATACCCAGTTCCTCTTCCAGTAACCTGCCGGTTGTTCCTGTCGCAATGATCTCGTGATTCACCAGGCCGGCTCGATTCCATCTCGCCCACTCCATGAGATCCTTCTTCTTTTTGTCGTGTGCGACGAGGGCGATGCGCTTTTTCGGTTTCAACTGATATTCGTTGCTTTCTTCCATATTACTCCTTGCTCCTTTTTCAGGTGTACAGCCAGGTAGAGAAATCCGATGCCGATCACTGCGAAAAGATCAGCACGCTGTAGGGACCAATGGAAAGCGCAGCGTGGAAGGGCAAGCCGTCTTGCTCGCCCGGTTCGGCAAGCAGGTTCGTGCTGGGATGACTGGCAAAGTCATCGCTGTAGCCCTGCCAATCGCTGTTGAAACGGAGCTTCCAGGCGCCTGCGGCCGGCAAGCCGATGGTGTAGCCATCCTGCGCCTCGTGCAGAAAGTTGGCGACCACTACGACGTCGTCCGCCGGTCCGCCCCTGTCCCAACGGTGGTAGGCGATAACCTTGCGCTCGTCGTGCAGGTGATAGACTTGTGTAAACTGCCCGCAGAGGCCGCGCGTAAAGCCGTCGCGGTTGAGCCGCAGCCGGATGAGGTCGCGGTACAGCCGGAGGATGCCGTGAAACTCGTCGCGTTGATCCCAATCGAGGGGGACCGTGTCGCGGAACCATTCGCCTTCGAGAAATTCCTGACCCTGAAAGAGCATCGGGATACCAGGCGCCGTAAAGACCATCGCGGCGGCCAACGTCGAGCGTTTCCGCGCATACCAGCCCTTGGGGTCCTTTGGGTTGACCTCTTGCGGCACGCGCGCCTGGCCGTTTGCCACTTCGTCGTGCGATTCGCTGTAGATGACCCGCTCGAAGGCGTCGTCGTTGTAACGATAACCAAGCGCGTCGCGGATAGCGGCGAGCGAGCGCTGCTCATCCTGCGGGGTGATCACCGCCTGACGGATAGGATGGACAAAGTTGGAATCCCATTGCGAGCCAAAACCGGCGCCACCGGACCCAACGTCCTTGGTGAGCCACTTGTTGTTCTGCAAGTCCTCGGCGATCGTGATCCGGCCAGGGAATTTCTGAGCGACCAGGGTATTGAGCGCTTGGAGCAGGCTCCAGCCATCGGGCAGGTCTTCGCTGCCAGGGCCATGCGGAGTGCGAATGTAGACCGTACCGTCGAAGCGGAGACCGTCGACGCGGTATTCGTCGAGCCACATGTAGGCATTATCGAGGATATACTGACGGACCTCGCCGCGGCCGTAATCGGGACGGGTGTCCCCCCACGGCGTGTTTGCCCGGCCGTCGTTGTAAAAGTAGATTCCGCCGAGGTTGTTCTCAGACCAGCCGTCGAACTGCCACAGGTCGAGGTCGCTCGGGCCCAAGTGGTTGTAAACGACGTCGAGGATCACCGCCAGGCCTTGCGCGTGGGCGCGCTTGACGAACTGTTTAAACGCCAGAGGACCCCCGTAGGCGAGCTCTACGGAAAAGATATGCGCGGGGTTGTAGCCCCACGACCGTTCTCCCGCGAACTGGGCTATCGGCATGATCTGGATTGCATTGACGCCGAGCTTTTTCAAATGGCCCAAACGGGCTGACACTGAGGCGAACTTGCCGGGGATGTTGTCATCCTTCTCGTTGAACGTGCCGACGTGCAGCTCGTAGATGACAAGCTCGTTCCACGGCGCGAGCTTAAAGTCGTCCCCCTCCCAGTCGAAGCTCGGGTCGTGCACGATCGCGTTGCCAACCGAACCGGTCACCTCGCGGGCATACGGGTCGATTCGCGTGAACTCATCCGTCGCCGTCGTCAGCCGGAACCGGTACTCGTCGCCGATATGGGCCTCGGACACGTCGGCGTACCAGTAGCCATTCTCCTCGGCTTGCATCGGATGTTTGTCGCCGTCCCAATTGTTGAACGATCCGACGACGGATACCCCCTGCGCATGAGGGGCCCACACGCGGAACGCAACGCGCCCCTCGTGATGAATCGCCCCCAGGCCCTGGATCTTTGTTTCATTGCTCATGGAACTATCCTCCGCGGCCTGGCGTCGCGACGACCACGGCGGACTTAGCCATCACCGCAAGGCCCCACCGTCTTGCACCGGCCGATTGTTGGCTGTTCCCGGGTTCTTTCAGGTCAAGTGGTTTGCTTCTTTGTTGTAGAAAATCTTGAAACAGACCTTTTCTTTCCGACAAAGGTTAAGTCACCCTCTTGGATGATTTTTCCGGCATCAAACACTAGTACTCCGTCACATTGATCCTGCACAGTTGTCATTCCGAGCATAGCGAGGAATCTCGCTAGCGTAAAGAAGATGTCTCGCTGCGCTCGACATGACAAAATGATTGTGACAGAGTACTAGTATTCTGTCCGCATTTTTGAGAGTTGTCAACCGGTGAGCACCCGCGAACTCGAGATGGGCCGGCCTGGGGCGGCCAGCCCATCTCTTCGCCCGCGTGTGTCATAGCGCGTGATTTGCGAATCGAGCCGCCGAACCACGTGACGCGAGCAGGGGAAAACAGCTTATGAGGCGCGTCGTCCACGCAGCATGCGTGCAACAAACAGGACAATCACTGCGCCGACAAAGGCGATGACGATGCTCCCGACGTTAATCCCGGAGACCCCACCGAACCCGAAAAAGGTCTCTCCCAGGAAACCACCGACGAGCGCGCCGATGATGCCGAGGACGATGTCGCCGACAAGCCCATACCCGCCGCCGCGCATCACCAACCCCGCCAACCAACCGGCAATCAAACCGACAATAAGCCAAGACAAGATACCCATGATATTCCTCCTTGAGACTGTTGCAGAAACCCACGACCAAGAGTGGTCGCTTGAGTTGAAATCGATCCCACTGCGTCAATATTTCCGTCCGGACTCGAGCTCTTTCCTTGTCAATGGCCTCCTTTCGATGAGAGCGACAGGCGGCGACGCGCGCTGAGGAGGATAAACCACGGCGCGAGGTGGAGCCACCTATGCAGCGGCATTTCGCGGCGACTCGGCACGTGCATGTCCATTCGCTGAAAGATTTGATACAGGTCCGTTGCCATTGTTCTCGCCGCTTCGTTATCAGAGTTCGTCCTCAATCGCTTGCCGGGCTTGCCTCGCTCAATTGCTCATCGGCATCTGGATTGAGTTCCCACCCATCGTGCTCGCGCTGTTCCAACTTGGCATCGGTATGCAGCGGCTCCGTATCGGAATACGAAAGTCCGATCGCGCCGCCGACCTCGTCAACTACGTTTTCATCCGGCTCCAACGTTGCACCGCCGCCTGCTTCTTCGCCGTCTGCATCATCCCAGGTCGCATCCATGTCGTCCGCCGACAGCTCCGGCGATTCGGCCGTATGCTGTTGCCGTCTACGTTTCAAGAGCATACTGCCCTGATCGAGTTCCTGGTCTTGGGCGAAGGATTCCAATACGTCCACGTCAACCGGCTCTTCGTCGCCCTGGTCTGCATGGAAATTCATAGATGTATTTCCGTTCTCTTTTGTCATGATTGCTCTTACCTCCAGCGGCTGCAGTCGGTAGACAAGCTGAACTCCATGCACTCGGCAGACGCCCGTAGAGGCCCGCCATGTGCTTTCACCCCAGTGACAAAAACCCTTTCTAAACCTGCACTCGCACCCGTGAAGGGGGGCAAACCCGGATCTGCTAGCCCTTTTCCTGCACCCAGTTTGCTCCTAATCAGTCGCCGAGACAATCAGGTAGGGGGCCGAACAAAGAAGGCCAAAGGGTGTAGAAAGGAGGGGCCAAAGGGAGTAGGGAAAAAAGAGAAGAAGGAGCATGAAAGCTAAAAGATGCAGGCGGGGAAAGAGACAGGGGAAATCTCAAGTGGAAGGTCCGGGAGAAAGGGCCACGAAGGATTAATCGGCCTTGTAATCCAAGCCCTATTCGTCTTCACTGCATCGGCGTCGGATTGCCCACAATCACAGGCACTTGCCCCGGCCCTATTGAGTTGACGAGGTGTGCGGCGACGACCCAGCGATAGGTATTGCCCGAATACGGCGCCGCCGCTCCATTCCAGCAAGTAATCAATGTCAGAATCGGTTCTCCCGTATCTGCCAAAATATCGCGGGCGTGTTGCTCACGAACGGAAAACGATTCTCCAGCTTCCTTCACGTTGTAAGACCTGGATACCGAGTAGACAAAGGCGCGGCCGCTTTCGTCAAATACATAGATCGCGTCTCCGGCTTGCAGGTCCCAGAGACCGCCGAAAAGACCTTTGCCAAACTGATTGGGTCCGATCAAATTGTGGTGGCCCGAGATGACCATGTTACCCGCTTCGCCAGGGTTGACCGTCGTTGCAAGGTGTCCGACCGCATTGTATGGAACGGACCAATCCGCATAAAGTTGACCGGATTGTTCGAAGGTTGTCTGCATCGCTTCTCGTATGCCCACGTCAAGGTTCATTTTGGGGATGACGAGGCGCGTCGGCGGCTGCCCGGCGCCTTTGGGTAAACCGGCATTCGGCGTCGCAGGCATGCGGATCGCAGTTGCGGCAACGTCGGTCGGCGGCGCAGGCATGCGGGGCGCAGTTGCCGCAGCGTCAGTCGGTGTATCTATAAGAACAGAGGGCGGTGTGCTTGTGGGTTCAGTTGTTCTAACCTGCCTGGCTATCTTGGCGGGTTGGGCTATTCTGGCAGGTGGCGGTGATGCGGGTGATGGTTCTTGAGCCGCGCAGGCGACGATTGAAAAGAGGGTCAGTGTCAGGATGACAGCGACGAGGAGGAGTCTGGATTGTCGAGGAACGTGGTGTGACATACCGGAAAGCGGATTCAGAGTAACCAATGGAACCAAAGGTTCGAAAAACGACTACCTCCCGGCGATGTCAATTCGAGCGCAACAAAGAATCTTGGCCGGGTTGACCGAGATTCTCCCACGGGCATCTCCCCGATGCTCACCCAGGCTCGCCGCCTTTGGGCGTCAAGCCTGGGCGGGCAGACCTTCAGGGATGTGACCCTCTGCGGGACTCGCCCACGTAGAATGGCAGGTCAGGAAGTGATTGGTCAATGAACCTTTCGTTGACCAAGTCTCTTGAACAGAAGCGGGAACCCAACCAGGGCGGCTCCACCGACTCCCAAGACGAACCAGATCAGGTCTGGGCCATCCGAACCGGCGCCACCGGTAGTCGGTAGCAATATCGGAACCGTCGGTGTTGCTGTCGCACCCAGTACTGCGACCGGAGCGGATGTGGCTTGACTTCCGCCTCCGCCACCGCCGCCTGTTCCCGGCGTCTCCGTCGGCGACAAAGCTATCGCGGTTGCGGTCTGTTTCACTGCGACCAGGGTCTGTGTAGCGGGCAATGGCGTTTGGGTGTTTGCCGGGCCCGGCGTTTTCGTCGGCGTTGCCGTCGCGGGAGACGCACACCCGGTAATCGAGATCTTGTTGTTATCCATCGTCACGGCGCCATTTCGCGCCAGGGCCCGACCGGCCCGAATGTTTGCGCCCGTATTCAAGGTAATACTCGTGAGCGCGAGAATATTTCCCTTGAACGCAGTGGTCGTGCCAATCGTCGCAGAGGTGCCGACCTGCCAGAACACGTTGCAATCTGAACCGCCATTGATCATCTTAACAGACGAGTTGCTGGCGGTCGTGAGGGTGCTCCCGATCTGGAAAATAAAGACCGCACCGGCGTCGCCCTGGGCATCAAGAGTGAGCGCCCCCGTCAACTGCGCCGACGTGCTAAAACAATAGACACCGGCCGTGAGCGTCATTCCCCCCAGATCTTGACCCGTCAAATCGAAATTGCACGGCTGGCCCACAAGATTATTGTACGCCACGGTCACCGCGCCCTGCGCATTCTGCGCGACCGCATCAGCGACATGGATGTTTCCGGGGGGACCTACCATTCCCGGAGGAAAGCCCGTGACCGCAGAACCGGGCCAGACGCCGAGGTTACCGGCGACAACGCTATTGCCAGTATTCGTCACCGTTGATCCGCCCAGGACCGCAAAACTCGCCGCCGTGCCCATTCCGGGCGCAGTCGCCGACGGGCGGCTGGCCATCCCGGCTGTTGGGAATGCACCGGCCAAGAGCACTGCACACACAACGACGCCCACAAATACGACCTGCTTACTCCATCTGGATAGGTTTAGCATTTTTACCTCAGGTCGGCCTGAAACATGCCGAGAAGTGAAATCAATCTCGGTAGTGCAGAGACAAAGGATCACAAGGAGCAGTCCGTTCAGTGCGCCCTCAAAACCCATATCTACTCTACCATGAAAGCGTTAGCAAATCAAACACGAAAAATGGGTAGAGCCGGATTGCCGGGATTGTAAGGTCAACTTCCAACGAGATTGCAGTCGTTTGGGATTTGTTGTAAGATATTTCCGAAATTCCTCGTAAGGAGACGACTGTGGCTCTGATTAAATTTACCCGAAACTACCAGGATCACTCTACCGACGCGGGCTATCAATTCGAATTCTTTTGTGACCGCTGTGGGACCGGCTACAAGACCAAGTTTGAGGGATCGCTCAGCAGCACCGCGAGCTCGGCGCTCGACGCGGCGGCGGGCATCTTTGGCGGCATCTTTGGCAATGCGGCCGACATCGGCCATCGCGTGCATTCCGCTGGATGGGAAAAGGGACGGGATGCGGCGATGGAACGCGCAATCGCCGAGACCAAGCAGTTTTTCAAGCAGTGTCGGCGGTGCAGCAAATGGGTCGGCGACGAATGCTGGAACAAAGAGCGCGGGCTCTGCCTCGACTGTGCGCCGGACCTCGAATCCGAGGCATCACATATTCAGACCCAGGCCGCCATCGACGATATGAACACCAAAGCCCGGACTGTCGATTACGTCTCGGCGGACAAATTCAAACAGACTGTGTCGGGGAGCTGCCCCAACTGCGGGGCGGCGCTCACCGGCGGCAAGTTCTGCCCGGAATGTGGCAAGCCGGTCGTCCAGAAAAAATTCTGCACCGAGTGCGGGAAGGAAGTTCAGGCGGGGGTGAAATTCTGTCCCGAATGCGGGGCCAAGCAAGGCTAAGTCAGCCACAGGAGGAGCCCATGTACTGTCCTTACTGTTCTCGACCTAACCCATCTACAGCAAGCCAATGCGTTGGATGCGGTCACAAGATGGCCTATCTCGCCGAGCGTATCTGGACTGGCGAGCAGTTTGTATTTGCGAACGCCGATGCCGGACATCCCATCGCGCTCCAGGTGGACGACGCCGTGCGGGTATTGAGCGCGCCGGCCATCCTTTCGCGACATGCGCAGGCCATTCACTTTGGCGACCAGCCCGCCGCGGAATACAAGCAGGGGGAGCGGATGCCGTTACCCGACCTGCCGCGTCTGGCGACTCCACGCCTCCACCTTTTGACGGTGATTACCGACCGCAAGATCTACAAACCGGGGCAGGATGCACTCATCTATGTCATCGCGCCGGAGGCCGCGGGGAAAGAAGCGGCGCTTAAAGTCCGGCTGGCCGGGCAAAAGGTGTACGAGGCGAGCATCCCACTCAACGCCAACGGATTGGCGCTGCATCGTTATCCCGAGCTCAAGGAGGGCGAATACGAGGTACAGGTCAGGCTCGGCGAAGAGAGCGAGGCCGGGTGCGACTTTAGCGTGGCCGAGTTTTCGCTCTCGCCGCTGGTTGTCACGCTGCAAGAACATACCTTTGAGAAGCAACACCTCCGCTTTGCGGTCAAGGTCCTCCTTCTCTCCCAGCCCTATTCTGGCCCGGCGGAGTTCGGACTCCAGTGTCAGGTGTGCGGCGAGCGCGTCGTTGCCACACAAACCGCCAAGGTCAAGAACGGCGCCGCCCACGGGGATTTTGATCTCTCCGGGCACGGCGGGCCATTCCATGTACAGGTGACAACACCCGCCGGGCACACCGCGCTGGTCTCTTTCCCTGGGACCGGGGTGATGGAACGCGAGCACATTCGCATCAACCCGCTGGGTCAGACCATGGAGGCCGGCCTGTTGCCCTGGCAGGACGCGCAGCAAGTGCGCGGGTTTTATATTGGCGCCGGTGCAATGAACATGACTCCGGTACTGCTGGACGCCGTGCACGCGGACCAGGGCCGGCTCAAGGCGGCGAGCGAAATGGCCGCGGCACAGATTGTCACACTCAACGTCCGGACCGGGGCACACACAGTCGCTTTTGAGGGAGAACTCCGGCGCGGACAGGGCGTCGAGTTTCCGGTAGATGCGCCATTCACCCTCTTTACGGTCGGCGCGTTCACACGCGACAGGCCCTTCGAGGGCTGGGGAATAGTCATCAAGCCGAGCGCGCTCGCGGCCGCGCTCGCCGCGCCTGATACGGCTGCGCCGGGCGCCGAGATCGAGGTGCGGATCGAGGCGCAGGCCGGCCCTGGAGTGGGAACTGATTGTCTCTTGTTGGTCTATGACGCGCGCCTGGAGCACGAGAGCCCGATCCCGAAACTCGCCAGGCAGATCTACGAAAACATGCGCGAAGGCACACGCGGGTTTACCGCGGGCCAACCAGCCCGCGGCGATGACCCGCGATGGCTCTCTTCGGGTCCGCCGCGGATGCGGGCCAGCCGCTCGGCGCCGGCAGGGATGGCAATGGATACACTGGCCGCGCCCAGGATGATCAGCGCCATGCCACCGCCCGCGCCACAGGCCATGATGGCAGCCGCGCCGGCATATGGGATGCCAGCTCAGACAGAGTCCATCATGACGATGGTTGTTGCGCCCACACGAATGGAATTTCCCGAGCTGGCGTATGTCGAGTTTTTCGAACTGCGGGACAAGGCAACGCGCACGGTCAAACTGGGCGACCAGATTGGCGCATGGCGCGTCCGCGCATACGTCCATCAGGGTGTGGATTACGCCGAGTTGACGCATGACGTACAGGCGGACAAACCGCTCTATGCCGAGCTCGACCTGCCGGTCATTGCGAGTCAGGGCGACGAAATTATCGCGTCGGTCAACTACCGGACCGAGGACACGGCAACGCTGACCATTGCAACACCGTTCGAACAAAAGCAGATCCGGGTACGAGGGAATGGGAGCAAAACCTTTGCCGTCAAGGGTCCGGGGCGATTTGAGGCCCGCATCGAGAACACACGCGGGACGGACTGGATGGTGCGAGAGGTGCACCGGCCGGGCAAGCAACAAGTGACCGCGTCGCGGATCGCGATTCTCGACGCCGGTCAAACGGTGCGCGGCGATAAGGTCGTGGTGTACGACTCGCCGGGGCAGGTGCTCAAAGAGACAATCAACGCGCTGATCCATTACCCCTTTGGCTGAGCGGAGCAGACCTCAAGCGCCCTGTATGGGTTAGCGATCGCATATCGTGGAATGACAAGCGGCGTAGCGTCGGGCGACATGGCGACCACGAAAGGCCGGATCGTCGCGGGGCTACAGCGGCTCGCGACTTTTCAGCACCCGGACGGCCTGTTTTCCATCTGGTGCGGCGGAACGCCCACACTGGATATTACGGCGCGAGTGGCGCACCGGTTGATGGGCCTGCGCGGGCTCCCCTTTTCGCAAGCCGGAGGAATGCTGGAACAAGCCCGCGACACACTGCTCCAAGCCAGACATCTCGACAATGCGCTACTTGCACTGGACAAACAGTTCGGCCAAGAGATGCAAACCCCTGAAGATGCCATTGCGTACTATTTCGTGGGGAACGGAATGCGGGACAAGGCATTGGCGCTCTTGCACAAGACGGCAGTGAACCAGGGAGAGCGCCTTTACTGGCAAGCCCAATCGGCCTGGGGCGGCAACCTGGAGGTCACAGCCGATGGGGCGCGGGTGATGTACGATGCGGGAGACCCGCTATTCCGTTCTGCCTTTACGTTTGTCACGAGCAAGCTGGTGAACGGGATGCTCTATTCCACCGCCGACACCCGCGCCCTGGTCGAGCTCCTCTCGACGCTCAAATTCTCAGCGGCCAAACAGGCAATCGTCGACGGGCGCGCCGTTGACCTGGGCGAGGTGACGATTGGCAAAGAGGTAACAGCGCAGAGCGCTAACCTGATCGTGCGAGTGGATGAACCCATCGAGATCGACCACCTCGAACCGCGCGCGGATTTCCCATTTGAGGTCGAGCCGACCCAAACACGGTTGAGCCTGGGCGAGCGCATCCAGATCAAGGTAACACCCAGGGACCAGTCAATCGCTCCGATCGCGCGCCTGTTCCTTCCCGGCAATCTGGCGCTCCTCAAGGGCGGCGCCAACGCACAGACTGCACATATCCCCATCGAACGACAAGAGCTGGTGGTGGATGCAGTTGCGATCCGCCCCGGGCGCGGCAAGCTGTATGTGGCCGTCCACGACATGTACGATGCGGGCAAAGTGGGCGTGAGCCAGGGAATTGAAATAACAGTGTTATAATGGTGAAAGAATTCACCCTTCTTTTGCATTAATCTTTGTGTGGGAGGTACTCGTTGAACCTGTGGAAAGAGTTGCCAGTGGGACCGGACGCGCCGAATATCGTCAATGTCGTCGTCGAAATCCCCAAAGGCTCACGCAACAAGTACGAATACGACAAGGCAAGCGGCGCAATCCTGCTCGACCGCGTGCTCTATTCGTCCATTCACTACCCGGGCGATTATGGGTTTATCCCCCAGACCTATTACGACGATGGGGACCCGCTTGACATTCTCGTCATGATCAACGAGCCGACCTTTTCGGGCTGTATTATTCAGGCCCGCCCCATCGGTCTCTTTCGTATGAAGGACAAGGGCGAGCCCGACGACAAGATCCTGGCGGTGCCGGCCAAGGACCCGATCTTTGGGGATTATCACGAAATTGCCGATATTCCCCAGCACTTTTTGTCCGAGGTGGCCCACTTTTTCGCCGTTTACAAGGACCTGGAGGGCGCACACGTCAAGACGTTTGGCTGGGAACGGGCAGATCGGGCCAAAGAGCGCATCCTCTATGCTCAACAGCTCTTTCAAAAGGACATTGCCGGCAAATAGGCCAAGAGTACTATTTCGGTGAACTGGCTGTTGAAACTGTAGCCTTTCTAAGGTATAATGATTATAAATAATCAGTCTGCATTCTGGAGAGTGCAGATGCCCTGTTATGTTGCTTGATCACATTATTTACCAGGGTACTATTGGGCGAAAAAGGCAAACCCATCGTGAGATGGGGACGCAAAGCCGCGGGTCCTCCTGATCAGGAAGGACAGCCGGGCAGCCGCTTGTAAAGGGTGAACCCGCTCCATCCATTTGGGGCAGGGGGTTTCACTGGAGGCAATACCTATGAGGGCTCAGATTATAAGATTACGTCATGCCGAGCCTGGCCGGATCATTCTCAGCGCGCTTCTCTTCCTCACGCTCGGTGCGCTGTTTCTCCTGCCGAGCCTATCCGTTCCAGCAGCACGCGTACAATCGGCATTGCTCCAGTTCGTCAGGACCCAACCTGATGCACAGGTCGCCGTCATTGTTCAAAAAACAGACAATGGGGTTGACCTTGCACCATTGTTGGCGCGTTTGGGCGGTCGCGTGACCCAGGACCTCTCGATCATTCACGCGTTTGCCGCGCAACTCCCCGCCCGAGCAATTCCAGAACTCGCCGCCGCGCCGGGCGTACGCTGGATTTCGCCGGATGCCCCGGTGGCGAAATCGAGTTGCAAAAGCTGTGATCCGCAGAATCTTTCTTCCAACAGCTATACCCAGGCAATCAATGCCAATCAATTATGGCAGGGGTCGCCCTCCCTCCAGGGACAAGGGATCACCGTCGCTGTGATCGACAGCGGGATCGATAATCACACCGACCTCGATAATGGACTGTCCAATAACTCGCGCGTAATCGCCCGGGTGCGCGTCAAGGGCAATACCCAGGGCTGGTTTGACCATTACGGGCACGGAACCCACATCGCCGGCGTCATCGGCGGCAACGGTGAGACATCCAATGGGCTTTACCAGGGCGTGGCGCCCCAGGTCAATCTCGTCAGTGTGCAAGTTACCGACGACGAGGGAATGGGAATGACGTCGGATGTCGTCGCGGGCATGCAGTGGGTATTGAACAACAAAGACCGCTACAACATCCGCGTGGTCAATCTCTCGCTCAACAGCAGCGTCGCTCAATCCTACAATGTCGATCCATTGGATGCGGCCGCCGAGATCCTCTGGTTCAACAAGATCGTTGTCGTGGTCTCAGCCGGCAACACCGGCCCGAATGGCGTACTCTATGCGCCGGCCAACGATCCATTTGTCATCACGGTAGGCGCGGTGAACGATCACGGCACGCCGGATATCGGCGACGATACGCTGGCAGGCTATTCCGCCTACGCGACAACACCGGATGGCGTCGCCAAGCCGGACCTCGTCGCGCCGGGTCAGAACATTGTTAGCCTACTGGGGAGTGAAGGAACGACGATTGCCCGCGCCCACCGCGATCATGTGGTCAACAGCGCCTATTTTCGCATGTCCGGGACCTCCGTCTCGGCAGCCGTCGTCTCCGGCGCCGCAGCTCTATTGATCCAGTCGAATCCGGCGCTCAATCCGGACCAGGTCAAGTCCCGGCTCTTGTCCACCGCACGTCCCTTTGGTTCGGGAACAGGTGCAGGGTATCTCGATATCGCGGCAGCCGTTCGCGCGACCACACTCGATACAGCCAACACGGGAACCCCTGCGAGCCGTTTGCTATGGACCGGCCCGAACCCGCCCCTCTGGGACAGTGTGAGTTGGACATCGGTCAGTTGGACGTCGGTTAGCTGGACGTCGGTTAGCTGGACGTCGGTTAGCTGGACGTCGGTTAGCTGGACCAGCGACTATTGGGGAAATTAGTGAACAAGATCGGTGCGCAGCGGCATGACTCGCGTTGGGGGGTCATGCCGCTTTTCCTCAAAGACCGGCATGGACCGGATTGGCGGGAGACTATGGAATGTCTAGACGCGCCTGGGCTTTTGTCTACGCGATCCTGATCGCCGGGGCGCTGGCAAGCGCGTGTACATTCCTATTCCTCGGATTCCCTCTTACACAATGGCCCACATTCCTCATCCTGACAGCGCTGGCAACGGCCGCGCAACTTTTGCGCGTCGATGCGATTAATCACCAGAGTTATTACGCCACCTTTATCTTTATTTTTGCCGGGGTGCTCCTGCTTGCACCCGCATGGTTCGTGCTCCTGGTCATCATCTCATACTGCGCGGAATGGGCCAAAGAACGCTGGCTTAAAAGCGGGACGCTGAGCGCCTGGTATCTCCAGCCGTTCAATATTGCCACCATCATTCTTGCCGGCGTTCTGGCGCACCAATTCTGGATATGGCTTGATCCCGATGGCAGCCTCTACCAGTCGGTGGGGGCCGATCCCGATGGCGCCCTCTACCGGTCGTTGTGGGAAACCATTACGGTCCTCCTTGGCGCCTTATTTTTTTTGGCCGTCAATCACCTGGTCACCGGGCAGGCGATTGTGCTGGCCCGCAAAAAGAGCTGGCAGGAACTGGGCGTCCTCGACCGCGAGAACCTCACCATGGATATGGTCCTCCTCCTGATGGGCTATATCTTTGCAGTCATGTGGGAGCAGAATCCGCTGCTCGTCCTCGTTTCCCTTGCGCCGCTGGTGCTCATCTATCGCGCGCTGATGATTCCGCAGCTCAAAATGGAAGCGCAGACCGATGGCAAGACAGGGTTATGGAATGCGCGGTATTTTGGGCGATTGTACGCGGCCGAGTTTGACCGGGCCAACCGGTTTCAACGCCCCCTCAGCATGCTGATGACAGACCTGGACCTGTTGCGGAATGTGAACAACACCTACGGCCACATCGCCGGCGATGAGGTGCTTCGCCAGATCGGCATGCTCATTACCCAGAACATCCGCGAATATGATATTGCCGGACGCTTCGGGGGGGAAGAGTTTTGCATCGCCCTCCCGGAGACGGGGGTGAACGACGCGCGTGTGATAGCCGACCGGCTGCGCCAGTCCGTCGCGGCGCACGGATTCCGCGTGCATACCAGCGCCGCCCCCATCCATGTGACCATGAGCATTGGCATCGCCACTCATCCCGCCGATGCGCAGACTGCCATGGAATTGATTCACAGCGCGGATATCGCCGTCTACCAGGCCAAGCTCCAGGGGCGCAATTGCACAATCGCCTTTCCGGAAGTTCCTCCGTCGGTGCAGGCCGAGCACGCCACCTCAGACCATCGCCTGACCGCTCTTCCGAACTCTCTCTACGCTGACGATCATGTCGACTATCGCACAGTCAAAGAAAAAAACTCTACTTGATTTTCAACAATAGCTTGAACGGCAGGGTAAACTTGTCGATCGTGATCTCACTCAGCGTCGGATCGGCGCTGATATGCCCGATCCCATGCAACCACAGGTCGTACTGGAGGATAAAGAGGTTGTTCCAGACGACGAACGCGGCCAACAGCGCCAGGACCGCCCAGCGCGAGGCGTGTGCGCGAACCACATCGACGAGCGCCGCCAGGCCCAGCGCCAGGAATGGCAAGAGACCGATAAAGCGCCGCGCGCCGAACGCCTCTCCGCCCCACCAGTCATAGACGATACTGTTGAGATAGGTTTCGAGGGCGAAAATCACAATCACGGCCGCGCAGAGGAGCTTGTAGCGGCGATAGAGAGGAATCAGGCCGAGTACGCCGAGCAACACGAGCGGGGTCCATGTGAATAGCCCGCGTTTCAGGCCAAAGAGGACATTCCAGATTTCGGGACGATTAAAATAGAAAAAGGTTTGCCCCTGCGGGGCGGTAAGGGGTGAGCCGTACAGGATTTGCCAGGCAATCATTTGCGGTGAAAAGGCGATGAGCACGCCGGCGGCAAAGAGCAACCCAATCGGGAGCCAGGCGCGCGTGGATGCGAGCATTGTGCGGAGCGACCGCGGCGCGCCCTGCTGGCCATCACGCCACCATGCGGCGACCAGTTCGAACAGGGCGAGCAGCGTTATCAGCCCATCCTGCCAGCGCACGAGCGCCATTAGCCCACCGCACAATCCCCACACAAACCAATCGCGCCAGGTGCGCTGCGCGCGCGTCCGATGCCACCAATAGATAAAGAGCGAGACGGCAAACAACGAGAGGACATGCGAAGCGGAGGGCGAGACCCCCATGTAATAGACCACATTGGTCGCGAGCCAGATTCCGAGCGCGGCCACCAGAGCAGCCCACCGGCTGAACAGGTCCGCCGCGACGCGCCAGATCATCAGAATGGCAAGAAATCCATAGAAAATGCTCAGGAACAGAATGGGCGCCTCATAGAAATAGGAAAAGCCATCCTGCGAATGATGGAGCGCCAGCGCGGCGAGATGGGTCGGGAGATAGATAGGCAGCCAGAGGACGGCCGGGCCAACGGAAAACAGGTTCCCAATCTTGCCTGTCGGCGTCTGGCCAAAGCCCAGGACCGCGTCTTTTTTGTTCGGGTCGAGCTTGTTCAAGCGGATGTAAAAGTCGTAATCTTTCGAGAAATCGAGGCTGTGGTCGATGACGGCCGCCCGCAAATAGGCATAGTAATAAACGCCATCGCCGATGATCAACTGGCCGTAACGGCGTGGCAGCAACGCAATCGACGCGCCAAAGACAATCACAAAGAGCAAAAAGATGCCGACGAAAAGCGGGAGCGGCCGCGCGACCAGCGCGTCGAGCCGGGCGTTCCAGTTTAAAGGCGCCCGTCTCTCAACCTGCTCCTCTATCCGTTTGCCTGTTATTCCCATCCTGCCTTCATTCTCCACTCACGCGGCGCACAATGTCGAGAAACGTCTGCGCCCCCTTGTCCCACGTATAGTACTCTGCCACCCGCCGGCGCGCGACCTCTCCCATACTACGCCGGCGCTCTTCATTTTCGAGGAGCAGGACCGCACCCGCCGCAAGCGCTGCCGGATTTGAATCGACCAGCAGGCCGCTCTCGCCATTGACAATAATCTCGCGCGGCCCCCCCTCGTCCACCGCGACTACCGGCACGCCCGCTGCGCTCGCCTCCAAGACGCTCAGCCCAAACGATTCGCGCTTGCAGGTGTGCAAGTAGAGCGTCGCCAGCGCGTAATAGGCCGGCAGCTCCTCGTCCGGCACAAAGCCGGTCAAGCGCACCGCATCCTGAATGCCCAATTCATGCGCCAGCGCGTCAAGCCGCGCCGCCTCCGGCCCTGCGCCGACGACAAGGGCTACGGCGGTGGGCGCCTCCGCATGAATACGTGCGAATGCGCGGAGAAACAGGTCAATTCGCTTGCGGGGATGGAGGAAATTGACGGTGAGCACCACCGGACGGCCGACCAGGTCATAGCGCGTCGCGAGGGCATTGACCTGCGCCGGCGACGGAGGAAACAGATCGACGCCGTGCGTAATCACCACTGCCTCACGTTCGTACGCGGCCCACAACCGTTCGGCCCCAAAACGGCTGTTGCCCATGAGCACATCCGCCTCGCGCGCCATTCGCCGGTCCACCCCCTTGTACAAATGCAAAAAGGGGCGCGCCAGTGTCCCGGCCAAACCCATGCGCGCGACAATCTCGCGGGTATCGTCATAAATCACCCGCGGCGGCTCGTAGCAAAAATAGA
Source organism: Anaerolineae bacterium (assembly GCA_049694275.1). Taxonomy (GTDB): domain Bacteria; phylum Chloroflexota; class Anaerolineae; order UBA4142; family SHND01; genus JBAVQS01. The sequence continues at coordinate 20,343 of JBAVQS010000046.1, read as the reverse complement.
GGTGCGGCAACCCACGCCGGCGCGAATGCCTGGACCAGTAGAGCGCGGGCAGGCTGGGCGGACCAAAAAAGGTGATCGCCTGTGCATCATCGCCGATCCGGGCGAGCAGGCGAACCGATGCGAGGTATTCGAGTGTGGCGTCAAGATAATGATTGTGGAAAAGATTCGCCCGCCACCCTGTTTCGATCAAGCGCACCTGCGGGTCGAGCGCCGGGCGGCAGGCCGGGTCCATATAGTGCGTAACGAGCGTCAGCGCCGCCCCCTGTGCGGCGGCGTGCGCGGCGAGACGTAGAATCAAGCGCTCCGCCCCGCTCAATTTGCGCAACTGGGGATAGAGCAAATAGAGCATACAACCGGGGCGGATTATAACACAGGGTTAGAGGAACACCGAAACCCGATCTACCAGGATTACTTGCCCCTCTCCTTTACCGGCTCGAATCGGTATCCCATCTCGCGCTCGGTGTGGATATACCGGTTCGGACGAGACCGGTCGCCGAGCTTGCGACGCAGGGAGGAGATGTGCACCTTGATCGAATGGGTATCTTCTTGCTTGTCGCGGCCCCACCCCGCCATTAAAAGCTCGTAGGGGGAGACAATCTGGCCCGCTCCCTCCACCAGGCGCCGCAGCACGCGCCATTCGAGCGGTGTCAAGTTAACCGCGGCGCCGTCGACGATGAGGTGGTGCGCGCCAAAATCGATCGAGAGCTGCTCGTCGACGACATAATTATCCTTGTTCAGAGGTCGTGGGTGGGCGCGGTGCAGATGCTTGCGCACCCGCGCCAGCAGTTCCTGGGTGTCAAACGGCTTGATAATATAGTCGTCCGCCCCTTCGTCCAACCCGCGCACCTTGTCCGCAGCCGCCGTCCGCGCCGTCAACATCACAATCGGCGAATCGGTCTGCTCGCGCAACCGCTGGAGCACGGTAAAGCCATCCCGGTCCGGCAAATTCACATCCAGCAGAATCAGATCGGGATGTTCGTTGTAGGCCTGGCGCAGTCCCTGCTGTGCATTATAGGCAGACGCGGTCTTGTACCCTGCGTGCTCAAGGAGCAGGCCGAGCGCGCCGATGACCGCCTTGTCGTCGATCAGCAATATTCTTGCTTGGTTCTTCATGTTTCTCCCTCGCCCCGCGGAGCATCACACAAGCCACAACACCCTCTTTTTCCCCGTTCTCGATGCAGACCTCGCCCCCCATTTCGCGCAGCTTGGTCCGCGCCAGCCACAGCCCAATCCCGGTCCCCGCTACCATCCCGTTCCCCGACTGCGGCGCACGATAACCACGCTCAAACAACTGCCCCATTGCCTCCGGCGCAATCGCCGGGGACTGGTTGCGAATGGTCATACGCGCCCGGTCTTTGTCCAATCGTTCCAGCCTAATCGAGACGCGACCGTGCGGCGGCGAGAATTTGCACGCATTATCCAACAGGTTCAGCAGCGCCGTTTGCAGGCGGGGTTTATCGGCATAGACCGCGCCCGTCTGCCCGGTCACGCGCAAACGCAGCTCGGGGTATTCGGCCCGCATCGGCGCGAGCACCTCCTTGACCTGCGCCGCGAGATCCAGTGACTCTTGCTCATTCCCTTTGTCAACCTGGGCATGCTCAAATGCAAGGAATCGCTTTGAGAACTCTTTGAGGCGCTCGACCTGCGCAGTAATAATGTCAATGGCGCTCTTGCGTGTCGCACCCTTGACATCCGGCTGGCGCAACATCTCGGCCATCGGAATGATCGCCGTGAGCGAATTGCGCAGTTCGTGCGATACCTCATAGAGGAATTCGAGCCGGGCCTGCTCCGCGGCCCCCTCTTTGGTCCGATCCCAGAATGCGCCGACCGCGCCGCGAATCCGGCCTTCGGCATCGCGTAGCGGGGCCGCCGCCTCGGCGAGGGGGATCTCGCGTCCGTCTGCGGCGCGGAACGTGCGCGGAGCGAAACCAAACCGAATGTCCTTTTCCGCCATTGCCTCAAAGATCAGCTCGTCCGGCTTGTCCTTGCCGACGCGCACCATCCGGGTCCAATTTTGGCCCCGGGCCTGCGCTAAACTATAGCCGGTCACCTCTGCCGCCGCCCGGTTCCACGTCAGGATCTGTCCCGCCTCATCCGTCGTAAACACGCCGCTAAAGACGCTGTCGAGCGTTGCCTGCAGATCGCGTCGTTCCTGAATAAGCGTATTAAACAAGCGCGCGTTCGAGAGGGCAACCGCGAACTGATTGGCAACCGTTTGCAGCACCTGGATTTCCCCGGGACTCCAGATCAAGCGGTCCTGCCGCCCGACGGCCAACAGTCCCAACGGCCCGTTCACCGTCCAGAGCGGCAAGCAGATGACTGCCTCCAGGTTGGACATGCGAATGAGATGGGCTGCCTGTGCATCCATCTCCGGCATATGCTGGCTATCGAGGATGACCGGTTCAGGCCGCTCGATAATCCGTCGGACGAGCGGAGTCATTTCGAGAGGGTCAACCCGGGCCAGACCGCTCGACAGACGCAGCGGGGGCAAAAAGTGATCGCCCGAGAGAAGATTCAACGACACCAGCGGCAAATTCATCCACTCGCCGATTGCGCGCAGCACCAGATCGCACAGCGGCGCTTCGTCGATGAGCGTGCCCAACATGGCAGATAGGTCGGATAGGGTTTGGAGCTCACGGATGCGGGCCTGCATCCTGTCGAACAACTCTTTATTCCGCAGGCGTAGCGCCAGACGCAACGCGATATCCTCAATGAGGCGCGACTCCGTTTCGGTGAACGCGTGCGGGGTCCGTGAACCGACCGTCAGAACCCCCAACACTTGCTGCCCAAAGCGCAACGCCGCCGCAACGCCCGAAACCAGTCCGCTCTCGAGCATGGCCGAGTCGCGCGCGATCTCTGCGCTGGCGAAATCCTCAAGCATGATGGACTCGCGCGTTCGGGAGATATGCTCGAAAAAGCGAAGGGCATGCTCCGGTATCCATCCCTCCTCCGATTGCGGCAGTGATGCGATCCGCGCTTGATAGCGATCAAGGACCGCCTGCGGCAGGTCCCGCTGCGCGGCCAGCCGTACGCGATGATTCTCAGCGTCAGACAGGAAAATCGCAGCCGAATCCATTCCCGTGAGCGAAAGGATGTGACCTAATACGCCTTGAATCGATTTCTCCAGATCAAGCAGGGAGCTCAACTCTTCCCCAATCCGGTTGAGCACGAGCAGCTCTTGATTGCGCCGTTGCACTTGCTCTTCCATCCTAACATGGGCCGTAACGTCCCGGAACTCCATCTGCAGATGCGTCGGTTGACCGGCCGCATCGTACCTCAGCCAGGCCGTGACATTGACGATTTTGTCCTGTCCGCTTTTCGTGCGAATCGGAATGCGCTCATCCTGCACATGGCCATCGCGCAGCAACTTGTCCCAGCGTGCGCGTCTCTCGGCAGGCGGTTCGACCCATGGAACAAAAAAGTCCCACGCCTCCACTTCCGCTGCCGTATACCCGGTCATGTCGAGCATGGCCTGGTTATATAGCGTCGTACCGCCGTGCAATCCCCGTTCCCATACACCATCAGGGTTGTGATCGATCCAACCACGATATTCCTCTTCAGAGGCTCTGAGCTGCTCGGTCAGCCGGGCGCGTTGCAGCGCCAGCCCCAACTGGCCGCCGATCAGGTCCAAGTAATCTTTCCGGGCGAACGGCAGTGCAGAGAAATCAAGAGAAGCATCACGTCCGGCCAGGGCCAGGATGCCCATACAGCAATGCTCGGCCTGGAGAGGAAGCATGTACAGTGTCACATAGCCCTGCGCCGCCAGCAGGGAACGGGCGCTATCGCCCAGATGCGCCAGCGCGAATGCTTCATGCGCTGCTCGCCCGGCGCTCTCGAAGAAATCGGGCGGCAGCGCCATCTGCTCGAGAGCGGCGACCAGTTCCGAATCAATATGGACGGGATGCTGTACGATCAGACGCGCTCGCGCCGGATCAATCAACAGAAAAAAAGCTGCGTCAAAAGGCAAGCAGCTCTGGATCGCCTCCAAGCTCTGCGCCGCAATTTCGTCAACCCGGCCGCCCCGATTGGCTGCGCTCATCACTTGCAGCAGCCACGCCGTCGCGCTGTTGGGATCAGGTGCAGGGGTAAAAGGGATAGATTCGCTCATGAGATGATTAGAGACTGAGACACGCTACTATTCCTGACCAGCTCTATTATAGCGGGAATGGTACGGCGATACAATAGAAAAAGGTACAGATTTCTTTACCTTGCGCTACATTTGTCAAGATTTCTGTACCGGGTCGGCTATTCCATTTCCACGCTCTGTGATAAAATCCAGGCATGACATCCGCTTCCGATGCAATCATGACCTGGGGGGTGGTCGGCCACGACTGGGCAGTGACCTCGCTGGAGCGTGCAGTCGTGACGGGCCGGACGGCCCACGCCTTTTTACTCACCGGCCTACACGGCATTGGCAAGACGACCCTGGCGCGCGCCCTGGCGCGCCGCTTGCAGTGCACCGGCGCGCGCCCACCGTGCGGCGATTGTAACGCCTGCCGCAAAAATGCCAAAAATGTCAGCCCCGACGTGCGGATCGTCGAAGGCGTGCCCACCGGATGGAATTTCGACAAGGACGGTTATGGCCCACCGCTGCGCAAGAACGACCGCGAAAAGCGCACGCTGCGCATCGACCAACTGCGCGGCAACCCACCGAGCGCGAACGACGTGCAGGGCTGGCTCTCCACCGCGCCCTATGAGAGCAAGCACAAGATCATCATTATTCGCCGCTTTGAAGAAGCAAACGAGTCCGCGGCCAACGCCTTTCTCAAGACACTGGAAGAACCGCCCTCCCACGCTTACATCATTCTCACAGCGCAGGACCAGAGCCTGCTCCTCCCAACCATCGTCTCGCGCTGCCAGCGCCTCCCCCTCCGCCCTCTCCCCCTCGCCGCGGTCGAGCGCGCCCTGGTTGACCGCTGGCAGGTCGAGCCTACGCCGGCGCGTCTCCTTGCGCGCCTCTCCGGGGGACGCCTGGGTTGGGCGGTGCGCGCCGCGTCCGAACCCAAACTGCTTCAGGCGCGAACGGACGGATTGGAACATCTGGCCGGGCTTGTGCACGAGGGGCGCGCCGAGCGGCTTGCTCGCGCCGGCGACCTGACCAAACATGCCGACGAGCTACCCCAACTGCTGGAATTATGGCTAACCTGGTGGCGCGACGTGCTGCTCTTACAGAGCGGCGATGGGAAAAGAATGACCAACGTCGATTATGAGGAACGGCTGCGTGACCAGGCGGCGCACTATTCCACCGCGCAGGTCGAAACGGCCCTCAAGGCCACCCGCGCAGCCGCCCGCCAACTCGAACAGAACGCCAACGCCCGCCTCGTTATCGAAGTCCTCGCCCTCCACCTCCCCCAATAATACATGTAGAACGACAAGAACGAGGGCAGCGGATAAACGCTGCCCTCGTTCCTACCTACTCTCTATCTGTATGTGTGCACGCTCAAGCTGCTCTACTACCTCGGGCGGCACATGCGCTTCGCCCAGCTTGTTCATGTGCCCCATCTTGTGCAACCCGTGGAAATCGCTCCCGCCGGTCGCGATCAGCCCATACTGCTTTGCCACCGCGACCAGCTCTTGCTGTTCGCGCTCGTCATACTGGGCATAATAACATTCCAATCCGAGCAGGCCAGCCTTGACCAGTTCTGGCACGAATTGGGTTGCACCGCGGGGATGCGCATAGACGGGTGTCCCGCCCGCCGAGCGGATCAGCTTGACCGCCTCGGCCGGCGGCAGGCTATAATGCTCGACGTACGCCGGCTTGTCATTGGCGAGATACTTGTCGAACGCCTCCTGAATGGTGGTGACGTGCCCGGCCTCAAGCAGCACGCGCGCAATATGCGGGCGGCCGATGTTGGCGTCCCCCGCCAGTTCCTTGACGCGCTCGAACGAGACCGGCGCTCCCAGATCGATCAACTTAGCCACGATCTTTTCCGCCCGGCCGATCCGGCCATCGCGGAATTTGTTCAGCATGACCTGAAAATCCGGATCGCGCCAGTCGACGAAATACCCCAGCACGTGGATTTCATAACCGGGGACATCGGTCGAGAGCTCGACGCCCGGGATGAGCTCGATATCCCCCGCCCCGGCCGCAGCCGCCAGGGCGCGCTCAACCCCGGCCGTGGTATCATGGTCGGTCAGCGCAATCACATCCAGCCCCCGCGCGCGCGCCAGGGCGATCAGCTCTTCGGGCGTGTGCTCGCCGTCGGATGCATTCGTGTGCGTGTGCAAATCGACGCGGCGCACCGGCGTGCGCCGCCGCGCCGGCCGGGGCGCGGCGGCTTCGCCTTCAGACCGGTTTTTCTGTTCGGTTGGGTTCATTGCTTTCAGTAGTTGGGTGTCCGTCTTTTTCCCCCGAGGGGGATTGAACGAGCGGCTTGGATTCCACGCTCAGTTTGACTGCCGTTCGTTCTTCCCCATTGATATCCACTTCCGCAAAAGCGGGCACAACATAAATGTCCAGCCCGTCCTGCACCAAATAACCACGCGCAATCGCGACGGCCTTGATCGCCTGGTTCACAGCGCCCGCCCCAATCGCCTGGACCTCGGCGCGCTTGTGATCACGGATCACGCCGGCGATGGCGCCCGCGACAGCGGTAGATCTTGATTTGGCTGATACCTTGATAATGTCCACGATGTTTCTACCCTCCGTCCTGACGAATCGACCATTCCCCTAGACCGGGCTATTTGGCAAACTCGGTAGCCCGCGTCTCGCGGATGACCGTCACTTTGATCTGGCCCGGATATTCCAGGCTCTCTTCCACCTTGCGCGCAATCATCTTGCTCAGATTGATCGCGCTCAGGTCGTCGATCTGCTCAGGCCTCACGATAATCCGCAGCTCCCGGCCAGCCTGGATAGCGAACGCCTGCTGCACGCCCGCAAAACCATTGGCCATCGTCTCGAGCGCCTCAACCCGCCGCAGGTACTGCTCCAGCGATTCCCGCCGGGCGCCCGGCCGGGCGCCGGAAACCGCATCGGCGGCCACGACGAGCACCGCCTCGATGTACTTGGGCTCTTCTTCGCCATGATGCGAAGCGATGATATTGCGCACGACATCCGACAAGCCGTACTTGCGCGCCATGTCCGCGCCGATGAGCGCATGCGCGCCGCCAGTCTCATGCGTCACCGCCTTGCCCACGTCATGCAAGAGCGCGCCCAGCTTGGCCGCCTTGACGTCGCCGTGGAGCTCGGCGGTAATCATCCCCGCCAGGTGCGCCGTCTCGACGGAATGGGCAAGCACATTCTGACCGTACGAGGTGCGGTATTTCAGCGCGCCGAGTAGCTTGATCAACTCGGGATGGAGCGCGCCGACCCCCAGTTCGAGGACGGCGCTCTCGCCCGCCTCGATGATCATCTGGTTGACCTCTTTTTCCGCCGTTTCCACGATCTTTTCGATGCGCCCCGGCTGGATGCGCCCATCGCTGATGAGCTTGGTCAGCGCCAGCCGCGCCACCTCACGCCGGATCGGATTATGCGATGAGAGAATCACCGCCTCCGGCGTATCATCTACGACCAGGTCCACGCCGGTCGCAATCTCGATAGCCCGGATATTTCGCCCCTGCTTGCCGATGATCCGGCCTTTCATTTCATCGTTCGGCAGCGGCACAAGCGAGACGGTACTCTCGACCACCTGGTCAGAGGCGATGCGCTCAATGGCGGTCGTAATAATCTCGCGCGCCCTTCTTTCCCCTTCCTCGCGCGCCTGCGTTTCGATCTCCCGGATGATCCGGGCCGCATCCTGGCGCGTATCTTTTTCCACCTGTTGCAACAACAACTGTCGCGCATCCTCGGTGCTCATCTGGGCGACCTGTTGCAGTTCGAGCAGTTTCTTTTGTTCGATCTCTGTCAGACCAATGCGAGCTCGTTCCAGCTCCTTTTCCTTGTGTTCCAGCCTGCGGTCGCGGTTCTCGATTTGCTCCACGCGCTTGTCGAGCGCCTCGCGGCGCTGACGCAAGCGTTCGTCTTCCCGTTGCAGATCGGCCCGGCGGCGCTTGTTGTCCGCCTCGGCCTCATCGCGCATCTTGAGCGCGTCATCCTTCGCCTTCAGGATTACATCCTTGGCCTGTGCATCCCCCTCGGCGAGTCTCTTGTCCGCCTCGGCGCGCTGCACCCCCAACGCTGCCCTTTTTTCTGCAAGATCTTTGCGTGATAGCCACCAGATTACCGCCACCGCGATCACGGCGATTACCGCAATCACTGCGGCAATGCCGATCACGATGCCGATGTCCATATCTCCTCCAACCGTCAGTTAAGAGTCATCTGTTTCGCTCAACTCCTCGCCCTGGATCTCTTTCCACAACCGCGCGACGGTCGAGCGAGTCACTTGATAATCAAACCCCCGCCGCGCCAAAAAGCCGCTCACCTTGCGCTTGAACGCCTCTGCGTCCAGCGTCTTCCATCGTTCTGCTTTGGGACGCGCGGCGCGATACGCGCTCTCATCCTCGTCCAGATGTTTGACCGCACGCGTAATCTCGTCCGGCGGCACCCCTTTTTGTCGTAGTTCGTACTTGAGCGCTCGCGCACTCCGCGGCTTGAACCCTTCCCGGTTCTCTACCCAGAATTTCGCAAATTCACGATCACTCAGCAGGCGCGCCTCCTGCAGCCGCCTCACGACCTGCTCGACGATCTCGCTCGCGTATTTCTTGCCGGCGAGCGCCCGCCGGATCTCGTTCTCACTGCGCGGTCGCGATTCGAGTTTGCGCAGCGCGTACTCGTGCGCCCGTTCCAACTGCTCCGCCGCGGCCAACGCCTCAACCTGCTCCGCCGTCAACTCCTGGCCCGTTCGAACCTTGAGCGCGACCAGGGCAGATAGCCCAAGCGCAAAATGATTGTCGATGAATAGATTATACCGATTCGGATGCTTCGCCTGCGGTTCGAGGCCGGTCACCTGACCCCCCCGCAGATTGAGCGCGGGCGCCTTTTCGGGCGACTGGCGCGACCACGCCTTTTTTACTTCGTGTCCCTTGCGCCGGGGGCGTGGGCTCGACTCGTAATCATCATTTTCCACAGAACTTTTGTTCGTTTCTCAATAGCAAAATCGCTGCGGCAACCGCCACAGCGATTTCTGAATCAGTTCCTTTTTAATTCAGACGCCCAACCCATGCCAATTTGGGGTGAGAACAAGACGTTACGACAACGGAACAAAAATCAAAATTTCCGTCCAAACGGGCTTGCAAACCATTTAGCAGTAATAGGAAACCCTTCCAGCCCCATATCAGTTCATGCGCTCAATAACGTCTATTCGCTATGGTCAAGCCTCGCGCCAGATCCCATCCGGCGGCCAGGCCAAGTGGAGGGCCGAACATGCATCCAGCCCTCCCTCCTCATCCTATTCTTCGTCTTCCTCTTCCTCTTCTTCTTCCTTTTCTTCTTCTTCCTCTTCGATCTCTTCTTCCGCGTCAGCATCCGCCTTGGGGAGCGGCGCTGCCCCGGCCCCATTCAACCCGGCTTTGGCCCGGATGGCTTTTTCCAATTCTTCCATCACCGAAGGATTTTCACGCAAAAAGGTGCGAACGTTCTCGCGCCCCTGGCCCAATCGCTGTCCATTGAAGGTATAATAGGCCCCGCGCTTGTCCAGGCACTCGAACTCGACGCCGGTATCGATCATATCCCCTTCGCGCGAGATTCCCTCGTTGTGTAAAATGTCAAACTCGGCCTTGTGGAACGGCGGCGCAACCTTGTTCTTTTTCACGCGGACCCGGACGCGGGTGCCAATCACATCCTCGCCCGTCTTGATCGAGTCGGTCGGGCGAACGTCCAGGCGCACCGAGGCATAGAATTTCAACGCCATACCGCCGGTCGTCGTTTCAGGATTGCCGAACATGACCCCGATCTTTTGCCGCAACTGGTTGGTAAAGATGACTGCCGTATTGGATTTCTTGATCGCGCCCGAGAGCTTGCGCAACGCCTGGCTCATCAGCCTGGCGTGCAGGCCGACATGGGAATCGCCCATCTCGCCTTCGATCTCTGCGCGCGGCACGAGAGCGGCCACCGAATCGATCACGACGATATCCAGCGCGCCGGAACGGACCAGCGCTTCGGCGATTTCCAGCGCCTGCTCGCCAGTATCCGGCTGCGAGATCAAAAGCTCGTCCGCGTTCACGCCGCACTTGGTCGCATACGAGACATCGAACGCATGCTCGACGTCGATAAAGGCCGCGACCCCGCCGGTCTTTTGCGCCTCGGCAATGATGTGCTGGCAAAGGGTTGTCTTGCCGGAGGCTTCCGGCCCGTAAATCTCGGTAATCCGCCCGCGCGGAATCCCACCTACGCCCAATGCCACATCGAGCGAAATCGCGCCGGTGGGGATGACGTCGATCCGCATACCCGGATGTTCACCCAGTTTCATAATTGCGCCTTCGCCAAACCGCTTTTTTAAAGAGGCCAGCGTTGTATCGAGCGCTTTAGCCTTGCCGTCTTGCGTCGCCATTCTGTTTTCTCCTCGAGCCTCCGCAGAGAGCTCAACCCACCCTCGGCAGGTCTGGCATCCCCAAGCCATCGACTATGGCTGGGATGCCGTGGCACGGCCCACAACGAGCGCCGCACCCCTGGTGAACGCCCCTCAGCGCCCGCCTAGTTTACAACAACACCATAAAAAATGCAACGCATTCTTATGTATTGAGAGTGGGAACCAAAGTTTGAATCGCACGATTACCGATCGAATCGAGCGGGTGAGCGAAAACCCCACCACCGCCATTATACTAGAACAAATGTGCCATGTCAATACCCAATTTTAGGAAATTCCCCACCCGGTTATCTCTAAACACCGCTTCCCAACCCCGATTCCCCATTCCCCAATCCGCAATCTGTAATCCACAGCCCTTTTGCCCCACGAGCCATTACCCATCCCCCTGCCCCTATCCTCTGTCTACCTGTGCCCGGTCTATTCGTCTCACCGCCTACTTGATCGGCAGCTTGACGCGTATCGTCATCCCTTTGCCGGGGGCTGTCTCGAACTCGAACACGCCCCCCGACCGTTCGGCGCGCTCTTGCATCTGGACCATCCCTACGCTCCCGCGGCGGCGCGCCTCGACCAATGCCCGGCTCGGCTCAAACCCACGCCCGTTGTCGCGCACCTGCAGCATGGCCCATTCGTCCTCCAATTCCAATTCCACCCAGGCGCTCGTCGCCTGCGCGTGCTTGCGCACATTGTTCAACGATTCCTGCACAATTCGGAACAACGCCAACTGCAGCTTGGTGGAAAGCGCCGCCGCCTCACCGCGCATCTTGAGATGGACCTTGATATCGTTCGCCGTCCCAAAATCCTGCGTGAATTTCTCCAGGGCTGGCCCGAACCCGAGCGCCTCCAACTCGATGGGGCGCAGCGCAAAGATCGTCCGCCGCACCTCGCGCACGTCATTCCGCAGCGCCGCGGTCATCTCGTCAAACTCCCGCTCCAACTGGTCCAACTCGCCCCGCTGCATTAACCGGCGCATGATCTCCACCTTGAGCACGAGCAGGGAGAGGTCCTGCGCGATCCCATCATGAATCTCGCGCGCGATGCGCGTGCGCTCCTCCCCGATCGCCGCCTCCTCCGAGCGCGCATAGAGTTGAGCGTTGCGGACGATCAACGCGGTCGAATTACTCAGCACGGTCAAGAGGTTCAGGTGCCGCGCCGCAAAGCCCCCGCTCTGCCGGTGATGGAGCACGACTGCGCCCCCGATGCGGCTGCCGATGATCAGCGGTGCGCCGATAATGGAGTGCATCCCCTTGTGCTCGGGGGTGTTGAACCGCGCAAGGTGGAGTGGCTGGTTTTCCCGCATGACCTGCATCGCAAACTCGACCGGCGCGGGCAGGCCGCTGCTTACAAAGGTGTTAAGGGTGTGACTCTCGCCGAGGAGAAAGATCGATCCGCCGCTCGCGCGGCAGGCCTCGACCATCTGGGCCAGCACACGCTCGAGCACCTGCTGCATATTGAGATCGGCGCGCAGTGCGTCCCCCAATTCGCGAAAGGCAATCGCCTCGCGAGCGCGCAGCCGGTGCGATTCGATGACCGCAGCCGCCGTGTGCGCCAGCGTCCCTAACAGCGCCAGCCGGTCGGGGCGGGGACGGATGCGGCCCACCAGGTGCACTTCGATCAGGCCGAACTGACTGCCGGCGCGCACGATCGGGAGCCACAGCTTGCCCTGATCCAAATCGAGCTGGAACCGCTCGGAGAGGGTGAGCAACTCGGTCGATGGCGGTTTGAGTTCGCCCAGTTCCTCCGGGGTAAAATTGTACGGTTTGTAGAGGACCAGTTGCTCAGAGACCTCTTCCACTAACCAGAAAGCCGCCCGCCGCGCCTGCGCCGCCCGCGCTGCGGCCTCGACGATAATACTGACTGCTTCGTCCAGATCCAGCGCGCTGGCCAGGCGCTGGCTCGTGTCGCTCAGCGCGCGCATATCCTGAATCAGACGCGCCTTGTCGATGGCAATCGCCGCCTGCCCGGCCAACACCGTCGCAAGCTCCAGATCGCCTTTGGTGAACGGCTCCGCCCCACGCCGGCGCGCGAGGTTGAGCACGCCGATGGTCTCGCCGCGCGCCTGCAGCGGGAGCGAGAGTGCAGAGAGGAGCTCCGGTTTCGCCATTGCATCGCGCAGCGCCTCGTCGAGCGGCACAGTGTCGCTAATCATCAACGCCTCGCCGTGCGCCGCGACCCAGCCCGCAATGCCGCTGCCCAGCTCAGTCTTGTGCGATTCGACAATGGCCCGGTCCAGCCCACTCGCCGCGGCGATCGTGAGCGATTGCCCATCCTCCTCTAGCAGCATCAAAGAGACCACTTCGGCGCGCGTCTCGGTCCGCGCGGTGGTGACGATCTGATCGAGCATCTGCGACAGCTCGCTCGTCCCCATAAAAGCGCGCGACAATTCATAGAGGGGAACGAGGGCGCGCAGGCGCGCGTTCTCGCGGCGCAGCTTTTCCTGCTCCAACGCGGCGGCGATGGTCGAGACCAGCTCTTCGCCTTCAAAGGGGGTAAAAACAAAGCCCGCAAACCCGATGCGCACGGCGTCGATCGCCAGTTCCCAATTGTTGTAATTGGTCAAGACAATGCCGGCAAGCGCCGGGTTGCCCTTGCGCAGTTCTTCAAACGCTTTGATCCCGCCCCGCTCGCGCAGCGAAAGTGAACAGACAAGCACATCGGGCTCGCCGCTCGGGACCATCGCCAGCGCCTGATCGCAATTCGCCGCCGTCGAAACGGCATAGCCAGCCGCCGCGAGCAAGCGCGCGGTCTGCTCACGGAGCGCCACGTCAGGTTCGAGGAGCAAGATTCGTTCTTGCGACATAAGTCAGCTCGCAGGGATACCACGCGCGTCCCGACAAACGATGGTTCGCCGGCGGGCAGAACGGCTAATCCATTTTACCTATTGCCAATTCGCCGAAAATAAAGCGCGTCGCTAAGGACAGTATATTCACAATTCCCTCTTTGACAAGATGTCTGTGCAAGAATTTGACGCGGCTGGCACAAACCGCTAAAATCTTTCAAATGTTCCCTATTTCGCGCGGAGGACGCGCCGCCCCGTGATTCTCTGCGTCAACGCCCATGCAGCAATCGACCAGACGATAGTCATCCGCCGCTATACGCTCAACGCCATCCATCGTCCCGAACAGGGGCTCGCCCTTCCGGGGGGCAAGGGGGCGAATGTGGCCCGCGCATGCAAGCTTCTCGGCGAGACGCCGGTCGTCGCCGGATGGGTCGGCGGCCATGCCGGCCAGTTTATCGAGCAGGGGTTGGCGGCCGAAGGGATCGGAACCGACCTGGTTCACACCGATCAGGAATCACGGACCTGCCTCTCGATCATCGATCCCGACGCGCACACACTCACGGAACTTGACGAGCAAGGCGAGCCGATTCCGGCGGACAAGCTGCGCGAGTTTCGCCGCCGGTTTGAAACGACCGTAGATCAATATGCCGCCGTCACCCTCTCCGGCAGCCTCCCCCCCGGCGTGCCGGACGACTTCTACGCCCAACTTTTGGAGATTGCCCGCGCTGCCGGCGTCCCAACCATCCTCGATACGAGCGGCGAGCCGTTGAGACTGGGCCTGGCCGGTGGCCCTATCGTCGTCAAGCCCAATCGCCACGAGCTCGCGGCCCTGGTCGGCCATGAGCTCAACACCGCCCCGCACATCCTCGCCGCCGCAGTCGATCTCGCCACGTTCCATCACCTGAACGTCGTCGTCTCGCTCGGCGCGGAGGGCGCCATCGCCACGAACGGAGCGTTGACCTTGCACATCCGCCCCCCCGCGGTCCCCATCATCAGCGCGGTCGGCTCCGGCGATGCCCTCGTCGCCGGCATCGCCTACGGCCTTGTCCACGCCCTGCCCATTCCAGAAGCGGTCAAGCAGGGAGTCGCCGCCGGGACCGCCAATGCGCTCACCCTCGGCGCCGGCCGGTTCTCCCTCGACGATTTCAACCGCATCCTTAGCCAGGTTTCTGTCACACGCGACTGATCCCCAATCAGCGTCCGGTTTAAACCGTCGTCTAAAAAGAAATTGGGTGGTTCGTGGTATAACCTTTCCCCCTCGCCGTACCCCCTTGCGTAACTCCCCCAACCCCAATATAATCCCTCTTGTTCGAGCTGACAGAATCATCCCTCTTAACATAGCACAAAGCACAGGCCCAAAGTCGGGTTACGCAATGTCGCAGTAGTCAGCATGTATCGTGAACCAGTTTATTTATTTTGGAGGTAGAGAAAATGAAGTTTCGATCCCTGTTCGCCGGTCTCTTGCTGGGCGCCATCCTGCTGTCGGTAGCCGCGTGCAACGGAGGCGCGGTGACGACCAGCTCAACGTCCCCGACATTAGCGCCAGCAGCTAACACACAGCCGGCGCCGACGCAAGCCATGAATACCCAGGCAACTACCGCCCCCGCGGCGACGCAAGTTATGAGTGCGCAGCCCACGGCGACGACCGCAGCGAAGGCCACTGCGGCGCCGGCCGCAACCGCGGATAACGCGCCCCCGGCGTCCGGCGCCAGCGCCCTCGATCTACTGATTAACGCCACACGCGCGCAGGCGAGCGCCAAATCCTTTCGCTCGACGAATGTAACCACGACCGAAGACGGGACAACGTCGACCCTGATTGTCGAATATGCCGCGCCGGATCGCATACATATGACCACCACCAACGCGACCGGTCCCGGCAGCGACATGATCATTATCAAAGGCCAGGGAACCTGGCAAAAGAGGAATGGGACATGGAGCAAGTTGCCGGTTGATATGGGAGCGACCGCATTTGCCTTCCTCGATCCAAAGGCCATTGACCAGCTCAGGAGCACGATCAATGTTGGCACCCTCCATCTGATTGGGCCCGAACTGCTTGGCACGACGCCGACCTTTGTCTATCAATACGACCTGGTCATTCCAGGTGGGAATCCGGCTGGCGGCGACCTGAAAGGGACGTACAAAGTGTGGGTCGGCGCGGTCGATCATCGCGTTTACAAACAGGAAGGGGATACCGATTCCTTCACCAAACCCGGCGCCAAGACGCATACGGTCAGCACATACGAATACGACATCGACATCCAGATCCAGCCACCCGCTTGACCCTCGCGCTACGCCGAGAACAACTACGCAGAAGGGGGAGCGATACGCATCGCTCCCCCTTTCCAACAAGGAGAGCACATGAAACTTGGACTGGTCGGCGGAGTGCTCGGCTGCATCCTGTTCGCCGTGGCGTGTGGGAACAGCCCGGCGACCGGCACGCCCGCGCCATCGCAACCGGCAACAATAAGCGCGGTCACAACGGTGGTGGGTGCGGCTACGGCAACGCCCATCCCGGCACCGGCCGTGAGCGCCGCGGGCTTGCAGATCCACGCCGAAGCCAGGGACACGGCCATCACCCTCACCTGGACGCCCGTTAGCGGAACCGGCGGCTATTTCGTGTATCGTGACGGCAGTCCCACTCCGCTGAACACCCAACCTATTACCGGAACCACTTTTCAAGATATCGGGTTGACGAATGGGCGAACCTATACCTACACCGTCGCTCCGGCCGGCCCGGATGGCAAGGCTGGCGCGCCGTCTGCGCCGGTCCAGGCCGCACCCCAATCGCACTAGAAATATGATGCATCACTGGCGTTCCATCCTTCGCATTCTGAATATCGTCGTCGCGTTCTCTTGCGCGCTGCAACTCGTCCTGCCCGCGCTGAGCAATCCGGCGGGCGCACAGGCTGCGCCCCTCCGGCCGGTCGCCATCTCGCCCTCATTCCGCGCCGCGCCTGCGCCGGCCGTGTCTCCTGCCGGGCAGGATCTCCAAACCCTTCTCAACCACCTCGTTCGCCAGACGGTGATGGCGAACGGATGGACTGTGACTGCGCTCACTTCCCAGGTGAATCCTTCCGAATCCACCGCCACGCTGCAGACCGGCGCAGGCCAATGGCAAATCCAAGCGCTCGACGAAAAACAGCAGCCGCTGACTCTGCAAGGCACGCTGAACTATCAGGCCGCCGCGCAGGGCAGTCAGGCCGCGAGCGGGAGCATCCTCCTGAGCGGCACGCTCCAGGCCGCGGACGCCGCGCTCACAATCGACGTGACGAACCATGTCCAGAATGCCGGCGGAAAACCGGCGAGCGCCTTGCGCATGCAGCTCAAACTCACCCGCCATGGGCAGACCCTGACGACCGATATCAACAGCTCAACGGAGACAAGCACACTCGCCTACAATCTCACCCGGGCCATCATACACAGCACGGTCAATCGCGACGGCCAGACGGGCGAATCGGCCCAGTCGATCACCACGCGTGTCCTGGGCAGAGGCGAGAGCGAGATCTGGCTGCAAGCCGACTCGCAAGCGAGCGGAGCCGGTTCGACAAATCTTTCCGAGCATTTTTTCCAGCGCATAAATGGCGCAGGGGTGAGCCTGTATCTGGATCGCTATGATTTAAAAACCGCAGACAATCACTATTCGCTCCAGGCGCCGATCTCTTTCGCGGGCGCACTCGACGGCAGCACGAGTTTTAGCCTCACACTCATCGACCAGAACGGCAAACCGATTAACATTACAAGTCCGGCAGCCCCCGGGACCGGACACACTTCAGGGCGTGCGCGTGGCCTTGCGCTACCGCTGCCAGAGGACGCGGACAATACTCTAAATTCAGTGCGCACCACTGCGCCCGCTGGCAACCTGCTGAACCGCGGCGCGGACGGGCGGATTTCACCCGCGGACGGCGGATGTAGCAACGACCTTCTTTTCATGGGCGGGGTTGGTGTCATTCTGGGAGCATTTCTGGCGGGCCTCGTGGTCGTCGCCCTACTTACACCCCTCGCGTTCCCGATCCTGATGGCCGCTTTGCTTGACGGCATTGTCGGCGGCGCAGCCATAGTTGCGGCGCTAGCCTTTTTTGGGTCTTATGTTCAAGGATTAGACTGCAAAAACGCCGATCCCTATTTCATTGCCTTCGATTCCCGCGCGGGCGTGGATCCCGTCAATCCCGCGCCCTTACAAATCACGCGCATCACCGGCGGGCTCGTGACACCGCCCCCGGCCGGCGCACCCGTTCCGACGGTGAGCGCCCCTGCCCCTGCCGCGTCGAACGTGGAATACCGTGACAACGCGGCAATCTTTGTCGGCGGGGCATCACCCCAAGGCGCGACGCTCATCGGAGATTGGACCTGGGATACGAATCTCACCTTTGGCGGTGCGCCGGCTCACACCCAGGCCCCTGTTGAGGGACCGCAGTTACACTATTTCATTCACGCCGCGCAGCCTCTCACCATCCGCGCCGGCGATGCGCTCGTCCAGTATGTCTATCTCGACCCACAACATCCACCCGCCGAGATATATATGCAGTTCTATACCGGGGATGGAGATGGCGAGCACCGGGCGTACTGGGGGCAAGATCGCGTCCAGACCGGCGGCAAGCCGGGCACCCCGGCCCTATATCCCATGGGCGCGCTTCCCGCGCAGGGTGGCTGGGTCCGCCTGCGAATCCCGGCGGATAAGCTCGGCCTCACCGGCCAGCCGATTAACGGCATTCTATTTGGCGCGTTCGGCGGCCAGACCTGGTGGGGAACGACGACCACCGCCAGCCTCCAGACCGATACCGCGCCGGATCAGCTCGCGGTTGACGATTCGCCAGATCAACCAAGCACCCTGCCCGGCGCGCAGATCGCGTTCCGCCTGAGCCAACCCCTGGCGCTGACGATGCAGATCGTCGATTTGAAAGGGGGGCCGGTACGCACCCTGGCGCAGAATGAGACCCGCCAGACCGGTTACCAGGTTGTGGTGTGGGATGGCAAGAATGACAGCGGCGCCGTCGTGCCCGACCAGCCTTACCACGTGCGCGTGACAACCGGCGGCTTGGCGCTGGCAGAAGCGCCGGTCACGATCACCCCGTTCGTCGCCAACATCTCGTCCCTCCGCGCGTTTAGCCTCCTGCGCGGGATTGACGTTCCAATCTTTGGCGAGGCTTATGGAAACAAGTTCAAGAACTACTCCGTCGAGTACGGCGATGGCCTGAACCCCACCACCTGGAACACGCTTGTCGATTCTGCCACCGCGCGCACTCTGCCCGGTGGGGAGACGCTCTCGCACATCAACGCGGGGAACCTGGCCAACTGGAATGTCGGCATCGACGAATTCAAGCCGTGGCAGCAGCCGGGCCTGAACGGTGTCTATACGCTGCGCCTGCGCGTCACCGGCGCCGACGGCCGGCAAGCCTCCGACACATTCCCTGTCATCGTCGGCCGCCTCGCCCATTTCGCCGAAGGGGGCGTGATTACGAGCCCAGATGGCAAAGCGCGCCTCATCGTTCCGCCGTTTGCAACGTCGAGTCCGTTTGCGTTACTGGCGCTCGTGCCGCTCTCGCAGACCGCGCCTGACGATAGTTGGAAAAAGAATCTGCCGGCAGGCATACCGTTGGCTGGCGACGTCTATGAGATCTTGCCGCCCAATGAAATCTTCCGCCAACCCGTGAAGCTTGAGCTCCCTTACTCCCCAGGCAGCCCCACCGGCAAGCTAGGCATACTGCTCGGCGATGGGACGGCCGGCGGTTGGCATTATATCGGCGGCCAGGTTGATACTCAAAAGCAGACCATCGCCGTCTCCATCGCCAGTTTTGGTAATGGCCGCGCGCTGGTGGCTCCCTTTGTCTCTGATCATTTTGGCGACCCCAACGCGCCGGGCGCGAGCGGCGCACCGCTCGCGCTCGACACCCGGAACGCGGCGCCGATCGTCACCGCCAGCAGCGCCCCATTCGCTTTCTACAGCGACCTCGCATCGAATGCAGGTGAATGGCAGGCGCTCGATCCGGCTACACAGCTCACACTCGTCAAGGGCGCGGCAGGCGGGTTGGCGAACGACGCAGCGGCGTTAAAGGTGACCCGCGCGAACGGCGGGGTACGGCTCGTCCAGGTGCGAACCACACACTACGATGCGGCAAAATATCCCATCCTCAGTTTTGATTATCGCCTGCCGCCCGGCGCGGCCCCGAACCTCCTCGTCCAGAGCAACGGCACGTGGTGGCAATTTGAAATGGGCAGCAGCCCGGCCACGCGCGCCCTCAGCGCCTATTATTTCACGCCGGCGGCGGCCACACCGTTGATTGCCGATGATGCCTGGCATCACTATCAGCTTGACCTGCTCGCCGTACTGCGCGCCAACCAGCTGGGGGCGACGAATTTTCAGGTAGATGAAATCGCCCTGGGCCAGGTCCGGGCAACCGGCTATTTGCAATACGTCCCGCAGGATGACGGGGCCACGGGCAGTTCGTATTACGTGACCAATTTTGCGGCGCTCGCGCCCCTCAGCGCGAATTCGATTTCGTTTACGCTGGCCGCGCCAGCCGGCGCTCGCTTTAGCGCGTACAGTTATGTGCTCGACCAAAAGAGCGATACCGTGCCGCCGCCGACCACGCAGAGCACCGCGAGTTCAATCGACGTGCGCTTGCCAAACGACGCGCCGGATGGGGTATGGTATTTTCACGTGCGCGGGAAAGGGGCAGATGGGCAGTGGAGCGCACCCGGCCATTTTCCGCTGCTTGTCGATCGCCAGCCGCCTCAAATCGGCCGGCCCGACCCGCCGGACGGCGCCGCAGGGTCGCCCGAGCAGGTGGTCGCGCCGATTGCCGATCTGAGCGGGTTGGACCTCACCAGCCTGCGGCTAACATTCAACGGCAAGTCTTACAGCCCCGGCAGTGGAATGAGCTACTCACCGGACCTGCACGCATTCATCGTCACTCCCTCGCAGCTCAATCCCCCTCCACCCGTGATTCCCAACGGGCAACGAGTCGAGCTGTCGCTGAGCGGCGTACGGGACTATGCCGGGAACCAGGTCGCGGCGCCTTTTGCCTGGAGCTTTACCGCCGACCGTCCGCAAGTGACGGGAGATGCATTTCGTTTGTTGACGGTGGACGGCGGCCAGTCGCCCGC
>JBAVQS010000045.1:0-21048 GCA_049694275.1 Anaerolineae bacterium | reverse complement strand
CCTCTGGGGAGAATCTCGCTAGCGCAAACGAAATCTGGCGCTTGGGAGGAATCACCACCTATTTGTCCAGGTAGCGTTTGTGCCAGGTATAGAGCTCCTGGCGTTTGGCGAGGCGGAGCTTGGCGCGCATGGCGGCGGTGTGCTTGCGGACCGTCTCTTCGCTGATGCCGAGCGCGTCGGCGATCTGCCCGTCGGTATGGTGCCGGCCGATGAGCTCGATGGTCTGCCACTCGCGGCGCGTGAGCTTGTCGGCGTCGGCGGAAGCGCGGGCAAGCTGGCGGGTCAGGACACGCACGAGCGCGTCGAGGCCGGATTCCACGGCGCGCGGAAACGTGGGGCGCGCGGCGCTGCTGTTCTTTTTCTTGCGTTTGGGCATTTCACTGCTCGCGCGGCGGCCGGCGCGTGTAGGGGCGCGGGACGCCGCAGGGACCGGGTGTGGCACAGGCAGTGGGGCGAGGCGCGGGGCTTGCGGCGCGCTAGTACATGCGTTCTATTGCGCCATCGATGCCTATATCACGCGCCACCATCACGCCCCGAGCGTGCGGGAATTTTGTGCCGCGTTCAACATCCGGTCCACGTCGAACGCGGCATACTATTTCGACATGCTCGAAGCGTATGCGCTCATCGAGTTTGAACGCGTGGGGCCGCGCCGCCCGGCTCACGCGGGAGGGCTTGCAGGCGCTCGCCCGGAGTCGCAAAGCGCACTGAGCGCATGACCCCGGTCACGCCGGGGGCTTGGATTGGGAACGGGCGCGAAACCGCGGACACTGGGGATGGTTGGCGCTCAGGCAGAGCGCGGCTTGCGTCTCCTTGTCGATTGTCTCTCCTTCCGTGTCAGTGTAACAAGCGTTGCCGCTCGTCGGATAGAAAAAAGCGGTGGATGGATCTTGCCACGAGCCCAGGTAAGGGCAGAGGGGGGCAGAGGATAGTGCCATAATAAGCGAGTCCTGTGAAATGTTTAGTCGTTTTAATTCTCAGACCTTTTGCCAGTCGGGAAAAGGTTTTTCGTCCTTGCGGTCCCACCAGCGATAGCGCCATCGCGCAAAACCCTGGATGGGTTCTGGAACCGTGACCGCGACGATCTCGCCGCGCCCGATAAGCGCGAACCGGCCGAAAAAGAGATGGTGCGCCCGGTTCTCAACCGTTTCTACCCGCGCGAAGGGCAGATAGCCCCGCAGCTTGCCGCGATAGGTAAAATAGACGCGGTCGCCCGGCTGCATATCGGGCAGTTTGCCGTAAAGGGGAAAGATGCGTTCCGTGTCGCTCCGGGAGAGCCCGAGCAGGTCCCGCTCGGCGAGCCATTCATCCAGCGTAATGTAATGCGAGACGGTCACCACGACATCCGGCATAGCGGGACCTCGAAAAGGTTGCGAGATAGGGCGTTCATGGCGAAAGGGGGCGGCTAGTGAGGCCAGGACGCCGGGACGCCGGGACGAGGGCTGTAACATCCCAGATGGTCTGGCCGCCGAGAGGGAGCGATAATAGCACCTGATTGCCGTCCGAAAAGACGTATTTGACGCTTGCAACCACGTCGTCCACTTGTGGCGCGGCCAACTGCACCGCATCGCCGACGGCAAACGGACAGCGCGGTTCTGGATCATTGTCTAACAAGGGAGTTGCCTCCAAAAAATTGGATGAGAGATTGGGTTGTGGGCCCGTGGTGCTTGAGCTGGACGTACACTGGCGCTGGATAAACTGATCCTATTCAAGTAGAGTCTCCGACGAGCGCTTCTGGATAGTAAACCCCAAAATAACAGGCCCGCCCCGGCGCTTGACCGAGGCGGGCCTGTTTTCAGCCCTTGTCTATTCGTTTGTTCGCACGGTTCGTACAAGCCTACTGCAATGAGACCTTCGCCGTGCCCCCGTTCGTGGCGTTGTAATACTCAACCCGTACGGTGTGCGTGCCGGCCGTCAGGTAGCCCGTGTGGGTATAGGTGCTTGGCCCCTGGTCATACCACGCCCAGATGACCAGGCTGCCATCCACTAGGATGTTCATGCCGTCGTCGGTCGTCATGCTGACGGTATAGTTCCCGGCTGTGGTCACATTGACCGAACAGGTCCAGGCGACGGAATAGTACGAGGTCGCCACGCCCGCGCCGGGCGAGGTTCCCTCGGGCCAGTAAAAGTTGATCGACGCGTCGGTGCGGGTGAGCACCGGCGAACCGGCCAGGGTCGTATTGTTGTAGTATTGCCCCGTGCAGTTGGTCAGGTACCCGCTCGATACCGGGACCGGCGTTGAGCCGCCGCCGCCCCCGCTCGTCAGCGTCGTCGAAACCTGCGCCGTGCCGCCGTTCGCGGCGTTGTAATATTCGACCTTGATCGTATGGCTGCCGGTCCCGACATAGAGCGTGGTGGAATACGCCGTTGGCGGTTGATTGATCCAGGCTCCGATCACCAGCGTGCCATCCACCCAGACGTTCATTCCATCGTCGGTCAGGATGCTGATCGTATAATTGCCAGCCGTGGACACCGAGACCGGGCAGGTCCACCGCACCCCATAGTTGGTCGTGTTGATGCCCGAGCCGGGCGATGTGCCTGTCGGCCAGTAGAAATTCAGGGACGTGTCGGTGCGCGTCAGCACTGGGGACCCCGCGAAGGTTGTATTGTTATAGTATTGCCCGGTGCAATTGGCCAGATACCCGCCCGTCGTCGAGGGCGTCGTCGGGACCGGCGTCGAGCCGCCGATGCTCGTCAGATTCGTCGAGACCTGCGCCGTGCCGCCGTTCGTGTTGTTATAATACTCGACTCGCATGGTGTGCGTGCCGGCGGTCAGATAGCCCGAGTTGCTATAGCTGCTCGGCCCCTGATCGTACCACGCCCAGAGGATGAGATTGCCATCCACCAGGATGTTCATCCCGTCGTCGGTCAGAATGTTCACAGTGTAGGTACCGGCGGTGGGTGCATTGAGCGTACAGGTCCAGGCGACGGAATAACCAGAGGTCGCCACGCCGGGACCGGGCGATGTCCCTTCGGGCCAGTAAAAGTTGACGGACGCGTCGGTGCGGGTGAGCACCGGCGAACCGGCCAGGGTCATATTGTTATAGTATTGTCCGGTACAACCGGAAACGATATCGCGCGCCGGCGCAAGCGGCGCGCTAGCCCTGACGGTTGGCGCGAGGACCGTCAAAAGCGCCAGGGCCATCAGGCCCACGCCCCATCGAAATACGTACTTGAGATTGGTTAGCATCATTGCCTCCTGAAAAACCACTACTTTATCCTCTATTATGATACCACGAAATGAGTCTTTCGTTAAAAACAAATTAGAATCCTGCGTGTTCCACCAAAACCCATTGACAATGCCGGGTGATACGGTATAATCAACCCCGTCCGAACGATTGAATCTTTACAATCCGCAAGCGCTGGCTGCTCAGGATTTGTGAGCGGCCGGCGTTTTGTTTTGTCCGAATCCATGATCGAAAAAGGAAAACATGAAACTGTTACATATTGTTGCCACGCCCCGTAACCACACGTCCCATACGCGGCGGGTGTCGGATGCTTTTCTCGCCTATGCGCGCGCCAAGCATCCCGATTTGAATGTCGAGGTGGTGGACCTGTTCAACCAGGACCTCCCCTCCATCGCCGGCGAAAACATCGAATCCAAGTACGAGTTGATGTACGGCCAAAAGATCGACAAGCGCCACGAAGAATCGTGGAAGCAGATCGAGCTCCAGATTGAGCACTTTCTCTCGGCGGACCTCTATCTCATCACGACGCCGATGTGGAACTTTGGCATCCCGTATGCGCTCAAGTTCTATATCGACGCGATTGTGCAGCCCGGCTATTTGTTCAAGTACAACGAGATGGGGCAGGCCATCGGCCTGGTTGCCGGCAGAAAGATGATCTGCGTGACGAGCCGCGGTGGGGATTATTCGGCGGGGACCCCCTTCCACGCCTATGATTTCCAGGAGCCTTACCTGCGCGCCATCTTTGGCTTTGTCGGCATTACCGATATGCAGTTCGTCAACGCCCAGCCGATGGATGTGACGACGGAGCTGCGCGAAGTGGCGACTGCCGCCGCGATCGAACAGGCCAAGCGGATCGTGGACACGATGGACTGGAGCGTCAAGCCCGCCGCGGAAAAGGAAAATCCGCTCACGCTCAAGCCCCGCGTGCTCGTCGAAGGGTAAGCGTGTGCGTCGCGTCGCGAAGATGCGCGCATCAGAACCAGCGGCCCGCCCCGGTCAATCCCGGAGCGGGCCATTTGCTTTATATGGTATCATGAACCCGGTGTTCGGTCCGTCCCTCTGTCGAGGCGGCGGCCCGGCGCCAGGAGTAGAACATGTTCAATCACGGAAATCGTCGCCGCCGCGAGTCGCCTGCGCGAGATCAAGAAAAAGAAACCCCCATCTCTTTCAAGGAAGTCAACTGGGGCCGCTTGCTCGGCTATCTCAGGCCCTACCGGGGGCGCATGGCGCTCGCCATCGCGGCGCTGTTGGTCTCGGGCGGATTCGGCCTGGTCTTTCCGCTGGTCATCGTCCGCCTACTGGATTCGGTCACGCAGCTTACCAGCGATGGGCCGCTGAATCTGCTCGCCGCGATGCTGATCGGAATCTTTATGCTCCAGGCCGTGTTCGGCTTTCTCCAGTCCTACCTGCTGGCGTATATCGGCGAGCGCATCGTGTACGATTTGCGCACCTCGCTCTATGCCCAACTGCAAAGACTCTCGCTCGATTTTTACGCGGTCCGGCGGGTCGGGGACCTGGTGTCGCGGCTCTCCAGCGATGTGACCCAGATGCGAACCATGTTGACGGCCACCATCACCGGATTCCTGAGCCAGGTGCTGATGTTAATCGGCTCGGTCGCCATCCTGCTCACGCTGAACGCCCGGTTCACCCTCTTTATCCTCGCCCTGGCGCCGGTGGTCATCGTGGTGGCCTTTGTGTTCGGGAATCGCATCCGCAAAGGGAGCACGCGCATTCAGGACCAGTTGGCCGATTCGACGGTCGTCGCCGAAGAGGGCCTGCAGGGGATTCGGGTGGTCAAGAGCTTTGCCCGCGAGGCCTACGAGACCACGCGGTACAACACCGCGATGGACAAGACCTTCCGGGCGTCGTTGCAGATGGCGGTCTATAACTCGCTCTTTGCCTCGGTCATGATGTTCCTGGGGTTTAGCTCCATCGCCGCGATCATGTGGTACGGCGGGCACGAGATTATTGCCGGGCGGCTGACTCTGGCGATGATTACCGGATTCTTGATCTATGGGATTTCGATTGCGGGGAGCCTCGGCGGGCTGGGCGGGCTCTATGGGCAGCTCAACGCCGCCGTGGGCGGTGTCAAGCGCGTGTTTGAAATTCTGGATACCCGGCCGAGCGTGCAGGATGCGCCGGACGCCGGCGTCCTGCCCGCGGTGCGCGGCCAGATCACGTTCGAGGATGTCTCCTTTAGCTATGACGGCGCGGTCGCGGTCCTGCACGAGGTTTCGCTCGAAATTCATCCCGGCGAAATCCTCGCGCTGGTCGGTCCCAGCGGGGCGGGTAAGAGCACGGTCTTTAATCTGATTCCGCGCTTTTATGACCCGACCGGCGGGCGCATCTGCCTCGATGGGCGTGACTTGCGGAGCGTGACCCAGCTCAGCCTGCGCGAACAGATCGGCGTCGTGCCGCAAGAGACCATCCTGTTCGGCGGGACGATTCGCGAAAACATTCTGTACGGCCGGCTGGATGCGACGGCCGAGGAGATGATCGCCGCGGCGCAGGCGGCGAACGCGCACGAATTCATCCTCGGCTTTCCCAAACAGTACGAGACGGTGGTTGGCGAACGCGGCATGAATCTGAGCGGCGGCCAGCGCCAGCGCATCGCCATCGCCCGCGCGATTCTCAAAGACCCGGCCATCCTCTTGCTGGACGAGGCCACCAGCTCGCTGGACAATGAATCGGAGGGATTGGTGCAGGAGGCGCTCGACCGGCTGATGCACGCCCGGCGCCGGACCACGGTGATTATTGCGCACCGGTTGAGCACCATCAAGGTCGCAACCCGCATCGCCGTGCTGGATGCGGGGCGAATCGTCGAGCTGGGCACGCACGACGAGCTGATGGCGCTCAACGGGCTGTACGCGCGTTTGTATTCGATGCAGTTCCGCAACCTCGACGAAGCGCTCGGCTGGCGAGACGGCCCGCTTTTTATTTCAGCAGGCTAAAGGTCTCGCCGATCTGGGTCCAGAGCGGGCCTGCGTTCTTGGTGTACGCACTGTCGCCGCCCAGGGTGACCACATACTCGTTCGGGCCGTCCATCATCACGTACTGGATCACGTGCACCAGTTGTGTTTCGCCGTTGAACATCGTCACCTTGCTCGCGTATTCCAGTCGTTCCGCCTGGATGTTGGCCAGGGTGACGCTGCGATGCGTGAGCGGGACCGAGGGGTCTGCCATACTTTTGAGCTGGGTCAGCGTGAGCTGTACGACCGTATCGAGAGAGAAACTCCCGACATTCAGCTTGAGCACATTCGCCGAGGTCGGCGGGAGCGTGGACAGCGATGTGGGGCTCGTATCGAGCGCATAGAACCGCACGCCCGATGCAAATAACTTGCGCAAATTTTGATTCGAGAGCATGGCCTGGATGTTCGTGTTAGGCAGGCTGATCCCGCCCAGGGCGACGTCCAGCGATTGGGCGCTCAGGTCGATGCGCTGCCATCCGGGCGGCAGCGCGATGGCGAACCCGGCGCTCTGCACTTGATACTGCGTCCATCCCGACACCAGCGTCGAGGTGATCACCACTTCCGCGTTCGCCGGGATGGTCACCGCGACGCGCGGGGCAGCGGTCGGCGTTGGGGTCGATGTGACCGTCGGGGTATTTGTCACCGTCGGGGTCAATGTGGCCGTCGGCGTGCTTGTGCTTGTAGGAGTATTCGTGGCCGTGGGAACGCTGGCCGTCTGCGTCGCATAAATGTTCGAGGCAATTTGGGTCTCGGTCGCTTTGGCATCCGGGGTGGGCATGGGGGTCGGCGCCGGCGTGCAGGCCGCCAGGCCGAGGGCGAGGACGGCGAGGAGCGAGAAAAGAAAAAGGGTCAGTCGGGTGGACATGGGCGATCTCCTTATCGGAACTGGATTGCGCCCATTGTAACAGCCCATCGTCACAAAAACGTGACAAGGACTGGCCGGCGCGTTCGCCGACAAAATCTTTACAATTCCGGGGTCGCCCGGCGGCGCTCTTCCAGGCGTTGATAATGGGGCATGACGAGCTGATCGACGAGGGCGCGCATTTCCGCCGTGGCGGCCTGTCGCTTGACCTCGCCGTCCTCAGTAAAAATTCTTGACGGGTCCTTGGCGTTGAAGCGGGCCGTGGCTTGCATGCGCTCGACATCGTCCGGCGCGCAGGACATGCGGAACAAGCCGGGCAGCGATTCCCAGACAAACTGCGGCAGTTGCGCGTAATTCACCAAAAGCGATCGGCCCTCGTCGCGGAATTCCCAGGCCGCGGCGCAGCGGCTCGCCAGCACGCGCGCCCAGAACTCGGTCGGCGGCATTCCCCGCGCCGCCGCGGGGTCCGTGTCAATCAGCCCCGCCTCGGCGAGGCCGGGCGGAAGCGCAGCCCCGGCGCGCCCGACATGAGCGACAAGCACCTCTAACGGGTCTCGATACACAAAAATCCAGGGCGCCTCCGGCCAGGCGCGGTGAATTAGCGGCAGGTCGAGGATGCTCCGGCTGGTGAATTTGATGACCGCGTGCTTTTCGCTCCCCGTTCGGCGCTGGCCGAGCGCCCCCACGACCCCGCGCAGCAAGCGGATCGCGAGCTCTTGACTCATTCCCGGCTGGCGGCGCGCGGCGCGCAGGATGGAATCCAGAATATTGGCCTCCGAGATGACGATATTCTCCGGGCTTGCGGCTAGCATCCGGGCGATGAGGGTCGAGCCACAACGCCCCATGTGCAGGATCAGGCCGTTCGGTGGCAGGCCGGGGCGGATCGCCTGGAGGTGGTCGAGCATCTCAATCGAGGTGACCCGGTACGGCCGTCGGGGTTCTGCGTTTTGCGGTGACGGGCTGATCGCCTGGTCGAAAAAGGGCTCGGTCAAGCGCCGTGCGCCCGGATCGCACCAGTCGATCACCGGGTTCGATGCTTCCCATCGAATTCCAAAGGGGACCCACCCCGTCCAGTCCTCATTCATCGCGTCTGGCCGGCGCTGTCACCACGCCAGGGTCGCCGCGCCCCTCATTTTTGCGGCAGTCACTCGACGCGCACCTGCGCTTGTACTGCCTTCATCTCCGGATCGCCGGTCAAGAGAATCGCATCCCGGCTCTGCGCCAGCGCCGCCGCAAAGGCATCCGCATACGCGATGGGATGCTGCACCTTGAGATGCGCCGCGGCCAGGGTCAGTGCGCGGTCCGCCTCGACTACCGTAAGCGGCAGTTGGTCCACCGCCGCGATCACCCGCTGCGCCGCCGGCAACCCCTTTTCGCGCTCGATGATATAGATGACCTCGCCAAAATTCACGACCGAGAGATAGAGCTCGGCTCGCGCTTGCGCTCCTGCTTCCAGCACCGCCCGCACGCGCGCCGCGCCCGGCTCGTCCTGCAAATGCGCCAGCAGCGCGAAACTATCGAGCACGTACCGGGATGTGCTAGCGGTCACCGCGTCGCCCCCGCGCTTCATGGCGCGCCTGCTCGCGGGCGCGCTCCTCCTTGAGCGCCGCGGTCAACGAGCGCCCCCCCTTGACCAGCCCGGCCGAATCCTGCACCGGCGATTGCAGCGCGGGCACGATCGCCAGCACCCCGCCATAGTCCACGAGCATCACCTGCGCGCCGGGCCGCAGGT
Source organism: Anaerolineae bacterium (assembly GCA_049694275.1). Lineage (GTDB taxonomy): Bacteria > Chloroflexota > Anaerolineae > UBA4142 > SHND01 > JBAVQS01. Next base: position 12,300 of record JBAVQS010000045.1, on the reverse strand, counting down.
CGTATTTCCGCCGCATCTCCGCCGGAATCACGATCCACCCCTTTTCCGAGATGGTTGCCGTCGTCATCCGCGTCACCTCCGCGTTATACTTTACTGGCAAAAAGTATAACACCGAATCGCCGGTTTGCCCAACGATTACCGGGTCTGGTCGGCGCGCTGCCACCACGCAAAGGTCAAAGCGCTTCCGACGAAAAACGCGAGCAGGACCACGAGATAGCTGTGCAGTCCGACCTGCTCGGCGTGCGCCTTAACCATCCCGCTTACCAGGATGGGCACAGCCCACGGGAACCAGTCGCCCCAGCCGAGCACGCTGACGACGTTGGCCAGCGCCAACGCCAGAATCGTCCATCCCATCGGGGACAGATAGCCGCGTCCCAGGCTGGCGAACAGCGCGGCAAACGGCAGGAGCATAAAAGTCAGGAGCGCCGTGACCAGCACGGTCCAGAAGGAAGTCCAGACCAGCGCAGAGGACCACCCTGGAATATTCACCGCCGCGCCCACGCCCAGCCCCACCCCGAACACCAGCAGGGTGAGCGCGAGGTTCCACAGCGCCGTCAATACAAACTTGGCGGCGACGATGACCCAGCGCGGCGTGGGCAGGGCCAAAAGCTCTTTGGCGGTATGGTCGGAAAACTCGCGGCCAAAGACCCAGGCCGTAATCAGCGCAAACAGGATGGCGCCCGCGGCCGCGATCCCCTGCGCCAGTACATTCATCAAGGCCGGCCAATCGGCCACGCCGACGGTGAGTTGGGCCTTGGCGCTGATCAGGCCCATCGCCCGCGCTTGCTCGGGATTTTTCAAGATCACCATAAACAGCCCGCCCGCCAGGGGGAGGAGCATAAAGCCCACGGCCGTCAGCAGAGATATTTTGGAACGGCGCGCCTTGAGCGCCTCCGCCCACAACGCCGCAAGAAAAGCGCTCATAGTTTTTCCCCCGTCAGGCGCAGGAAATAGGCTTCGAGGTCCTCTTGCTCCACCGCGAGCCGCGAGGGGGGCGCGCCCGCATGGACCAGCAGGGCGGCCACCTCCTCCGGCGCGGCGAGGGCGCGGGGCTCGGTCAGGATGAGCCGGCCCTGGTTCAGCTTGACCGCATAGCCGGCGCCCGCCAGCGCGTGCTGTGCGGCGTCCAGGTCGCGCGTGATGACCTCCAGCCGGTGCGACCGCAGCGCTTCGAGCTGTTCGGCGTCGAGCTCTTTGATCAAATGCCCCTTGTGGATGATGCCGATGCGCGTCGCCAGCCGGTCCACCTCGGTGAGGATGTGGCTCGACATGAACACGGTCACCCCCTGCGCGTGGGCAAGGCTCGCCAGGAGCTCGCGAATCTCGACCACGCCCGCCGGGTCGAGCCCGTTGGCCGGCTCGTCGAGGATGAGCAGTTCGGGCGCGTGCAGGAGGGCGCGCGCCAGCCCCAGGCGTTGGAGATTACCGGTCGAAAGGACGCCCGCTTTCCGGTTCGCATACGCGGCAAGTCCCAGGCGCTCGATCACCCGGCCGGTCGCGTCCGGGTCCGCGAGGGCGTGCAGGCGGCGGGCAATCTCCAGGTTTTCGCGCACCGTCAATTCCGGATAGGCGGCCGGCGCCTCGACCATGTGGCCGACTCGCCCCCACGGCCCGCGCCCGTTGGGGCCCACCGCCTCCCCCAGCACCCGGACCGACCCTGCGCTCGGGCGAATCATCCCCAGTAGCGCGCGGATGGTGGTCGTCTTGCCCGCCCCGTTCAATCCGATAAAGCCGTAAATCTCCCCCGGCTTGACGCGCAGGCTGACCGCCTCGACGGCGCGCACCGGGCCGTACAATTTCGACAGCCCATTGGTCTCGATAGCAAAATCCATACGCCCCCTCCGCACCCAATCCCTGATCTCAAAGATGATAGCACCGCTATCGAGGCGCGTCAAAGACAAACCATGTTACAATATGCGCCATGTCCCGCACCCGCTATCTGCCGCTCGTCGAGGTGACGCTCGCCGTCATCTTTTGGGGCGCTTCGTTCATCGCCACAAAAATTGCCGTGCGCGAGGTCTCGCCCTACAGCATCATCTGGCTCCGCTTTGGCATCGGCGTCCTCATCCTCGGCGCGGCGGTCCTCCAGCGCAAACAGTTCCAGCGGCTCCCCCTGCGGGACCTTCCCTATTTCGCGCTCCTCGGGTTTCTCGCCATCACCTTTCACCAGTGGCTCCAGGTGAACGGGCTCGTCACCGCGCAGGCGACGACGACCGCGTGGATTGTCGCCACCACGCCGGTCTTTATCGCCATCCTGAGCGCGCTCTTTTTGCACGAGCGCCTCGATCTCGTCCGCATCGGCGGGATTGCGCTGGCCGCGGCCGGCGTTCTGCTCGTCGTCTCGCACGGCGACCTCGGCACGCTCGCGCTCGGCCGGTTTGGCGAGCCGGGCGACCTGCTCATCGTCGTCAGCTCGGTCAACTGGGCCGTCTTTACCGTCATTTCGCGCCGCGGGCTCAACCGCTATCCCGCCGCGCTGATGATGTTCTATCTCATGCTCATCGGCTGGCTGCTCAACTCGGTCCTCTTTTTCACCGGGCCGGGGCTGGGGGAGCTGGCGCGGCTGGACGCGAACGGCTGGCTTGCCATCGCCTTCCTGGGGATTTTCTGCTCGGGGCTGGCCTATATCTTTTGGTATGACGCGCTCAAGGGGCTGCCCGCCTCGCGGGTCGGCGTCTTTTTGTATATCGAGCCGCTCATCACGCTCGTCGTCGCCGCCTTCATCCTCGCCGAGCGCGTGACCATCGCCTCGGCCATCGGCGGCGTCATCATCATCCTCGGCGTCTGGCTCGTCAATCGTTCCACGCGGCCGTCTGAACGCTCCCTCGCGCAGGCGCAGGCGGAAGAGCCGTCATAGAAGAAACCCGAAGGGTCTCGCAGACCCTTCGGGTTCGTACCCTCGATTGACACAGCCCCCGGACCTCTCTTTGACCCCATTTTGACTATTCCCCTTTATCTTGTTCCTCGTATCGCCGCTCGGCTCTTCGTTGCGCCTTGCCCGGGGCCGATTGGGCCTTGAGGTTGGCTGCGGCAAACAACAATGGCGATGCGAATCATGGCGGTGTGATGATTTCTCATGATGGCGGCCGCACATGGACCGAGTGTGTCCTCGGCTGGACGAGCACGATCTCCGTTGTCGTCAAGTAGGAGGGAAAGATGCGTTATATCTTTCTTTCACTCCTCATTCTGTTTTTGTTCGTCGGATGCCACGCCGCAAAGCCAGTAACCGATACACGTTCAGCGGGTGAAGTAGGAGTAGAACTATGGGCCAGCAGCGATTGCGTACAGCCTGGTGAGATTGTCAAGCTGCGCGCCACTGCGACCAATCATAGCTCGGAGACGTTCACGGTGGACTTAAAGGACAGACCTATCTTTGATCTCATAGTGCGAACAGGAGGTAGGACCACGAATTGGTCCGATGGGAAACCGCTAACGTCAGAACTGACAAAATTGGAATTGAAATCAGGGCAGTCCAGAACGCTTGAGATAGACTGGACTGTCCAGTGCTGCGATAACCTTCAAGTGACTGCGCCGTTCATTGATAGCTTAAAGTTCGAAGATTTTCCTACGATACCGTTTGTTCTTGTTCAAGTGCAAAATTGTGTCGGAGCGCTCGGACCGTAATGCTCTTGGGTAATAGGCAAGCTGACCATATCTTCTGGTTCGACGCACTCAATGCCACACCCGCGTCACAGGTTGGCGTCTTTTTGTATATCGAGTCGCTCATCATGCTCGTGGTCGCCTCGGCCATGTCGGCTATCGGTGGCGTCATTATCATTCTCGGCGTCTGGCTCGTCAATCGCTCGCCGCGGCCGGCCGCAGAGCGAACGCGGGTCGAGGCGCAGGTAGAAGAACCGTCATGAAAAAAGGATGCCAACATGTTTCACTTTGCATCTAGCCCCCGGCCTCGCCCGGTCTCTCTCCTCGTCTTTCTCTCATCTCTCGTATTATTGCTGATGCAGACTGCATGCGGCTTGACAAAGGGGAGTATATATGCAACATCCTCTTACAATGAGATGTTGCTTCGATTTGAGACAGACCGCGGGAGTGTCCAGGCCGGTGAAACAGTCCACATGAAGTTCATTGTGTGGAATCAGGGCTTTCAGCCGGTGGTTATCGAGAGCCGGGACGGGCCAGTCATGGACATTAGCATTCAGGACGGGATCAGCAAAGATATTCTGGTCTCTTGGTCTGCCCAGTATCCGGAGAAGGTAGCGCACCATCTCGAATGGAAACCCGGCGAAATAAAAACCATCGAGATGGACTGGACTGCTACACGCGAGCAGGCAACTCGTAACGTCTCTGGTGCCGGGTTGCTGAACCAAGGATCAACAACACTGAGTGCAGTCGGTGGACTCATTGACGTTTACTATGGGCCATGAACGGAAGGGTGTTGGGCAGCATGAAGAATGGTAGACCGGCGAGAGCCGCGATTGCTCTGGCAACCGTTTTTCTTCTGGTGCTAACCGCTTGTGATCCCATTATTGATACAGGAGTTAGCTACGAGGCTGGGTATAGTACACTTGGCCTGCACACCGCTGCCAGCCGATCTCGGCTACATGCAGGGGAAACGATCCACTTGCGCTTTAGTATCGATAATTGGGGCAAACAGCCGGTCGTTATTAAAACCATTGATCGTCCGGTAATGGATTTGCAAGTTGTGGAGGGAGTTAGCGATAAGCTCCTGCTATCTTGGGCAGCACAGCATCCTGATCAAATATCGCATTATCTAGAATGGCAGCCGGGCGAAACGAAAACAATTGAAATGGACTGGACTGCTACAAGCGCGCAGCTATACCGTGACGTGTTTGGCGAAGGATTGCTTAACGGTGATTCGAGTGTTCTGGCGGGTGCAAGTGGTTTTATTCTTGTACGTTAATGACTGGGGGCTACACTTCTTGAAAAGAAGCCTATCTCTTTGCCGCCAATTCTCTCTGGAGAATCCGGTTAAAAAGATCAAGTTGCGATGGACAAAACAGACCTATGGGTTGATCGCTGCATTGCCATTTTTGCTACTCCTGCTCGCTGCCTGCTCTCCCTTATTTGACGAGGGAATGAGTGTCAGCACATCTGTAAACGATGTAAGGTTGCGCTTTCACGCCGATCGTTCCAAAGTCATCGTAGGAGATACGGTTCATATGTCATTCACGGTTATCAACCGGGGCAACCAGACCGTAGTCTTTGAAACGACTGATCGCCCGGTAATGGGCATAATTGTTCAGGATGCGCTAAGTAAAGAGGTCTTGCTCACCTGGTCTGCACAGAACCCGGACAAAGTCTCGCATCACCTCGAATGGAAACCGGGCGAATCAAAGACCATCGAACTCACCTGGACTGCAGCCGAGGCGCAGGGAGGCCGAAATGCCGCGATGGGAGGGTGGCTGAACCAGGATGCGACCACGGTGTACCCTGTCGTTGGCACGGTGGACGTTTATTGAGAAAGATGCGCTGCTGGCTCGCAGATCAGCGGGGGGAATTACCTATTATCCGGACAACTTTACTTGCTCTGAGACGGCTACCGCTATACCGTTCTCGAATCTGACGGTGCGAATAAAAGCCAATGTAGGCCACTGCTGACCATATCTTTTGGTATGACGCGCTCAAGGGCCTACCCGCCTCGCGGGTCGGCGTCTGGCTCGTCAATCGCTCGCCGCGACCGGCCGCAGAGCGAACGCCGGTCGCGGCGCAGGTAAAAGAGCCGTTATAGAAAATAATCTCTTAGAGGACGAGATTGAACAGATAGCCGGTGAGGATGATCGCCAGCATGACGACGCCGACAAATACGGCGAGGAGCTGCGGCTTGAGCACGCGGCGCAAGATAATGGTCTCGGGGAGACTGACGCCGACCACCGCCATCATGAATGCCAGCGCCGTCCCCAGCGCCGCGCCCTTTTCGATGAGCGCCGAGACGATGGGGAGGATCCCGGCGGCATTGGAATAGAGCGGAATGCCAATCATCACGGCGATGGGCACGGACCACCACGCGGATTTGCCCATCAGCCCAACGAGCGCATCCGTCGGAACATAGCCGTGAATGCCGGCGCCCACGGCGATGCCGATCACCACATAGAGCCAGACCTTGCCGACGATCTCGCGCACGGCCGCCCGCCCCCGCGCAAAACGCTCGTCCCAGGTCAGCTTGCCCGATTCGTCCGCCGCCTCGCTGAACTGCATCTGCCAGACAAAATCCTCCACCCACTTTTCCAGGTGCAACTGGCCAATGATTAACCCGGCCAGAATCGCGATGGTGAGACCGGACAAGACGTAGAGCGCCGCGATCTGCCAGCCAAACATGCCGAGGAGCATCACGATTGCCACTTCGTTGATGACCGGCGCGGCGATGAGGAATGAAAAGGTGACGCCGAGCGGGATGCCCGATTCGACAAAGCCGATAAAGAGCGGGACCGCGCTGCACGAACAGAACGGCGTGACAATGCCGAGCGATGCGGCGAGCACATTCCCAATCCCCACCCGTTTACCCCCCAGCAGTTGGCGCGTCCGCTCGGCGCTGAAAAAGGTGCGGATAAGGGTGATGAGGAAAATCATCCCGCTGAGGAGCAGGAGGATTTTCGGCGTGTCGTACAGGAAAAAGGCGACGGCATCGCCCAACGCCGAGCCGCGCGCCAGGCCGAAAACATTAAAAGCGAGGAACTCGGTCGCGGGTTGCAGAAGGGTATAGGCCGCATACCATGCGAGCGCGGCCAGAATGACCGGGCCAAAGGTGCGGAACTGCCCGGGCCGCGCGGGAGACTGGAGCGTGCGCGCCATGTCTAGCTCGTTTCCCGGGCCAGCGCGGTGGTCAGCATGGTCGTGATTTGCGAGAGGGCCGGCACGCGCCCGGTCGAGACGACCTGGCCGTTGACGACAATCCCCGGCGTGCTCATCACCCCCAGGCGCATGATCTCCTTCATGTCGGTGACCATCTCGACCTGCCCCTCGACGCTCAGTTGCGAAATAGCCTGTTTGCAAAGCGCCTCGACCTTGTGGCAGTTGGCGCAACCGGAACCGAGCACTTGGACTTTAAGCATTTTTTTCCTCCCCCTCTCTTTTCTCGCAAGTCAATCGGGATTTCCCCTGTCCGCTTTCAGAAACACAACGCGGGCAGGGACAGCTCATGACAACTGCATGTCCCAAAACGGGCGATTCCTTTGAGCGCAGCGCGGCGAGGACCGGCGCAAGGCGCGGCTCGCAGATATGGTAATAGACGCGCAAGCCCTCTTTGCGCTCGGCGATCAGGTCCGCTTCGCGCAGACTCGCAAGTTGCTGCGAGATATAGGCCTGCCGCTTGCCGAGGAGTGCGGTGAGATGGCAGACGCATTCTTCTCCGGCTTGTAGTGCTTGAAGCAGTTCCAGGCGAGCCGGATGGGCAATCGCCCGCAGCAGCGCAGCCAATTCGAGGTTAGATTCGAACAAATCGTCGCCCGATACTATATTCATGTTCTTGAATATAGTATCGGGCGACCGGGTCTTGATTGGGTCAAAAACGGGTGACGGTTTCGTTGAGGTTGAGCTGTGGTGAAAATGTAGTGCAAAATCGGTGATAGAATAGTGCCATTCATCGCCAATTCATTATGCTTGCCCAAGCATCCCCAAAGTAATTCGACAATGTCACATTCGCGGCTGGGCGATTGTCCCGCAGGGATCCCTTTGGGAAAATCGCGGCTACGCAAGGCGAATTCGGCCTACGCCGATTGAAAATCTGACATTGTCAAAGTAAAATGAACTGGAACGCTGCTTTTGTTCTCGCGGTCATTGCACTGGCTGCAATTCTCTTTATCAGCGACAGGCTGCGCCCCGACCTGATCGCGCTGCTGGTCCTGATTGTGCTCGGAGTCAGCGGCATTCTCACCCCGCAAGAAACCCTCTCCGGTTTTAGCCGCTCGGCCGTCATCACCATCCTGGGCATTTTCGTCCTGACAGCCGGACTGGAAAAGACGGGCGTGACCCATACCCTCGGGACCTGGTTGATCCGTCTCGGCGGAGGGACCGAAGGGCGCATGCTGGTCGTGCTGATGCTTGCCGGCGCATTCCTTTCGCTCTTTATGAATAACATTGCCGCCGGATCGGTTTTGCTGCCCGTCGCCGTCGGCATTGCCCGCGAGCGGGGTATCTCGCCCTCCAAATTGATGATGCCCCTCGCTTTCGGGACGACCCTCGGCGGCATGGCCACGCTCCTGACGACGGTGAACATTCTGACCAACGCCGTGCTGACCGATAATCACCTGACGCCCTTTGGCCTTTTCGATTTCGCGCCGATTGGCGTGCCCATTGTTTTTGTCGGGATCGTCTATATGTTTTTCATCGGACGCCAGTTACTGCCTCGGCGAGCCCCCGCCGATTGGACGCGGCTCATGCAAGCCTCACGGCGTCAGCTCTCCGACATTTATGGATTGCAAGAGCGGACGATGCACGCACGCGTGCCTCCCGCTTCGCAATTAGTCGGCCAGACGCTTGAGCAAGCCGGACTGGGCCGCGCATTAGGCGTCAATGTGATTGCCATCGCTCATCATGGAACCGCGCGAATTGCGCCTCCGCCGAGCGAACCCCTTCAAGCCGGCGACGATCTGTACCTGGAGGCGCGCCCCGATCAGTCCGAGCTCTTGCAGCAGCGTGGGGTGCACATCGAACCCGATGCCCATCTGTTTCAAGACCTGCGTGCGGAAGGCGCCAATCTCTTTGAGTTTGTGCCTGCCCCGCGCTCCAATGCTCTCGGCAAGACCTTGCGCGAGCTCCACTTTCGTGAAAAATTCGGCTTGAGCGTCGTGGCAATCTGGCGCGAGGGGAAACCACGCCGTGTGGGGATCGGCGACCTCCCTTTGCAACCGGGCGATACACTGCTGGCGCTGGGATCGCGCCGCCGTGCCGAGATTGTTCAGAGCGATCCTGATTTTATTGTGCTCCTCAGCACCCCTGAGGAAAATCTCCGTCGAGGGAAAGCACGGCTGGCCCTCACAGTTATGATCGGAGCGCTGCTGTCAAGCGCCACAGGGGTATTACCGGTTGCCGAAGCAATGCTCGCCGGCGCAATTGCGATGGTACTCGTCGGCGCACTGACCATGGACGAAGTATACCAGTCTATCGAGTGGCGAGCCATCTTTTTGATTGCCGGGATGTTGCCCGCCGGTCTGGCGATGACTAAAACGGGGGCCGCGGCGCTAGTCGGGAATCTGCTGGTGACTACACTGGGCGGCTTTCCGCACATCATCCTGCTCGCCGGTCTGATGCTGATTACCGTGGCGCTCACGCAGGTGATGAGCGGACAAGCCACGATCGTCATTCTCGCGCCGATTGCGATCACGGCAGCACTGCAACTTCAAAGCGACCCGCGTACCTTTGCCATGGGCGTAGCCCTCGCCAGCTCCATGGCATTCCTGACCCCACTCGGCCATCCAGTCAATATTTTGGTGATGGGGCCAGGGGGATACAAGTTCGGCGATTACGTTCGCGTGGGCACCATTCTGACGATGGTTCTCCTCCTGGTCATCCTCGTTCTGCTACCGCTCATCTGGGGTGTTTGAGTGGCTCGCCGATAGCAACCTCTACGACTCAACTGTTCATCTAAATATTTTGCTTTCCACACGACAAACCGGGTGCGGCTCACGGCCGCTTAACGCCGAATCCCTCAGGTGCTGCCGGTAGAACAATCCGAGGCGCTGCTCGTGTAACTCGATCCGTCACCCCCCTGACGCGCGGCAAAGGTCGAGATTTTCTTTTTCGTCTTGACGCTGCCGCAACTGGGACAGGTGACTGTAGTGGCGACTGTCATGCGCACGAGCTTGTCAAAATTTTCGTCACACACTTCACATTGAAACTCGTAAATGGGCATATTCCCTCCAATCCGTTGCTCCGCCGGGCATTTGCCGCGGCGCATTTGTTAGATGCCAAAGGGGCCGAAAGGTTACATCCGTACTTTTTCGTCGCCGTCGGGCTCTCCCGCCAGCGCCTCCCGGGCCTCGCGGACAATGAAATACAACATGACCAGGGCGGCGAAAGGATCTGCCCACCACCACCCCAGAACATAGTTCGCAATCAGCCCCAACAACAACGTAAAAGAGAGATACGCGCAGGCGACACTCTCGATGGCATCGGCATGTAATGCCCGGCTTGCGATCCGGTCCGCGGCTTGCAGCTTGGCGCGCGCCAGGAGCGGCATAATGATCAGCGAAACGAGCGCGAGCGCAACGCCCCACAAGCTGGCTTCCGGTGCGGCTCGGGTGACCAGCGCATAAACGGACTGGAAAGCGATATAGAGCGCAAGTAATAGCAGGCTTATTCCCGCGAGGCGCGCCGCGCGCTGCTCAACTCGCTCCACAACCTCCGGGTCCCTCCCGCGCCATTCGGCGTTCAAGCGCCATAACAGGACCAGCCCGGAGGCCAATTCAATCAGGCTGTCCAGGCCAAACGTTTCAAGCGAGGTGCTGCGGGTTGAAAACCCCAAAAAGAGCGCGGCCAACGCTTCAAACGTCATGTATCCGACAGTGAACCACTCCAGATAGATCGCGCGCCGGACATGACCCGCGCGGTTGATTTGAGCGCTTTCGGTTTTCATTCAGACTGCTCTCTCTTTCCGATTAGTTTCGCCGCGTCGCTGGATCAGCTTGTATGTGCGCTGACCAGGCCGACATCGGGGAGACCCGCGAATCGTGGCAAGGGCATCTCCTCCGTTCGCACCTCGACGAATCCCGCCGCCTGCATGAGCGAAGGGAGATCTTGCGCACCGTGCTCACCTGCGCCCGGGTGAGCCGGTCCGTTCGCGCGTTCCGCCGGGCGCTTGAAATCGGCAATCACCAGGCGTCCCCCCGGTTTGAGCACACGCGCAATTTCGGCCAGCCCTTGTCGTTTCAGGTCATCCGGCAGGTGATGCATCATCAAAGAACTGACGACCGCATCGAAGGTCTGATCGGGATAGGTGAGATGCTCGATTACGCCGAGCTGGAAATCGACCGGCAGGTTGCGCCGGGCCGCTTTGGAACGGGCGCGGGCGATCTGCGCGGTTCCAGGGTCAATGCCCGAGACGCGGCCCGCCCCGCCCACGCGCTGCGCGATTTCAAGTGCGAGCGTGCCGGTCCCGCAGCCGACATCCAGCACCTGGTCTCCCGGTTGAATATGGGCCAGGTTAGCGGTTCTCTGTCGCATCTCCCGCATCTTGCCGCGCAACAAAAAGGTGTCCAGAAACCATACCATCAGGTCGTAGAACCACCCCATGTTGAGGATGTGCCCTTGCGTTTCGTGAGCGGGCGCCTCGCCCGATTCGCCGTGGTGATGATGTGCGAATGAATGCATAAACTTTACCCCTTTCTTTGTTTTCCTGTTTCGAGTATCCCAAAGAAAGCATTCCCCGTCAAGAAGCAAAAGCGGCGGCCTTACAATTCGAGTTCAAAACTGTTGTTTACTTGCGCGAAATATGATTTGCGTCTATTCAGTTACCAATCACCTGCGTATTCGAGATTGTAAGGCTTTGTGATATTTTCTAGCCTCATGCGCCTGAGTTCCACCAATTGGCGGATGTGGAGATTGTCATGCGCGACCCAACAGGCGAACATCTCTCCCGCGCTGATTGTGCGGTACTCGGTTGTATAGGTTTTCTCCCAATCTGGATTCAGTAATCCATTGAGCCATACAAATGATTTTTCACGTTCGACAAAGAATTTTTCCTGCATCTCAACAAAGTTCTGCTCGTTATATTTTCGTTTGGTTACCCAGCCTTCGGTATCAATCGCATGCCATTCTTCATTTTGGCGGTGAAGAATGAAATCGAGATGTTCTCGAAAATCTTCGCGCTCTTCATCGTACAAGTGACACACCACTTCGAGAATCGACCACGAGTCCGCACTCGGTTTGAGGTGTGCTGCCTCTGGTGCGACTCCTGACAATAAAGCACGGATCATCTCTGTGCTATTTTGAAGTTCCTGATAAAGAGTGCTAAATTCCATGTTACCCCTTTCTTTATATCTGAGAATCGTGTTCCACTTCTCTCCTTTCGCCGACAAGCATTCTGCTCCCTTATCACCCCCGCGCCCGTTTCGCAAAACTCAACTTGATTTCCCCGAAAATGCGCTTGCGGCTTGCCTCCGGAATCACTCTTTTCGTCCCTTCCCGGCAGAGCGTGATCGTGTCCTGCATGGTATCCAGCAAGAGGTGGCAGTGCGGGCACGTTGCAATATGGGCGCGTGCTATCGCGCTCAAGGGCTCGTCCAGTTCGTTGTCGATATAGTCCGACAGGTACTGCGCCACCTGCTCACAGGTCATCTGCTCGCGCACGGGTTCCTCCGCGGTTGCCATGTACCCGTTCAGCTTTTC
>JBAVQS010000044.1:0-11404 GCA_049694275.1 Anaerolineae bacterium | reverse complement strand
GTGGGGAGTAGCAGCCCGAATTCTTTGGGGGTGAGCCCCGTCAATGCGAGAAACTTCCGCTCATTATCTTGCAACTCATCGTAGCACAGCATGGGGTTAGTATACCCTATTTCGGATAACGTCTATTCATTAGAAAGGGCATAAAATGGAGTATACTGGAGGTAAATAGGAATCCTTTCCAATGGCAAATCCTGTACACCAACAACAGCCGACATTAAGGGCGGTGATCCTTGCAGCCGGCAAAGAGGCCATTGCAGGAGCAACCGGCCCCCTCGTTTTGCAAACCCTCGGCGACCGCCAGATACTGGATTATGTGGTTCAGAATGTGCTCCAGATGGTCGAACCGGAAGACCTTTATATTGTCGTCGGCAAGTATGAAGCCGAGATTCGAGAACACCTGGGCAACCGCTATCACTATGTGACGCAATCCGAGCCGCTGGGGACTGGGCACGCGGTCTCACAGCTCCATCCCTACCTGCGCGATTTCCGCGGAAACCTGTTGATCCTGTATGGCGATACGCCCTTGTTCCGCCCCGGCTCGATTCGCGGCCTGCTCAATCGCCACCACCTGCGAAACGCCTCATTGACCCTGCTAACGGCAGTGATTGACCGCGCCCTCCCTTATGGGCGCATCATCCGCGATGCAGACGGGCGAATCGTCGACATCATCGAAGAGATGGAAGCTTCGCCCACGGTACGGCAGATTCACGAGCTGAATGTCGGCGCGTACACCGTGAGCGCGGACTCGCTCTTTCCGGCGCTGGCGCGCCTCTCCCCTTCGGCCACGGGCGAATACCGTCTGACCGATTGCGTGCACCAGTTGATCCGCAGCGGCCTGAATGTCGAGAGTTATCAAATCTATGACCAGGACGAGGTGCAAGGAATCAATACGCGCGAGGACCTGGCGCAGGCCGAGTTCATCCTGCAAAAGCGGCTGTTCCGCCCACGCCGCGCAGAAGAGCGGAATGAGGTGGCATTCGGCACCGGCGGCTGGCGCGCCGTGATTGGCGAAGGGTTTACCATTCACAATGTACGCCGGCTGTGTCAGGCGCTCGCCAACGAGATCACACGCAAGGGCCAGGAAAAGCAACGAGTGTTGATTGGCTACGACCGGCGCTTTTTATCGGACCGCGCCGCCGCCGCCGCCGCTGAGGTGTTTGCCGGGAACAATATCCCGGTTCTCCTCCTGACCGAAGACGCCCCGACCCCGCTCATCAATTACGCTGCCGCTCAGGAAAAAGTGGCGTACGGCTTGGCCTTTACTGCCAGCCACAATCCGCCCGAGTGGAACGGGTTAAAGGTATTCCACGCGGACGGCTCGCTGCTGCTCGACGACGAAACGTACAAGATCGCCGCCGAAACCAATGCGCTGACGCTCGACGACGTCATCAAGGTGGAACTGGATATCGCCGCCGAAGCGGGAATCGTGCGCAAATGCGATTACACCAACCAATATGTGGACGCAGTCGAAAAGATGATCAACCTGGAAGCGATCCGCAAAGCCGGGCTCAAGGTGATTGTCGATCCGATGTACGGCGTCGGGCAGTTCACCCTCGGGACAATCCTGACCGAGGCGCGGTGCCGCGTCACCTTTATTCACGAGCGACACAATCCCCTCTTTGGCGGACGTTCCCCGGCGCCCAATCTCGAGGCGCTGCGCCTGCTCAGCACGCATGTGATCGAGGACCACTTTGACCTGGGCCTCGCCACGGACGGCGATGCGGACCGGATCGCTATTGTCGACGAGCATGGCGAGTACATCGGGATCAACGACATTTTGCTCCTGCTATACTGGTATCTGCATGAGGTCCGCGGGGAACGAGGCGGCGTCGTGCGCAACCTCGCCACGACCCACCTGCTCGATCGGCTGGCAAAGCATTTTGGCGAGGCGTGTGTCGAGGTCCCGGTTGGGTTCAAGCACATTGCGGCGGGGATGGTGCAGAGTAATGCGTTGCTCGGCGGCGAGTCGAGCGGCGGCCTGACGATTCGCGGACACATCCTCGGCAAGGATGGAATTTTCGCCTGCGCCCTCGTGGTCGAGATGCTCGCCAGGACCGGCAAGCGCATTTCGGCATTACGCGATGAAGTGTGGAAGATTACCGGGCGATTATATGACCTGGAAGAGGGATTCCCCGCCACACCGGACATGCGGGTCGCGGTTCCCAGGAACCTGCGCGCCGCCCCCCTCGATCACATGGGACCTTACCCGGTCGTCGGAGTCTCGCACATGGATGGGACCAAACTCTACCTGGAGAATGACAACTGGGCGCTGCTTCGCTTTTCGGGCACCGAGCCAACTCTTCGCATCTTTGTTGAGGCAGATTCTCAGGGCAAGGCGAATGAGATGTTGCACTGGCTCGAGCAGTTTGTACATGGCGACCAATAAACCCGATCTCGAGATCCCCAATCTCAGGAGGCTATCGCGTGCGGTACGGTTATTTTGACAACGAACATCAAGAATATGTCGTCGAACGCCCCGATGTGCCGGTCTCCTGGACGAACTATTTAGGCGTCAAGGACCTGTGCACCGTCATTTCGCATAATGCGGGCGGGTATTCCTTTTACAAGAGCGCCGAGCATCACCGGATCACCCGCTTCCGGCAGAACGGCGTGCCGCTCGACCGTCCCGGCCACTATGTCTATGTACGTGACGACGAGACCGGGGATTACTGGTCCATCTCGTGGCAGCCGGTCGGCAAGGACCTGAAGCGAGCGAAATATGAATGTCGCCACGGGCTTTCCTATTCCCACTTTTCGTGCGATTACAACGACATCGCGGCCGAACAACTCCTCTTTATCCCGGTCGACGATGATGTCGAGTTATGGGACTGCAAGATTAAAAACACGAGTGACCGACCGCGTGCGCTCAGTATCCTCTCCTATCTCGAATTCTCATTCCACCACATCGAGATCGACAACCAGAACCTGCAAATGAGCCTGTATGCATCCGGCGCCAGTTTTGCAGAGGGCATCATCGAGTATGACTTTTTCTACGAGCCGTGGACCTTTCACTATTTTGCGTCCAATTTTGAACCGGATAGCTACGATTGTCTGCGCGACCGGTTCCTCGGCAATTATCGGACCGAGTCCAATCCCATTGCCGTCGAGCAGGGTCAGTGCGCCAACAGCGCCGAACTGGGGGGCAACCACTGCGGAGCGCTGCACAAACGACTGACGCTGGCGCCCGGCGAGGAAGCGCGTATCGTATTCATGCTCGGCGTTGGCGACCGCGCAGCCGGACAGGCCATCAAGGCCAAATATTCGGACCCGGCGCAGGTGGACGCGGCTTTTGCCGCACTGAGCAACTATTGGAAGAACAAGCGCGCCGTTCTGCAGTGTCATACCCCGAACCAGGGGCTGGATACGATGATTAATACCTGGAATCTCTACCAGGCCGAGACCTGTGTGGTGTGGTCGCGTTTTGCCTCGTTTGTCGAAGTCGGCGGACGAACGGGGCTGGGCTATCGCGACACCGCTCAGGATGTCATGAGCATCCCTCACACAAACCCCGTCCGGTGCAAACAGCGCCTGGTCGAGCTCTTGAATGGGCAGGTAAGCATGGGCTACGGACTGCACCTGTTTGACCCGGAATGGTTTAACCCGGAAAAGCAAAAAGCGCCCAAATTCAAATCGCCGACCGTCGTGCCACCGCCTGATCCCAGGAGCCGGATTCATGGGCTGGAAGATACCTGCTCGGACGACGCGCTCTGGCTGGTCGTCTCCATCTGCGAATATGTGCAAGAGACAGGCGACATTGCGTTCTTTGACCAGCATGTGCCATTCGCCGATGAGGGTGAGGTCACCGTGTACGAGCATATGAAAAGGGCGCTTGATTTTTCGGCGGAACAGATTGGGGCGACCGGCATTTGCAAAGGGCTGCGCGCGGACTGGAACGATTGTCTCAACCTCGGCGGCGGCGAAAGCGCAATGGTTTCATTCATGCACTATTGGGCGCTCCAAGCGTTTCTGGCAGCGGCAGGGCGCCTTGGCCGAACTGCCGACGTGGACCATTACCAAACAATTGCCGATAGGGTCCGTGCAGCCTGCGAGAACGAGCTTTGGGATGGCAAATGGTACATCCGCGGGATCACTGCGCAGGGGGTCAAGATCGGGACGCAGGAGAGCGAAGAGGGCAAGGTCTTTATCGAGAGCAACACATGGGCCGTCCTCTCCGGGGTCGCCAGCCCCGAGCACGGACAGATGTGCATGGACGCCGTCGACGAGCACCTGTACTCGCCCTATGGGCTACATCTGGTCTGGCCGACGTACTCGAAACCGAACGATGACATCGGTTTTGTCACACGCGTCTATCGTGGAATTAAAGAGAACGGCGCCATCTTTAGTCATCCCAACCCATGGGCCGTAGTAGCCGAATGCAAGCTCGGGCGCGGCGACCGCGCGATGAAATTCTACAATGCGCTTTTGCCGTATAATCAGAACGACATGATCGAGGTACGCGAGGCCGAGCCCTATTCCTACTGTCAGTTCATTATGGGAAAAGATCACACCGCTTTCGGGCGGGCGCGGCATCCCTGGCTGACCGGTAGCGCGGGCTGGTCCTATACTGCGGTCACACGCTGGATTCTCGGCATCCGCCCAACCTTTGCAGGATTGGAGATCGACCCGTGTATTCCGCATGATTGGAAGGAATTTCAGGTGGTTCGCCAATGGCAGGGCGCAACCTTTACTATTAATTTTACCAATCCACAAGGCGTGCAAAAAGGGGTCCGGTCGATCCTGCTCAATGGGCAGCCGATTCAGGGGCCAGTCCCCTCTCAGCCAGCCGGTTCGGTCAATCAAATCGACGTAGTGATGGGATAGTACAGTTCATATTCGAGGTTCAAAGATGAGTCACGAAATCGAATTCTCTGTTATGCAAGGCAGCGCAGTCGGAGTCCGTGAATTGCTCGACCAATTCGAAGCGGAAAGCGGGATCCATGTCCGGCTCCGCTTGTTGGACTGGGACAGCGCGTGGAGCGACCTGATGAAGGCCGCGCTCTATAGCGATGGGCCAGATATTTCCGAGATCGGCACGACCTGGCTCGGCGATCTGAGCGCCATGAACGCGCTCTATGCCCTGGGAGAAAAGGAATTGGCGGCGCTGGGGCGCGGCGCCAACTTTTTGCCCTCCGCCTGGCAATCGACACACCTGGTCTATCGCACCGAGAGTTGGGCCGTACCCTGGGTGACTGGCGCGCGCCTCATCTTTTACCGCCGCAACCTGCTCGAAAAAGCGGGGGTGAATGAACGCCTCGCCTTTCAGAGCGCAGCCATGGTCAACGAAACATTAAAGACCCTCCAGGAAAAGGGAATCCGAGTTCCGTGGACCGTGCCAACCGGAACAACACATACCACGCTACACGATATTGCAAGCTGGGTCTGGGGGCAACGCGGCGATTTTGTCACGGCGGATGGCAAGCGGACCCTCTTTAGCAAGCCTGAGGCGCGCAACGGCATGCGCGCCTATTTCAGCCTGCGCCGGTACCTGGCGCCAGGGGTGGAGCGCCTGAATGGATTGGAACCGGACGCCGAATTCATCAACGACCCGGAGGCGGCAGTAACCATTACCGGTACCTGGCTCTTTAACCAAGCCGCCCCCAAGCTTGGCAAAGACTTGGGAGTCGCGTTACCTCCCGGGCCCTCTTTTGTAGGGGGCTCTCATCTCATCATCTGGAAACACTCGACGAAACACCAGGAAGCATTCAAGCTGATTCAATTCCTCACCCAGCCCCAGGCGCAGGTCCAGCACAGCCAGTCAATTGGCCTGATGCCGGCGCGGCTCGATACGCTCATCTCGCCGCCGTTCTCGACGCAGCCGCTATGGCAACTGGCTGCGACCGCGCTCCGCAGCGGTCGTTCGTTCCCGGTGGCGCGCTCGTGGGGACTGATGGAGGACCGGCTGACATCCGTGTTTGCGTCGCTCTGGAATGACATTTTGGAAAACCCGGATCTGGACCTTGATGTCGCACTGGTCAAGCGGCTCGAACCGCTCGCACAGCGGCTCGACCTCGTGCTCGGTCAGTCGTAGGATACAAGCATGCTGATTCGTGGACGTGTACTGTTTCCGGATGGCGCATTAAGAGATGGCGAGGTCGCCATCGAGAAAGGTGTTATTGCAGAAGTGCGGCAGGTCAAGGAGGCCCCGGCGCAAATTATTTCGCCGGGGTGGATTGACCTCCAAGTGAACGGCGCGTTCGGGCACGATTTCACGCTTGCCCCCTGGACCATGCCGGCGGTCGCCGCACAATTACCGCGCACCGGGGTTACAGCCTTTTTACCCACCATCATCACCAGTCCGCTCGACACCTATCCGCGCGCCCTGAATACCATTGGGGAGTTGCTCCCTGCGGCGATAGACCGACCTGGGGCGGCGGCGCGTATTCTCGGGCTGCACCTCGAAGGGCCCTATCTTGCACACGAACGGCGCGGCGCTCACAATCCCGCTTTTCTGCGCACGCCCACCGTGCCAATTCAGGATGGGCTCCTGGGGCCTGCGGCGAGCCAGTCATCCCTCGTAAGATTAATGACACTTGCGCCGGAACTACCCAATGCGCTCCATGCCATACATGACCTTTGCGCACAGCATGTCGTCGTCAGCCTGGGGCACTCGCACGCTACATACGATCAAGCGATTGCAGGGATCGATGCGGGCGCACGGTATGGCACACACCTCTTTAATGCCATGTCTCCGCTCCAGCACCGCGAGCCGGGAATGGTTGGGGCGCTGCTCACCGATCCACGCATCACCGTGGGAATTATACCCGATGGCGTGCATTTTCATCCCTCTATCCTGTCCTGGCTCATTCGCGCCAAGGGCCCCGATCACATTACGCTGGTGACCGACGCGATGGCGGCTGCAGGACTGGGCGCGGGGGAATTTGCGCTCGGCGACCGACGCGTGATTGTTGACCAGGTTTCGGCGCGGCTCGAGAACGGGACGCTGGCCGGCAGCATCCTCACGCTCGATCAGGGAGTTCGGAAACTGGTCGAATGGGGCGCCTGTTCGCTAGAGGCGGCGCTGATTATGGCCAGCACCACACCGGCGCGGGTCCTCGGACTCGATGGCTTGGGGCGCATTGAGACCGGATGCGTGGGAGACCTGGTCGTGCTGGACCAGAACCTGGACATCAAGCAAACAATTATCGCTGGGGAGGTAGTTGCATAATGGGGCTCATCGACGAGATTAGAGAACAGCCGAACGTTTTACAGAACTGGCTCGATACGCGACTTGCCACGGCGCACGAGATCGCGCAAACCATCCGCGCACGCCAGCCCAAGTTCGTGCTGTTAGCAGGGCGGGGGACGTCCGATCACGCCGGGGTCTATGCCCAATATGTATGGGGGTCGTTGAACCGGATTCCGGTGGCGCTGGCCGCGCCTTCGCTTTTTTCCTGCTACGGCCAGGTGCCCGCGTTGCAGGATGGGCTTGTCGTCGGCCTCTCCCAATCGGGCAAATCGCCGGATATTGTGAGTGTGCTGGAAGAGGGACGACGGCAGAATGCCCTGACGCTTGCCATCACCAACGACCCACAATCACCGCTTGCGCAGACCGCGGATATGGTGTTGCCCTTACAGGCGGGCGTGGAAAAGGCGGTGGCCGCCACCAAGACCTATACCGCCGAGCTCATGGCGGTCGCCGCGATTGCGGCGGCGTGGAGCGATGCCCCGGAGCACATTGCCGAATTGAGCCGCGTGCCAGAGGCGGCGCGGCAGGCGCTCGAACAGGATGCGGCGGCCGGAGCAATTGCCGCCGGGCATGCGGCGCTCAAACAGTGTATTGTGCTGGGGCGCGGCTATAACTATGCGACGGCATTGGAGTGGGCGCTCAAGCTCAAAGAGCTCACCTATGTCTTTGCCGATGCCTATTCGACGGTGGATTTTCAGCATGGCCCGATCGCCATTGCCGAGCCGGGGTTACCTGTTTTCGCGATTGCAAACCAGGGACCGGTCCTCTCCGATCTGCTGGCCCTGCTTACCGTCCTCCGCGATCAGCACCATGCCGAGCTCGTCGTCATCGCCGATAACCCGCAAGCGCAAGCGCTGAGCCAGCGCACCTTACGCATTCCACCCGGCCTTCCGGAATGGCTTACCCCCCTGGTCAGTATTATTCCGGGACAGCTCTATTGCTACCATCTCACGCAGGCAAGGGGACACAATACCGAAGCGCCTCGAACCATTCAAAAGGTGACCCTCACGCGATAACGGGGTTATAAGCACTCCATAAAGAGGTTCATTTCGTCGATGCGGCGGTGACTGACGGCCCAGTTCCAGGCCGCGCGCACGTTTTCGCGCTCGACGTCAAGGGTCGTGAGCGCCACGGCGACGTCATCCCCTTTGAGCTCAACCCGGTGCGCGGTCAAGAGCTCGGCGTAATAGCGACAATGCACGTCGTTGACGCGCTGATAGCGCTCCGGATCGGCCAGCAGCATCTCTTGCGCATACTGCCTGAGCAAGTCGTGGATTTCAAAACGCCCCACGGCGCTGCGATGGAGGAGTGATTTGTCGAGCAACCCCACGAGGAGCGGGAGCGACACGCCGACGACCTGGGAGGCCGCCTCACGCGAGAATCCGCCCTTGAATACCGAGAGTTCGCAAAAGGCCGCTTGCTCGGCCGGCGAAATAAGGTTCCACGAATAATCAAAGACGGCGCGGATACTGCGATGACGTTCGGGCACATCCTGAAGCGTGGTCTGCAAAAAGTCCAGGCCCCTTTCAATTTCGGTCGCAATCTCGCGACAGGCGAGGGCCCGCAGCCAACTGGCCGCCAACTCGATCCCGAGCGGCGCCCCTTCGACCAACTGGCAAATCCGAATGACGTCCGGGGTATCCTCGTCCGAAAGGATGAATCCCGATTGCATGCGCCGCGCCTGTAAGACAAATAGTGTGATAGCGCTATAGTTCACCGCCTCTTGCGCGGTCAATTGTGTAATTTCCGGAAAAGGGAGCCCGCCCACCTCGATCAACCACTCGCCCTGCAGATGGAGCCGGACCCGCGAGGTAACCAGCAACTTGATGTGGGGTGCGAGGCGCAGGATATCAACCAACTGCCGCGCCTCCGGGACCAACTGGTCGAAATTATCCAGGATGAGTAGCATGTCCTTGTCGCGCAGGTAGGATAAGAGCTGCGCTTGGGGATGCACCGGCCCCTGGAGATCGACCTTGAGCACTTCGGCCAGGGCGGCGAGGATCGAAATTTGCAAACCATCGGCCAGACTCGCGCTGGTGAGCGGCACAACGAATACGCCATCTGAAAAACGCCTCTCAACATTGACCTCCGCCTCGACGCAGCGCGCGGCCGCCTGCAAAGCAAGGCGCGTCTTGCCAATGCCCCCCGGCCCCACAAGGGTGAGCAACTGGGCATGGTCACTATTCAGATAACCCGCAATCTGAGCCAGTTCGGCTTCCCGGCCAACCATGGGGGTTGGCTGAGGCGGCAGGTTGTGAGGGAGCGCGGCGCCGGCCGCCTTGATCCGCTCATAAAGAGAGGTCGTCTCGGCCATCGGCTCGACACCCAATTCTCGCTCCAGCGCCTGGCAGCACTTGTCATACTGTGCGAGCGCGGCAGTCCGCTGGCGGCTGTGGGCAAGGAGTAACATCAGATGCCGGTGCGTTTCCTCGCGCCAGGGCTCGATCTCGAGCAGGCGGTTGGCATAGTCTATTCCGGCGGCGCACTCTTCGCGCGCCAGATGCCGTACGACCAGATTGTGCAAAGCCTGAACCATAAGACCGTTCAAGAGCGACCTGTGGCCGAGGATCCACTCCTCGATTGGCAGCGCATCCGTCACATAGAACCCTTGCAGGAATTCTCCCTGGTATAACTCGACCGCACTGTGCAACCTATCGAGCTCACTCTCGGCTAGATTGCCCGACAGGGTATCCATGAACACTCGCGCATCTATCCAACAGGCGTCATCGCGAATAAAGCTTACTTCATCGCGGGCGATGGAAAGATGGGCGCCGGCCAGTGCGCGAAGATTGGAGAGGGCGTTGCGAAGATTCTTGGCTGCCTGGCTTTCAGGCATATCGCCCCACAGCAGTCCGGCGAGCGTCTCACGGGTGTGAGGACGACCGGTGACGGCCAGGTAAAGCAGCAACGCTTGAGACTTGGCCGATATAAAACCGGTCACAGGCTGATTATCAAGCAGGATCTGGGGTTTCCCTAGCAGCCTGAACGTCAGAAAATCAGACATATGCGCATTGAATTATACGTGTACGCGGTGATTTAGACAATTGGGTGATTGTTCATTTCTCCCGCTACTCTCTATCTTCCAGCATGGAGCGCCGGGAGCACTTGCAGATTAAGATGGCCCCTCCACCCGGTCTCTGCCTGGCCAATAAAACAACAAGGGCCGTCCCATTGTTTCCTATACGTACGCCTAATTGAACAAATGACAATTGTCCCCAATCTCTATGGCCTACAGTTTTGGGACAAAAGGAAGAAACCTAAACCTGCCCAATCAGAGGCATTTTGTGCATGGGCGAATGCGCTAGGTTGATGTTTGCCGCTGAACTGTCTATAATGACCGTGTCTGCAAGGATTCCTAAGCAAAGTCTTCCCGGAGAGTTCGGATGCTTCTCAATACCAAGATACAAGTCAGCCCGAAAATGGTAACCGTTGCAGTCGAAAACAAACATTTGTTTTTCGAAATGCCCGCCCTTGTTCTCACATGTAAAGCCGATGGCAAAATTCTTGCGTTGGGCGAGGAAGCAACAGAACTTGTGCAAAGACCTACCAATCTTCCGAAAAACCTAGAAGCGGAATATAGCTATCCGCTGGTTTCAAGCCAGTTTGACCCCCCGTTGGCCATTGCCGTCATCTCGTTTTCCATATACGCAATACGCTCCAAACTTCACCAGAACCTCTGGCGGCGAATACTCAATCTTGACCACATGAATCTCAATCTCAATATATGGGAATATGAAAAGGTTGAGTCAAAGAAGCGTAGGCATTTCGAATTGCTTTTGGGAAGACAAATTCCCGAGTTACGCAAGATCTCCCTCAACGGACGACAGATCAACCGTCCATGGCTTGAGCGAAGGAGCGTTCAACTCTTGATCATGTGCGGCCTTTGCATCTTGGTCACGTTAATTCTGACAAGGTAGATGAACTACCCCGATTACTGAAGATAGGCGCATTGTATAAAAAGAGAAACCAGACCCGTTGATGCAAGGTCTGGTTTCTCTTTCTATTTGATGCTTGCCAATAGTTAGAACCCAATCATCATCTTGGAGATGACCAGACGCTGGATTTGCGTCGTGCCCTCGTAAATCTGCATAATCTTGGCATCGCGCATCCACTTTTCGACCGGATACTCGCGGGTATAACCCACACCCCCAAGGATCTGGACCGCATCCGTCGTGACCTTCATCGCCGTATCGGCGGCAAACAACTTGGCCATGGAGG
>JBAVQS010000043.1:0-1634 GCA_049694275.1 Anaerolineae bacterium | reverse complement strand
GACCAGTCACCGTAGCCGAGTGTCAGAGCCGGGCGCAGTGATCGATATTGTTGGTGCCGATGACCGCCCTGGCGAATTTCTGGACGAGATAGTTCTCTTCGTTCGTCGCTTTGGCGGACGAGATCACCGCGAGGGCGTCCGGGCCGGCCCGTCCTTTGATCTCGACGAATTTCCGGGCGACCAGGTCGAGCGCCTCATCCCAGCTCGCTTCTCGGAATCCGGTTTCGGTGCGAATCAGGGGCGTCGTTAGTCGGTCGGGGTGATGAATAAATTCTTGCCCAAAGCGTCCCTTGACGCAGAGCGCGCCCTGATTAACCCCTTGTGTCCAGTTCGAGGTGACCTTGACGACGCGCCCCTGTTTTACATTCAGGTCGAGGGTGCAGCCCACGCCGCAGTATGGGCAGATCGTCGTCACCCGCTCAAATTCCCATGCGCGGCCACGGCCGAGCGAGGGTTTTTCGACCAGCGCGCCGGTGGGGCAAACGGCGATACAGGTCCCGCAGGATTCGCAGTTCGATTCGATCCAGGGACGTTCCAGCCCGGCGGCGATATGGGAGCTGTCGCCCCGCGCATACACCCCGATCGCGTGGCGGCCCTGAATCTCGGCGCACCCGCGTACGCAGCGGTGGCACAGGATACATTTTTCCGGGTCAAGCACAATAAAGGGGTTGGAGAGGTCGCGGGCGCCGGGGCGCGGCTCATGGCCCAGCCGGCGTGCGTCCACCTGGAACCGGTAGGCGAGGTCCTGCAGCTCGCACTCCCCAGCCTGTTCGCACGTCATGCAATCGAGCGGGTGGCGGGCCAGCAACAGCTCGAGGTTGAAACGCTGCGCCTCATGGACTGCCGCCGTATCGGTCCGGACGACAAGTCCGTTGGCGATCGGCGTGGAGCAGGCAGGGAGCAGTTTGTTCGTGCGAGTATCCTGGACGAGGCAGAGGCGGCAGGACCCTTCGGGGGAGAGGGCCGGGTGATGACAGAGGGTCGGAATATCAATTCCCGCGTCGCGGGCGACGTCGAGAAGGGTGGCGCCTTCCCGCGCCTGGAGCTCTCTGCCGTCAAGAGAAAGGGTAACGGTTGACACGGTCTTTGTGTCCTTTCGCGAATCGTTGCGAATAACCGGCTGGGTCAGCTTGTGCCGGCCGACCGATAGACCTCTATGGTATGCACTTGCCGGAAATACGCAAGTTTCTCTCGCGTTAGCTGTACGGGACTTTTTGTATTAAAATTGCCGGACTTTTAGGGGGTGCTGCAAATGAAGTGGATTGCATTGGTGACGTTAGGGATGATCTGGGGCGCGTCGTATCTCTTTATCAAGGTGATTGGTCACGAGCGCGATAGTTGCATTGTCGCCTGCCTCGCTGTCAGCTCTTCCCGCTCACGGATTTGTGATTACCCTTCGCGGAGCCTTCTGACCCCACTGAATTGAAGTTTAGACTAATTTCCGATTCAAGCTATTTTTAGGGCATCTGTAGCCACGAAAATAGCGAGAAACAAGCTATGTCTGCAATTTATTCCTTTTCGCATAAATTGCCTTACAATTGAGCCATGATCTGGCAACCATCTCATCTCACCCGCGGGCAAATGGAGGAACGTCGCCGTAGTGCCGCTCGGCTCCTCCGCCGTCGTAAGCGCTT
>JBAVQS010000042.1:0-13506 GCA_049694275.1 Anaerolineae bacterium | reverse complement strand
TGTTAAAGGTCGCCACCAAACTGAACCATTTCGCGCTCAAGACCAAACTCTATATGCGTGCGATCCAGGTCGCTTTCGATGCCTTGCGGCAACTGGGGCCTGTTCGCCTGAGTGCGTAAGGTGAGTTATCAAAGAAAACGCGCCCTCCGCTAAGGAGGGCGCGTTTTCTCTCAATTCTGGGCATGTGCTGCTAATGCACGACGAACTCCACCGGCGGCTGAGTCGTCGATATGTCAGGATTGTAGTAATCTGACAGCGTCGAACTGGGGGCCTTGACCCGCACCGGGTACTTGGCGCGCAGGTGATAGGTGAGTGTAACCGGTTTCTGCGAGTTCAGCTCGTCGATATAGAGAATGAGCTGGCGGCCGGTCAGTTCATAGCGCGAGAGGGTGTTGTTCTTGACCGCCGCGTCGAGCTCGTCCGTCACCACCGCAAAGCCGGGCGGGATGCCGAGATCGACTAACGCCATGCGCGCCGTCCCCGGCCTGTTCAGGCCGATCTTGACCGTCGCGCCGACCTCGTCGTTCACCGCGAGCGAGGTGCGGTCGTATTGGATCTGGATGGCGAGCAATTGTTCGCCCTCGGGCGCCGGCGGAACCTGGTCCCAGGGGAGGTAATAGGTGGTCGTCACCTCGTAGGCAAAGGGACCTTTGCCGTCGAACTGGAACGCGAGTTGATTCGGTCCGGGCTTGATGTCGTCGAACGAGAGCTGATACATCATCCCCGCCTGGTCGCTCGTCACGTGCACCGGCTTGATGGAACCGCCGTTGAGCGAGACCTGGATGGTTGCCTCCTGCGAGGACTCGCCGCTGTCGATTGCCGCGAGGACGAGCGAGCGGAGTGAGAGGATGGTGGCCTGGGTCGTGCCCCAGGTGCCGTTGGGGTCTTTGGACTGGACCAGGTAGGTGAGCGCCCGGCCGGTCGAATCGGGATAGGCGTGGGCGCGCTGCATCGCGTACGAGACGAGCGCGGTCGTCTCGATGCTCCCATAGCGTCCGGTCGCGCCCGAGAATGATCCCGCCGTCGTCCAATAGACCTTATCCCCGTCGACCGTCTTGGCCGCGTCGAGCCGCGCCAGCACATCGTGCGTGGCGGGATCATTCGTGTCGTAGGCGACGAGGGCGTTGGCGATCAGCGACAGGGTATAGGCGTCCTTGACGCTGGAGAGGTGCGATTTGAGATAGGCAATCCCGCGCGCCGCCCCCGCCTCCTGCCGGTCGCCCGTTTCCAAAAGCGCCCAGGTGACGATCGCGGTCAGCGGCAGGGGGTCCCCCTTGCTTTCGGGCGGATGGTCCCACCCGGCGGCGCCGTCCCATGTCCCGTCGCTCTTTTGAGACGAGAGGAGCCAGCCGCGTGTCCGCTGGATGATCGCGGGATCGACTGGATAGACCTGCGACATGTCCTTGAATTCGAGCAGCCCTTTGGCGCTCAGCATCGCGCTCGGCGGCGGCCCGCCAAAGAGCGAGAACCCGCCCCCGGGATTCTCGAAGGTCAGCAGCCGCTGATAGCCGAGGCCGATGTAAGTTTCCGCCTTCATCTGGACCTCGGGCGCGGCGCGGCGCGTCTGCTTCAAATAGTTGAGCGCGAGCACATTCGGAAACGTGGTCGAGCTGGTCTGCTCGAAACAGCCGTGCGGCGTCTGAAAGATCGCGTCAAGCCCCTCGACCAACTGGCTCATGACGCCGGGATAGAGCTTGACCTCGATGCGGGACGCGCCGGGGACGGCGGCGGCGGGGACCTCCACCGTCTCGGCGGTTCCGTCGTGCAGCCAGTTGCTGTGCGTGACCTGCTGCAGCTTGCCGTCGGGATAGACCTGGACCTCGCGCTGGAGGGCATCGCTCATCTTGGCCCCGAGCGCGGTCACCTTGAGCTTGTGGCTGCCAAACCCGGTCGCCTTGATGCGGAAATAGATGACCTGGATGTCGTTCGAGGCAATCGTCAGCGTTTGCGTCGCGTCGCCGGTGAGGGTGAACCAGTCGGCTTTGTCGAGCCCAACCTGTATCTTTTGGTCTTGAGGCAAATAGTTATAGACCGCGACCGGGAGCGAGATTTCGTCGTTCTGGGTTAGCGCCACCGGCAGGTCGAGGTCGATAAAGAAATCCTGAAAGACGCGGATGCCCGCCTGCGTCGCGCCGAGGTCGCCGCGCTGGGAGGAAGCGGTCGCCGCGAGCCGCCACGTCGTGATCGAATCGGCGAGCGGCATATCGAGTGAGACAAACCCCTTGTCGTCGGTGAGCAGCTCGGGATTGACATAGAGGGTTTCGGGGAAATACTGGCGCAGGCGCGGCGCGGGGGCGGCGCCCGGCTGGGTTCCCGCTGTCGGAGCCGCTGTTGCCGCTGGCGCCACGGTCGCCTGTGCCGCCGGCGCCGAGGTTGGCGGCGCGCCCGTCGGCGCGGCGGAGCTGCAGCCGGTCAGCCATACGATCGGCATATAGAGGACCGGGTTGCCCGTCGCTCGCGCAAAGGGCGAAGCGCCCGGCATGGCCGCGACAAAGATGGTCGCGGGGATGAACAGGAGGGCGAGCAGGACCGCGGCGATGCCGGCTGTGCGCTCTTTGCTGGCAAAGAGACCCGCGCCGAGCAACAAGAGCGCGCCCAGCCCCGCCAGGTAGGTCAGCGCGACCGTGAGCAGCAGCAGCGGGTTGGCTAATGTGAACCCGCGCGTGATCCAGACGAGGAGCGCGCCCAGGACCGTATAGGCGACCACCAGGACCAACGCCGCCGCCAGGCGCGCATCCCCTTTGCGCAGGAAATAGACGAACAGGTAGGCAAACGTAACGAGCCAGAGGGTGACGACGCTGCCGAGCATGATCGGGCCATAGCGCGTGACCCAGCTGCTCATGACGCTGATGGCGCCGACGAACAAGGGCGAGGCGAGACAAAAGAGGAGGGCAAGCACGACCAGGCCGGCAATCGCGCGCTCCATCATTCCCTGTCTGGCCAGGCTGGCGACGATCAAGCCGCCAAAGGCGAACGGGAGGAGCGAAAGGACGAGGGCGAGCCATCCGCTCACGTCGGTGAACGCCTGCTGCTCAGCGACGCGCGCCTTGTCGCGCTTGTCCGGCGCGGAATTGAGATTCACCCCCGCTTCGGCGACCGGCGCGTTCGCCCATGCCGCTTGCGCCGACACGTCCTGGCTCGTCCGCAGTTCGGCCGACGCGGTATCGGACATGACCTCCGGCAGGCCGAACCCGTGAATCTCATATTTGGGCTCTAACAGTTCGCTCTGCAGGAGGAAATAGAGTTTCGCAAATCCGGGGTCTTGCTGCTGGAGCGCAAACACCGACTCGTCCACGGCGGTGATGCCCAGCGCGCTCGGCACTCCGCTTCCCGCGTGGTTGGTCACGTTAAACACGAGATGCGCCGTGTCGCCGGGGCGGTAGGTGTCCTTGTCGGCCTTGACCGCGACGTTCAGTTCCTCCGCCTGCTGGACGACGACGAGGCGTGTGTCGCGGACGATGGTCCCGTCCTTTTCGACGTGATAGGCGTGCATCTGCACGGTGCCCGCGAGCTCCGGCGTCACGTCCACGTCTACCGTCGCGTGCCCCTGCGCGGCATCCACCGCGCGAGTCGAGACGGTCTGTCCCTCCCTGATGAGGTCGAGATAGACCGTGCCGATTCCGCCGCTCGTGAACACATCCAGGTGCATCGTTTCGCCGGCGCGATAGACCGCGCGGTCGGGGCGGAGGAGGATGCTGCTCGCGCCGCCCTGGGTTTGGAGCGCGACCTGTTTGGTCGTCTCGCGTCCCGTGCTGTCTTTGGCGGTGATAAAGAGCGCGGTGCTCCCATTCGCCTGGGGGGTGAACTGGACCTGGCCCAGCCCATACTTGCCGGTGCGGGTGGTGAGCGCCTGGCCCTCTTTGAGCACGGTCACATTTGCATCCGCCGGCGTCCCATCGGGGAGCGCGGTGAGGATATAGACGATATTTTCGATGCCGGGCATCAGCTTGCCGCTTTCGGGCACGGCGTCGATTACCATCGGTGCACTGGCGATCGGGAGGACGAGGCTCGTCTCTTCGAGGTGATTGGCCTGGTCGGTGACTCCGAGCTCGAGCGTGAAATCCGCCCGGCCGTTGTCCAGCCCGCGCGCGGTGAAATAGCCGGGCAGCTTGAACTGGAATTCGTACACCCCTTCGGTGTTCGTCTTGCCGTCGAGCTTGACGAGTTCGTTGCGCTGCACGTCATAGGCAACGCCCTTGAGCGCGACGATTCCATCGGATACCGGCTTGCCGAAAAAGTAATCGGCGCGCACGCGGCCCGTGACCTGCTCGCCGGGGAGGTAATAGCTCTTGTCGGTCTCGACCGCGACCTTGAACTTGGGCAGGACGTACGGCTTGACGGTCACGGTCTTGTCCGATTTAGTATCGCCGAGAGTGGCGGTGATCTTGTAGTCGCCGGTAATAACCGTGTCGGCCAGTTGGAAATCGGCGCTGGCGATGCCGAAAGCCGAAGTCTCGACCGATTTGCGCAGCACCTTGTTCCCCTTGGGGTCTTCGACGAGGAAATCGAGAGTCGTATTTTTAGCGGGCAGCCGGTTGAGCGCCGAGAGGGCAAGGGCGCGCAGGTGCATCGTCTGTCCCGGCTGATAGAGCGGCTTGTCGCTCGTCACCAGCACCTTGTAGCTCCGCTGCACGGTGACGGGGGACTGGAGCTGATCGCGTCCCACGCTCGAATCGGTCTCGATGATGAGCACCTGATCGCGCGGCGTATTCGCCGGGAGCGTGAACGAGATCGGCGCGGTGCCGTACACATCCGTCTTGCCCGAATAGAGGGTCTGCGCCGCCCCGCCGTTGCGCGGCGCCATCCGCACGATCACGTTCGCGTTCGCAATCGGCTGCCCATCGCGCTGGTTGATGACGACGACGCGCACGCCTGATGCCGCATCCGGCTCGAACTGCGACGGGCCGACCACAAACGTCTGCTGCGTATCGACGGTTAGCTTGCTATAGTTGAGCGCGCGATACACCTGCCATCCCATGACCGCGATCAGCGCCAAAGCCACCAGCGCCGTCACGATCACGGGCCAATAGTTGCGAGGACGAGCGAGAGTAGATGTGTTTTCCATACGAGCCCCCTTCAGGTTACAAGGTTGTAGGTTAAAGGTTGAAAGCTATTCGGCAATCAAAGGGTCGGGGCGCGCCGCCTCCACCCTTTTCTCTACCTCTTTCATTCCCCACACATAGAGCCCGATGCTCAGCGCCACCGCCACGGCCAAAGCCAGTAGGTAATATGGAATCACCCCGAACGCCCAGAGTGCGAGTGGCAGATACCCGAGCAGGACACCGCCCCCAGGGACGAGACTCCAACCGGCAATGAGCCAAACATTCATGGGATCAGTTGCTCTCTTTGCAAGCAGCGCCCATCGGAAGAGAATAGACAGAAATGGGGACAAGAGCACCAATGATCCAAGCAGAGCGTAGGGCGAAGGCACAATAAAAACGAACAGAGGGAGCACAAATACCGATGTGCTCCAAATACCACTTGCCGCCCAGATGACATAGGCTATCGGCGGTACGATCATGCTTGCCACAAGAATTAGATCGGTTGTCGTCCACCATCTGGTTCCAGGGTGGATCCCACTTAGCATTCGGTTTGACATAACCAGGGAGCCATAGAACAGGGTCAGGAGTACGGCCAGGGTCCAGATATCCGTTTCCGGCTGGAGGCTATCCCCAAGGTCGCTGATGTTCGTGGCGGCAAGGGGCGTCGGCGCCGCCTGTGCGATTTCATATCGATTCCACATACCGTCGGGGGTATGAACAACCACCCCCTCATTCCCCGAGGCGACGACCAGGATGCTCTGTCCATTCTGGACCGCAAAGGTCAGATCAAACGGACCTAGGTTAATGTCTTTGGCGCCACCGCCGAGAAAGCGGTGTTTGGACTGAACCCGTTCCATGTAACTCTGCCGGTCGGGTGAAATGGACCACGCGACACTCCATGTTTCTCCGTCATCATCCGACCGTTCCACCTCGGCCGGTTTGCTAATGCGATAACAAAGGTTGGTATTGGATGGATCACACGCGGTAACTGGTAGGGTAACATCCCGGGCGAGCGCCGCGGGCGCGTTCGTGGCCGAGCGCCAGGTCTTGCCGCTGTCTTCACTGCGCATGACGGATGATGCACCATACCCGCCCAATCGCGCATAAACCACCCCATTGTCGCCGACCACGCGGATTACGCTGGGCGGGGGCGGGGGCGTCGTGGTTGCCATTGCCGCAATCCCGGCCAATGCCAGTGCGAGCCACTGTATGCGGCGGGGACTCGCCCAGCTCAATCCGTACTCGGGCTGCTGCCACAAGCGCCACGCGGGCACGAACACGACCAACGCCAACAGGTCGCTCGGATCGAGGACGCACTGCAAGGGGTAGCCCAACAGGTCAAACAGCGAGTGCGCCCACAAGTTGCCCCACACGGTCGCCTTGACGAGGGTAAAGAGAAATGCGGTCAGACCAAAGGCGACGAGCCCTTGCGCCTTGAGACTGAGCCGGGCTCGCCCGAGCAAAGGCGCGAGCAGCGCGGCGAGGAGGAATGGAAAAAAGAACAGCCCCGCAAAATCGCTCAGCTTGCCCGTCAACCACGACGGATAGGCGCTCTTGAGCACATGATCGTTCACCAACAGCAACCCGATGCTCGCCAGCTCCAACGGATGCGAGAGACAGCGCAAGCTGTGATTGAGGGCGTCCAATGTCCTGGTTCGC
This sequence comes from Anaerolineae bacterium, assembly GCA_049694275.1. Taxonomy (GTDB): domain Bacteria; phylum Chloroflexota; class Anaerolineae; order UBA4142; family SHND01; genus JBAVQS01. Next base: position 6,805 of record JBAVQS010000042.1, on the reverse strand, counting down.
ATGAGCAATTTCTCCCTGGTTCTTTATTCCTCGTTCCCTTTGTGTCCTTGGCGCACTTCGCGGTTCAATCTTTGCTGATCGCCGCTCATCCCCAAGGGACTCCCTATAGTCGCTATCCACTATCTCACCTCGATGATGCTCGCGTCCGGCGTCAGCGTCGGTAGTCTCATGCGAGGTGCCTGGCCCGCAGGCTCCGTCGGCCCGCCCTCGGGCGCCTGGGGCAGGCGGCCCGTCTGGTTTTGCACCCACCTGGCAAGCGTATTCTCGTATGTCCGCATCATGTCGGCGTCCTTGTACATCTGGTCCTCGTGCGTCAGTCCCGCCACGCGGCGCAACTGTTGTTCCAACTGGTAGGCCAGGTTCCACGCCTCTTGATAGCGCTGGCTCTGGTAGAGCCGGTCGATCTCTTTCAGCCCCTCGGCGGTCTGCTGAATCGTCACGTTGCGCAGCACCTCGGTATCCCAGAGCGGATCATTGCCGCCGGCGCGGGTCACATCCACCACGATGGTCTGGCTCACAGTCTCGTCCCGCTGTTTGAACAGGTCCCGGTAGTGGAGCTCGATCGTGGCGACCTGCCGCTGGCCCGGCGCGCCACTGCTGATATAAAGGTGGGCGAGGATGACCTGGCTGTCGCCCGTGCCCATATCCTGGAGCTTGACCGTGAGCGGGCCGGAGGGCGGACGACTGTCATAGCCGGTAATGCTATCGACCGTGACGGACGACGCCGGCTGGATGACGACGGAGACATCGCTCACCGCTTTCTGGACCAGGCCGTTGACCTCCTGGCGAAAAATCTTGTCCATCTCGGCGGCCGAATCGACAAAGTGATAGCCCCCTTTGCCCTGCCGCGCGAGCTGGCTCAAGAGCGCGTCGTTGAAATCGTGTCCCAGCCCAATAGTCGAGAGGTAAATCCCCTTCTCGTTATAGCTGCGCGCCCCGTCGGCAATCTGGGTGGGATCGGTGGCGCCGACATTCGCAATCCCATCAGTCAGCAGAATAACTCGGTTGTTGAGGCGAACGTCGAAATTCCGGTCTACCTCCTGAAAGCCGAGCATCAGCCCGCCGTACAGGTTGGTGCTACCGCCCGGCTGGATGTTCTCGACCGTCGCATCGATCCAGCGCCCGTCCCCGACTGGCTGGGACGGCGCAATGACGCTCGCATTATCGCTAAAGGCGACGATGGCGACGCGGTCGTTCGGGGCGAGACTGTGCAAAAAGTATTTCAGCGATTTCTTGAGATAGGGCATCTTTTCGGGTGCGTCCATCGAGCCGCTCTTGTCGATCACGAGCGCGACGTTGAGCGGGGCGATCTGCTCGGTCTCGCCGGTCCGCGCCTGAATGCCGATCTGGAGCCACGCCTCGCCGCCCTGCGCGGGTGCCTGCTGGTTCCCCATCCGCAGGTCGAGCCCGAGGGTTGTGTTGACCGGCGCGGGAAAGCTCTGCTTGTAATAGTTCAGATACTCGGCCACTCGCAACTGCTCGGCCGGCACGATCTGGCCCGAGTTGATTTGATCGCGGCTGGCGGACTTGCTGGCGTCGGCAGGGGTGTTGCAGGCGTTGAGCCCCAGGAGCAGCGCGCCCAAAAGCACGAGCACAAGCCATGTTCTTCGAATGGACATAGGACCTCCAAGAATCAGAATCGGTCTCTCCTTTACCGTCACCAATTTACCCCGGTCCGTGTTGCATTTCAAGGACCAGATGTGTTACATTGGGCGAAATCGGTGTACCATTCGGCGTAACGCCCCCCCTAACCCTTCTCCCCTTCGAGGATATGCCGCCCGCTAAACGGGAGAGGGGATTCAGGCTTGTGCTTGACCCGGCTTTTTTCGGTCCAGCGAGCTTTTCAAGTATAATTTGCCTGTCGCCATTACATTAGCCCCCATCATGTTGCATTTCAATGACCAGATGTGTTACATTTTCGTCCAAAGCATGTTGCATTTGGGTTGGCCTCTCTTAAAGCTTGTTTACGAGTGAAAAATCTGTGGGGTGTCCCATTGCGCACATTTGGCGAGTTGTTAAGCGAATACATGCAGCGGACGGGGATCAGCGATAGCGAGCTGGCCCGGACGCTTGGCGTGCGCCGGCAGACCATCTTTCGCTGGAAAGAGGGGCTCACTTCCCGTCCCCGCTCCAGGGAGGATGTCCTTTCCTGTGCCCAACGTCTGCGCCTTAGCCCCGTCGAACGAGATGAATTGCTGATTGCCGCAGGCTTTCCGCCCGAGGAACGACTATCCCAGGGGCCAAATGTCCTCTTGGGAGACTCCCGCCGATTACGGACGGCCGACCACGGGCCGGAGACTGCCGATAGCGGACCGCAGAACGCCGGCAGCCGGGAACAGCCAATGGCAGAGGGGAGCAGTATAGATCAGGCACGCAGGCCCCCTGTTGGCTTGCCGGCTGGAGCGGATGGAGTACTTGGAGCACTTGGAGCAGATGCAAATGGGGGTGTCCCCCCTGTCCCCATACTCGCCCCTCCTGCTCATGCTCCCGCGGTGAGCGGCCCGCGCAGGTCCCTCCGTCGTCTGCCATCTGCCGTCATCTTGGCCGCGCTCGTGGTTGTCCTTGTGTTCGTGGCGGTCCTGCTGTGGACTGTAGTGGGTGGGGCTGGGCTGGGACCGAGCGCGAAATATCCAGTTGCCGCGCCGGGCGAAACGCTTATCCTGTTGGGGCAATTTACGGCGACTGCACCGGGGAAGCCTGACTATGATGTCACCGATCGCATCCAAGCCGCACTGGAACGGGAAATCCATGCCGCCCGGCTGGACCGGGTGCGGGTGGTCCGGCTGAGCGATGAGGTCAAGGAAGGGAACAGCGCCGCCAATATTCTTGTCCAGTCCCATGCAACGCTCATAGTCTGGGGCAATCAGGCGAACGGCGCGTTATCCGCCAATTTGCTGCTGCCGCCCGCGCCCATCACGGGCACGAGCGCGCTCCGCTCGCTGGTCACGCTGCCGAACGCGACGGGATTGACGGTCGATAGCGCGATGCCAGAAGAGCTACGGGCGCTCGCGCTGGTCGCTCTTGCCCAGGTGTACGTCCGGCAAGGGGAGGTCGAAGCGGCGCGGGCGGCGCTGACCCTGGCGATGGCCCAGCCCCCCGTAGCGCACGATGCCGCCGCCGTGCTCAATCTCTATTTGGGGTACACCAATCAGATCGCGTCGCCGGCGGACCTCGACCAGGCCATCACGCTCTATTCGCAGGCGATCGACCTGGCGCCAGACCTCACCAGCGCCTATCTCGATCGCGGCGTAGCGTACGTTCAGCAGGGCAAGACGTCGGCCTGGCAGGATGATTTTATTCGGGTGCTGACGCTTGAGCCAAACAACGTGCTGGCCTCGCGCGGGCTGTGCTGGGGGTTTGCACTGGCCAACCAGCCGGACCAGGCTTTACCACACTGCAACAATGCCGTACTCCGCGACACGACGGCGTTGAGCCGGGATGCGCGAGGTGTGGTGTATGCCGAACTGGGCCGCGCCGCCGAGGCGATAACCGATTTTCAAGAGTTTATCCGGTGGCTCCAGACACAGCCGCCCGCGATCCGCGATCGCTATGCCCCCACTCGCAATGCCTGGATGCAATCGCTCCAGGCGGGTAAGAACCCCATCGATCAACCTGCGCTCGACAAGCTGCGCGCGGAGTGAAACGTCTATGCTTTCTTGTCGCGTCTGCCGGAATATACTCTCCAGCCGATCCCCAGGAGCGGGATGATCAGGGCGGTTGCGAGCCATTGCCAATAATTTGAGATAAAGCTACTTGATGCACTAACGTTTGATGGTCGCTTCGCGTTCGGGGCCGACCGAGATCCATTTGACCGGGACGCCTGCCAGCGTTTCGATTGCCTCGACATAGCGCCGCGCCTTGATCGGCAGATCCGCGTATTTCCGCACGTCGCGAATATCCTTGCGCCAGCCTGAGAATTCGCGGTATACCGGCTCGACCTTGCCGAGTTGGTACGCGTCGATATCGGCATACCCGACGTGCTTGCCGTTGAGCTTGTAGCCGACGGCGACCTTGATGGTATCCAGCTCGCTCAACACGTCGAGCTTGGTGAGCAAGAGCTCGGTCCCGCCGTTCAACTGCATGGCAAAGCGCACGAGCTCGACGTCGAGCCAGCCGGCGCGGCGGGTGCGGCCGGTTGTCGCAGCAACCTCGGTGAGGAGCGCGCGCGTGGCGCGGTCCGCCTCGTCGTTCAATTCGGTCGGCATCGGGCCGCCCCCGACGCGTGTGGTGTAGGCTTTGGTCACGCCGACGATGCGGGTGAGGTGGCGAGGCGGAATGCCGAGCCCCGCGGTCGCCGCCGAGGCGAGCGTCGTCGATGCGGTGACAAAGGGATAGGTGCCCCAATCGGTGTCGAGAAAGGTTCCCATTGCCTGTTCGAGGAGAAATCGCTTTTTCTCGGCGAGGCCGCGCTGGACGATAGGTGTGAGCTCGCGGAGATAGGGTTTGACCGCCTCGTAATAGAGCTCGTATTGGGCGCACACGGTCTTGTAATCGAGCGACTCGCCGCCCAGCGCTGTGATGATGCGATTCTTGAGAGCAAGCTGGACGCGCAGGCGTTCCCTAAATATGCTTGCATCCCGCAGGTCGCTCCACCGTAACCCGTTATAGCTCACCTTGTCGGCAAAGGCGGGGCCGATGCCACGGCGGGTGGTGCCGGTCGCGCCCGCCCCTTTCGCCTCTTCGTACAGCCCATCGAGGATTTTGTGATAGGGCATGATAAGGTGGGCGCGGGGCGAGATGAACAGCCGTTTCTCGAAATCGAGCCCCGCCTTGCGAATGGATTCAAGCTCGTCCAGCAGCACGGCGGGGTCGATCACCATACCGCCGCCCATGAGCGCACGGGTCTGGGGATAGAAAATACCGGAGGGGACGAGGTGGATCTTGAATGTGCCGAGCGGATTGACGACGGTGTGCCCGGCGTTGTTGCCGCCGTTATAACGGGCGACCAGGTCGGCATTGGCGGCGAGATAATCGATCGCCTTGCCTTTGCCTTCATCACCCCACTGGGTGCCGATGATTACGGTGACTGGCATGATTCGCTCCAAAAGTGGGCGGTGGTCAGTGGGCGGTGGTCAGAAACCCTTTTTATCTCTTTATGCTGACCACCTACTGTCCACTGTCCACTATCCACTGATCACTTGTTTCGCAATTTGCTCCGCAAGCCCGACATACGAAAATGGGGTCAGGGCGCGCAGGCGGGTTTTGATTGCTTCCTCGACGGCGAGGCGGTCTATCCACTGTTCGAACTCGGCGCGGGAAAAGGTCTTGCCGCGGGTCAGCGCCTTGACCTGGTCGTAGGCGTTCGGGACGCCGGCGGCGCGGAGAATGGTTTGGACCCCTTCCGCCACGACCTCCCAGTGCGCGTCCAGGTCGGCGTGCAGTTGGCCTTCGTTCGCCTGCACGCGGTCGAGCCCGCGCCGGATGTTGAGAAAGGCCAGGAGTGTGTGCCCTAACGCGACGCCGAAATTGCGGCGCACGGTCGAATCGGAGAGGTCGCGCTGGAGCCGCGAGACGGCAAGTTTCTGGGCATAGTGGGTGAACAGCGCGTTCGCAAGTCCCAGGTTCCCCTCGGCGTTCTCAAAATCGATCGGGTTGACCTTTTGCGGCATAGTGGAGGACCCGACCTCGCCGGCGACGACGCGCAGGACCAGATAGTCGTCGCTGATATAACGCCACATATCCTGCGCGAGGTCGAGGAGGATGCCGTTGGCGCGGCGCAGCGCGTCAAAATAACGAATCCAGTTGTCGTACGGCACGAGCTGGGTCGTCGCCAGGTTGGGTTGCAGGCCAAGCGACTCGACGAACCGCGCGCTGAACGCCAACCAATCCACCTGGGGGGCGGCGGCGACGAGCGCATTGAAATTTCCGACCGCGCCGGTCAGCTTGGCCTCGAAACGATGCGCGGCGATTTCCGCGCGGGCGGTCTGCAAGCGCGCCACGAATACGGCGAGCTCTTTGCCCAGGGTCGTCGGGACGGCCGGCTGGCCGTGCGTGCGCGCCAGCATCGGCAGCCCTTTGTATTCACCGGCGAGCGCGGCGAGCCGCTCGACGAGCGCATCCAGCGCAGGGAGCAGCGCCGCATCGCGCGAATCGCGCAGGGCGAGCGCCTGGGCGGTGAGCGTTACGTCCTCAGAGGTGAGGCCAAAGTGCAGCCACTCAAGCAGGTCGGCGAGCGGGGTTGCGGCGACCGCTTCGCGCAAATAATATTCCAGCGCCTTGACGTCGTGCCGGATCTCGCGCTCAATCTCCTTGACCCGGCCCGCCTGGTCGGGAGAGAAATTCGCCGCCAGCGCACGGAGCAAATTCGCTTCGGCAGCCGATAATGGGCGGACCAGATGGGCATCTTGCGAGAGCGCGAGGAGGTAGGCGATCTCGACGCGCAGGCGGTCGCGCACGAGCGCCCATTCCGAGAAATAGTCGCGCAGCGGCGCCGTCTCGCCTGCATATCGCCCGTCGAGCGGTGAGAGGGCGGTGAGGGCGCCAGCCTGGTCGATCAGAGTTTCGTTCATGGTTTTTTGGAACCCCATTATATGGCGGGTTGGACGAAATGTGAAACAATCATATAATCCCCTCAGGACGCGGCCGGTTATTGTAGGGGCGAGCCGGCGGTTCGCCCGGAGGCCCGGTCGATCCGTTGTAGGGGGCGAGCCGGCGGTTCGCCCTGACCGAAACCTATATGTGAAAGGAGCGTGGCGAATGCAGCAGCTCAATGAGCGAATCCTGCGGGATGGCAAGCATCTGGGGCGCGGGATCCTCAAGGTAGATTCCTTCATCAATCATCAGTTGGACCCCGTTTTGATGCGTG
>JBAVQS010000041.1:0-10967 GCA_049694275.1 Anaerolineae bacterium | reverse complement strand
AGAGCAGGGTGCTGTGTTTTGAGCGCTGGGGAAATACCGGATCCCATCCCGAACTCCGTAGTCAAGCCCAGCAGCGCCGATGGTACTTGGAGGGCGACCTCCCGGGAGAGTAGGTCATCGCAGCGAGCCCTGCTCTTTTTATTGAACGCTCCCGACTGAGTGGTTTAGCCACTCAGTCGGGAGCGTTTTTGTTTATTTCATCGATTATGCTAAAATCCCGACCCATGAACACACCCACACCCGCCGATCCAATCCTCATTGGGTCGTATCGCCTGAGCCCGGAATTTTTTGTCAAGACGCGACTGGTCAATCGCTGCAAGACCGATTGCGCCGAACAGTGCTGCACCGAAGGATGTTTTATCACGATTCATGACGCGCGTCGTGTCATCAAACATCGTGAGGAAATCCAGCCCTATCTCGTCGAGCCGTTCGATTTTGATTCCTGGGACGTCTCTCGGCCGGCCAACATCTGCACGCCGGTTCGCGCCGAGGGGACGCCGCATCAACAGTGCTGGTTCCTCACCCAGGACAAGTGCTGCTCGTTGCACACCCTCGCCATCGACAAGGGCGTTCCGGTCCCTTCCATCAAACCCTACTTTTGCCTCATGTTTCCGCTCACGTTGATGGACATTGACATTAATGTGAACGAGATTGCCGTCGACAACAAGGCATATTCTACGTGTTTGGTCGAAGGCAGCCGCGAGACCTATCTCTATCAGCAGTTTGAGACGGAGCTCAAGCAGTACATTGGCGCAGAGGCATACGCCGAGATCGAGCGCCGCTTTCCACCTTGCTAGAGCTGTTTCCCATTCAATGGAGGAAAACGAGACCCTTGGGGTTTTCAAAACCCCAAGGGTCTTTTTAGAATCTTGTTTGACCTTTGATCCGATTAGAACCCGCGCGCGTCAATCACGCGAATCCCGCCGTAATCGGCGACGTAGAGAAGATTGCCGCGCGCGTAGAGGTTGAACGGTTGGATATTGGTAATGACCGGTCTCCAGGCGCCGGTCGCGATATTCACCTCTACAATCATGCTCCGACCCCACAAAGAGACAAATACTTTGCCCGCTGCAATGGCAACCCCTGAAGGAACAGAGCCATTCAAGAACCGGGCAACCGGCGGCGTATCTCCCAGGGCTGGCTCATTGCCGCCGTACAGGAAAGGATGACCGTAATTTGCGCCCCTCACGATATCGTTCAGCTCATCTCCCGAGTTTGTCGCGCCCGGTTGTGAAGGGTTCTTTTCAGGGATGAATGCAGGGTCATTATCAACGGCCAGGATATGCATGGCGCCGTTCACGACCCCCGCAGTCATTGCCCAAGGGTTGCGCACCCCGCGCGCGTATTCGTCAAATTGACCGCCGGCGCCCTGCGTGGCCTGGAAATTCTTGGTCGCATCCAGCCAGGCGAATGTGGCATAGTCGATGCGTCCGGTGGGAAAGGGCTCATACTGGGGCGGGTTCCAGCCGCGCGGCTGACCTACCGCAACATAGTTCGAGTCGATCGTCGACCCAACCGACATGAGCACGGCATCCTGGCCCCCGACCGGATAACTGATGAGCGCGCTGTTGACATGTCCATAGATCGTGCTGAGCGTCGGAAAGCGGATCACGACGTCTGCCTGGTGGAGCTGTCCATCGTCGGGCATGCGCCGGAGAGCCCGCGCTTCGTTAAAATAGATGGTCCCGTTATGGACGACGATGCCGGCGATGGCGTTATAGCTGGACGGAGAGATCTGCATGGGACTCCCATTAGCCGGCTTTTTCCAAAGCGAATAACCGCCGCCTAACGGATTGTCAATGTTGTCCTTGCCATTGGCCACGCCATAATAAACATCCCCTGCTTCGTTGACATAGAGACCGGTCACAGGTTGATTGCTGACGACCGAGGTGAGAACCGCAGGGCCAGGCGGCGCAGGCGGCGGCGCGGGTGGAGCAACCGGCGGTGGTGCGATTGTGGCCGTATCTGTCGCGGTCACGGTCACGGTAGCCGTGGATGTGATGTCCGTTGCGGTTACGGTGGTTGTGGACGTTATGTCTGTCGTCGCCGATACTTCGGTAGACGAAATTGTGCCAGTAGCCGATGGGGTGTCGGTGGGGGTATCGGTCGTCGATGGAATCGCGCTGGGTATGACCGTTGCCGTATCGGTTGGAACCGCGATGATGGTGGCGGCGAGAGTCGGCGGGGAGGTGGGAGTGGTCGGGTTGCTGGCGATTGAGGCGCCGGTGTTGGCAGTGTTATTCTGCGATGGGGTGGTAACAGCGGATGGGTTGGCCGCCGTGCAAGCTGAGAGTAAGAGTACAAGGACGAATAGGTAAATCGACGAACGCGGCATTCAAGGTCTCCTCTAAAGATGATATATTCATCTGATTATTACTATTCGCGCTGAGAGTGGGCTGAGCGGATGCTTAGAAAATGCTTATTTCATCGCGCTCGGGCGGACCGTCGGCGTGCCTTGCGATGCTTGTACCATGCCCAGCGTCTTTGTGCTTTTGAGATTGTTTGCAGAAACAAGCGCCCTGTGCTAAAATCGATTCTGTCGCTGGGGGATGGTGCAATGGCAGCACAGCAGACTTTGGATCTGCATATCGGGGTTCGAGTCCCTGTCCCCCAGTTCCACGATACACAGACCCGCCAATTTTTCTATCCGACCAGCGCCAACGCCTGCCACGCCGATCAGGAACCCCGGAAGATCGACAAGCGCGAGCAGGCTGTATTCTGTCTCCGCGCCAACCACACTAACCGCCCAAGGTTTCTCGCCGGTTCAAAGCCGCGCAATCCACCCGCTTGACCAATGTTCGACTGGTAAGGCAGGGGGTGTTTGTGCTGGCCACGGCGCGCGGGGAATGGCAGCCGCCCGAAGCGCTTCGCACGGATCGGCCAGCTTTTCGCTACCTTGAAATCACCCTCGGGGCTCTGGGCGATGCACCCATGCGGGAACTGGTGACCCAGTTGATCGGGCGCGTCGCACATGTCCCCGCAGCAGTCGTGGATGATCTGGTGGCGCGCGCCGAGGGGGTGCCGTACTTTGCCGAGGAACTCGTTAACTGGTTTCTGGATCGCGGCATTATCGATGCCAGTCAGACCCCCTGGCAGTTTGTCCCCGAACAGTTCAAGGACACGCCCCTCCCGGCGACTCTCCAGCACCTGCCACTCAGCCGCCTCTGGAGCCTGCGCGAGGTGGAACGGGCGGCGCTCCAGCGCGGCGCCATCTTTGGACGGCACTTTTGGGCCGGCGGGGTGGAACCGCTGGGCGTGCAGGGGAGCATGGAGGCGCTCACCCCCTTGCAACCGGGCTGGTTTGCACGGCGCGGCGGCGCGCTGGCTGGAGGCGCAGGCGGAACGGGCAGGGCGGAGTGACGAATTCGCTGGGTTGATTGCCGGGCACCTGGAGCGTGCGGACGAACTGAGTGGGGCGGCGGAATGGTATCAGCGGGCAGGGGAGCGCGCCCAGGCGTCGAGTGCGTTGGCGGAAGCGAAACGCTTTTTCGACCAGGCGCTCGCGCTGTTAGCGCCGGGGGACCGCGCGGGACGCTGGCGCGCCCTGCGGGGGCGTGAAGAGGTGCTGGGCCTGCGCGGGGAACGGGAGGCGCAACGCGCGGACCTTGAAGCCCTCACCGCCCTGGCCGACGAGTTGGACGACCGGGAGCGCCAGGCCGAAGCGGCTTACCGGCGCACCGGGTATTTCATCGCGCTCAGCGACGTTCGGGCTGGAGTGGGCGCAGCGGAGGATGCCATCGCCGCAGCGCAGCGGGCGGGCAATCGATCTCTAGAGGTGCGAGCACGCGGACGGTTGTCCACAATGTTGGCGCGGGTGGGAGAGCTGGAGGCCGCCGGACGAATGGCTGAGGCGGCGCTGGCGCTGGTGCGCGTGCTAACGGATGATGCCGCGGTGGCGCATGCCCTGACCCAACTGGGAACTTTTTATGGGGAATCCGGGGATCTAAGCCAGGCCGTGCAACTCAATACCGAGGCAATCGAACGGGCGCGGCGGGCCGGTGATCGCGAGATGGAAGCGCTTGGCGTGATAAGCCAGGGAAGCCTGTATAACGCGCTAGGTCTGTTCAAGCTGGCGCGCGTCGCTCTGGAACATGGGTTGCGATTGTGCGAAGCGATTGGCGACCGCAGAGGGGCGGCTTATTGCCGGCATAACCTGAGCGATGTCTACTGGCGGAGCGGGGATCGGCGCACAGCCCACCGTCTGGCAGAGCAGCCGCTGGCCGAGTTCACCGCCATCGGCGATGCCTTTGGCCGGGCAGCCGTTCTGGGATATCTCGGCTATGTTGCGGAGCGAGCCGGGGATTGTGCCGGGGCCGGAGCGCACTTGGCGGCGGCGCACGCCGAGTTCAGCCAACTCGGAATGAACGCTATCGCAACCGAAGTGCTGGCCGAGCAGGCGCGGTGTGCGCTGGCAGAGGGGCGGCTGGATGAAGCACGACAGGGGGCAGGAGAGATGTGGACCTACCTGTGCGAACATCGGTCGGAAGAAAGTGCATTCTCCATGAACGTGTACCTCGGCGTTGCGGATATATTTGACGCGCTGGGCGCGGTGTCCGAGTCCCGGGCCGCGACTGAGGCGGGCTATCGCAAATTGATGAGCCGCGCTGACAAGATCACGAACCCCGAATGGCGCCGGTCGTTCCTGGAGAATATACAAGAGCACCGCGCGCTCGTCGACCTGTGGGAGCGATTGAGACGGTAAGTGGATGTTTTCGAGCTTTGCGCTTGATGTCAGGATTGACTTGTAACCAATCTTGGTGCTAAAATCAGATTGACTATCGACTTGGGTGTCCAGTCTCTCGCCGGAGGGCGCCCGAGCAAAGCGCCGTTCCGCTGTGGTCTCAGGCCATGGCGGTTTTTTGTTTCCCAATATAGTCAATCCCCCAATGCGAACACGAGAGGAGCTATACCATGAGCAGCATCGACACTGAGCTAGACCTGAACCTGGTTGCGGAAAGCCTCGGAGGACTGTTGCACCGCGTCTTTGGCGACCGGGAACTGGATTCCGCCTTCACGTCTGTGGCCGTGAGCGCGGACAAGTTCACCAAACTGGCGGAAACGTGCCGCAACCACCTGGTTGCCTCCCCGCTGAACCGGAACCCAGAGACCGGGGAACTGGAGCGCGAGGCGCGCATGGAATTCCGGGTTGGCAAGTTCTCTCTCTCCGTCTTCCCGCTCAAGACCGAGCGGGGCCAGATTCAGAAAACACCCGCACATGAAGAGTGCCCGGAGAAAGCGATCGACGCCGCGGCCGCTCACCGCCAGCAATAGAATCGCGGCCGTTGATTGGATTGCGGTGATAAAATCGCCAACGCGAGGGTGAAGGCGGGAAAGCAAGCGCCAGGTAATCGTTGGTCATCTTCTATGTACTCCAATATCCAACCGCTTGGAATTTACCACCACGCATATCTGTGCTAGAATCAACTCCAACGAAATAAAACACCCTCGCGACGTGTCACCGTTCGAGGGAGCGGTCCGAGGTGCTTGAATCACCCCGAGCACGCGTATTATCGCACACCTACGCGCACCGATCAAGCACCGGTGCGCTTTTTGTTTTGGACAGAACAAAGTGGATATGCCGCCAGCCTAGGGTACGTTCAAACAGGCGGAACTTGTAAAGAAAAAGGGCGGCGAACAGGCAGAGATGGAGCTCGACTAGAACGCCATGTAACGGATTGGTTTCTAGAAAGGATAGGAATCAAATGCTCAAGAGTCACATGGATGCAAAGGAAAACGTACTTGTTGCGATTTCACGCGTGCCGGCCAATGCGGGACATTCCTTACACAAGGGCACTCCGAGAGAGGCATTTATCAGGGAGTTCCTTGAATCACATCTTTCAGAGAATGTCGCCATTGGAACTGGTGAGATCATTGATGCCTCATCCCTGCCCAATGTTCAGAGAAATCAGTTTGACATAGTCATCTACAAAAAGAGTTATCCTAAACTGGATTTTGGCGGCGGAATTTCGGGATTCTTGGTCGAATCGGTGATTGCGACAATTGAGGTCAAATCGACACTGACTCAAGCTGAATTTGAGCCAGCGGTACTGGCTGCACGCGCGAGCAAGGCGCTAACACCAAACGTTGTAACAAGCTTTCACACGGGCTTTATTCCACCCAAGATTCTGAACTATGTTGTGGCCTATGCTGGCCCGGCGAGTATGCAGACGGTGCTTGGTTGGATCCACGCCATCCATGCGAAATTGGGCATTGCTATTCCTCAATTACCTGTGGATGCAAAGCAAAGGATAAAAATACCAGCCCCATCGATAGACGGAGTTTTTGTCCTTCATAAGGGCTTTTTGTACTTCGACAATCTTCCATTTAGGATCGATACAGATAGATTTCGACAAGGCTTCCCCGATATGAAATGGGTATTTGCAGATGAGGAGAACGGGAATTTGTTATTGCTCTTTTTGTTCCTTCTAATCGCGACCACAAACTTTGAGGGCAGGTGGCTCAATCCAGTGCCATACTTGAAGAATTTCAGTGTGAGCAATCTCCGTCTTGGATGAGAACGCGAGCAAGTGGGCATTGCCATCGTGCTGGGCTTGCGGTTTGGCCTGAAAGCGATTTTTCCCATCATGGACGTTTTCGACATGCTGCGCTATGCCATCATCGGCGTCTGGATCAGCCTGGGCGCGCCCTGGTTATTTATGACACTGCACCTAGCAAGCGCTGAGGTGAACCGAGCGGCAGCGTCTGTGATACGAGCCCAGGCCTCCACCCTGCCCCATTAATCCAAATGAAATCGAATCGAAAAGGGCAAGACCCATTGCCAACTTTGTCATTCAAGGACCAAAAGGAATGGACCGCCTGGCTCGCCAGGCGCCATGCTGACTCTGTCGGTATCTGGCTCAAGATCGCCAAAAAGGCATCTGGCATCCGGTCTGTATCTTATGATGAAGCATTGGAAGCGGCTCTCTGCTATGGATGGATCGATGGACAAAAGAAAAGCTGCGACGAATCAACGTGGTTGCAAAAGTTCACCCCGCGCGGGCCCAAAAGTGTGTGGTCCAGGGTCAACCAGGAGAAGGCGGAAGCGCTCATTGCAAGCGGCAAAATGAAACCGGCCGGGCTCAAAGCAGTCGAGGGCGCCAAACAAGACGGGCGCTGGGAGGCCGCGTATGACTCACAGCGCCGCGCCGCCGTGCCGGACGATTTTCAGGCCGAACTGAACAAAAACGTCAAGGCCCAATCCTTCTTTGCGACGCTGGATAGCGGAAACCACTATGCAATTCTTTACCGGATTCAAACCGCCAAAAAGGCAGAGACACGCGCCAGGCGAATTCAGCAATTTATCGAGATGCTGGAGCGGAATGAAAAGCTGCATCCGTAAACGACACCTGCGCCTTTCCCCTCCACAACACCCCAAACCGTGCTATACTCTTCCCCCGGAGGCCATCTGTTATTCCACATCTTGCGAACCGACAAGAATGGACCTGCTCTTTTTCCGTGAAGTGTGAGGAGGTACCCATATGCCACATCCACTCGTTTTACAATTACGCTTTGCCCGCAGCGAGTTTCAGCGCGGGCTGGAAGGCGTGACCGAAGAGGAAGCGTGCAAACGCTTCCTCCCGATGAACTGTATCAGTTGGAACGTCGGCCACCTTGCCTGGCACGAGCAGCGCTACTGGCTTTATCACATGCAGGGCAAGGTTCTCGTCCCGCGCCTGAATGAGCTCGTAGCCTATGGTAAGCCGGCGACGACCCCCTCGCTCGCCGAGATGGGGGAGGCGTGGCGCACGGTCACGAGCGCTGCGGATGAGTTTCTCGATCAGTTGACGACGGCCGGGCTCCAGAAGCCGTACATCTATGAGGGCAAGCCCTCCCCCTATTCGATCGGCTCGCGGCTCCAGCGCGTCCTCTATCACTATTGGTATCACACGGGCGAGAACGCGGCCATCCGCCAGATGCTGGGGGACACGAATCTGCCCGAATTTGTCGGGGATATCGAGGAACTGGCGCCCTACCGGCCTGAAAGCGCGTGAATATGCCCCGGCTGGAGGTTAGGCGCATTTGGCCTGGAGTGAAACCACAGATGGACACCGATGAACACAGATATAAAAGTACATTCGCGTCGAGCGTTCCTGATTCCACATTGGAAAATCGCCTGATCCAACTTGAAGGCGCCCAGTTAATCCACCGCCTGGCGGAGCAAGAGCCCGCCGGGCTTTTCTTACATGCGCTGATTCAGGAATCGGCTTATACCACACTGCTCCTCAGGACGCGGCGCGAGATTCACGAGCGGGTGGCTGAGGCCATCGAGCGGCTTGACGCTGACCACCTGGACGAGCACGCGGCCGAGCTCGCTCGTCACTACTTGAACTCGGGTCGCTATCTCGCCGCCAGCGAATATGCGATCCGCGCCGGCGATGTCAGCGCCCGCATCTTTGGTTATCCCGAGGCGCGGCGACAGTATCTCGACGCGCTCGACGCCCTCGCCAGGTTACCTGAAAGCCCCGATGTGCAGCGCCGACGCGTTGACACGGTCGTCAAGCTCATGAACGTCGCGCTGCGGCTGGATGGACCCGAAGCAAGCCTTGCACGATTGCAGGACGCGGAATCGATACTCAAGGCGCTCGAACCGGTCGAGGGAGATGCCCTGCGCCTCTCGCGGCTCCATTTCTGGATGGGTGATGCCTTGCTGCATTCGAGCCGTCCGGCGGAAGCGATAGGCTATCTGCAAGAGGTCCTGGCGATGGCGGAGGCCGGGATCGGAGACCCGGAACTGGGACAGATTGCGGGCAACGTGATTGGCCGCGCTCTCGTCGCGCAGGGACACATGGCGCAGGCAGAGCCGCTCCTTGCCCGCGCGGCGCCGGTGTTGCAAGAGACGAGCAACTGGTATGAATGGGTGCTCGCGGTGGGCTTTCTGGGCGTCTCGCGGGCGATGCAGGGGAGGATTGAGGCAGGGCTGGAACAGATTGGGCATGCGCTGGACCGCGCACGAGAGTTGGGGACGTGGACTGGACTGGGCGACAGCCATATCTTTACGGCCATCGTTATGCTGGAATGCGGAGATTATCCGCGGATGCTGACGGAGAGCCGCGCCTGCCGCGAGGCGGCCGAGCGAGTGGGCGACCAATTGCTGCTCTATATCTCGAATGGATTCGAGGGCTGGGCGCACTGCCGCCTGGGTGATTATGATGCAGCATTGATTAGCATGGATCGGGCGGACCGGATCGCGCAGGCAGCCGGGGGCCAACTCTATTTCTCGGATTGGTTCTCCGCGGCCCATGCCGAGCTTTTGTTGGCGAGTGGACATGTAGAGGAGGCGATCGCCCGAGCGGAGGGAACGATTGCACAGGCACAACCGGCAGGGATGGTCTTTTCTCAGGCCCTCTCCAGGCGGGTGCTGGCCCAGGCGCTCGCCCGGCTGGAATCAGCCGATTGGGAGCGAGTGAGGCGAGAGTTTGAAGAGAGTATGCGGCTTTTCGAGACCTGTGCCGCAACACTCGAAACGGCGCTCACACAGGAAATCCGGAGCAAAATCGAAAAAATAGTTGACAAATAGGACATTTGTTCTTATAATGGTTTGCTTTTGACCCTCCCCCTCTTCTTTGATACAATTATCAGCTGTCCTTTTCTCTGGATTCAAAGATTTTTAGTTACTGCTCAGGCGCTACCAATCTTTGACGAGTTTGGTATGGTAATGCACACCAACATCCAGTATAGATGGAGGCAATGACACCTTCCCCGTTACCTACTCACGAACAAGTGCAGGCCGCCTACCAGCAAGGCGAAGACGCGATGCTGGCTCTGGTAGATGAACTGGTCACCGTCATTCGTCTGCTCGAAGCGCGTATGCAAGCCTTGGAAGACCAGTTGGCCAAGAACAGCCAGAACAGTAGCAAACCGCCCTCCAGTGATGGCCTGCAGAAACCTCACCCGCACAATCTTCGAAGCCCCAGCGGCAAGAAAAGCGGTGGGCAACCTGGCCATCCGGGCCAGACCCTCCGTGCGGTCGCGCAGCCCCAGCACACGCGGATGCATCGGCTCACGCGCTGTCCACACTGCCAGGTGTCCCTCGAAGGGGTGGTCGTTCGCGGCTACGAGAAACGCCAGGTGTTTGATCTCCCGCCCGTGCAGGTCGAAGTGACCGAACACCAAGCCGAGATCAAGCAGTGCCCACAGTGTGGGCACTCCAGCACGGCGGAGTTTCCCGACGCGGTCACGCAGCCCGTGCAATACGGTCCGCAGATCAAAGCGCAAGCGGTCTACTTCAACCAATACCACTTGATTCCGCTCGAACGCACCCAGCAGATCTTGGACGACTTGTACGACCAGCCGCTAGGCGAGGGCACCGTGGTCGAGGCGAATGCTGTCTTGGCGGAATGCGTGGCGCCCGTCAATGCGCGGGTGAAAGCGCAGCTCACGCATCAGGAACCCGTCGTGAACTTTGATGAGACGGGGATGCGCGTGGACGGGCACTTGGAATGGTTGCATTCCGCCAGTACCGCACACCTCACCCACTATGCGATCCATCCCCAACGCGGTTCCGCTGCGATGGACGTGATCGACGTCTTGCCCAAGTTCAGGGGGACGGCCGTGCATGATCATTGGTCGGCGTACTTCAAGTATTCCAACGCGACGCACGCACTGTGCAATGCCCATCATCTCCGCGAACTAAAGTTCATGGCGGAGCGCTATCCGCAAGCCTGGGTGGGTGAGATGGCCGCGCTCCTGGTGGAGATCAAAACGGCGGTGGCGCAGGCGCATCCGCTCCAAGATCACTTGGAGACCCAACAGATCGCTGCCTTTGAGACGCACTATGATCAGTTGATTGAGCAAGGTTTCCAGTTCAACCCACCGCTGGGGGAAGTCGAAACGACTCCCGGCAAAAGGGGCCGCCGGAAGCAAAGCCCGCCCAAGAACCTGCTCGATCGGTTGAAGACGCACAAGCGCGAAACGTTGGCGTTCATGTATGATTTTAAGGTGCCCTTTGACAACAACCAAGCCGAGCG
>JBAVQS010000040.1:0-8230 GCA_049694275.1 Anaerolineae bacterium | reverse complement strand
AAAGCAAAAGCGATTTGGATAACGGATCCGCCTGGAATGTATCAACGGGTGGTTGACCCCCGGCGGGCTGTCAAATCTGCAGATGTGAAATAATACCGAAGGAGATCGAGTAACAATGGCTGTCAAGACTCTAGCGAAAAAGGGCAAGCCCGCGGCCAAACGGCCGGCGGCGCGTGCCAAGGCCCCCAAGGCCAAGACCACCAAGTGGGTCTACCTCTTTAAAGAGGGCAACAAGGACATGCGCGATCTGCTCGGAGGCAAGGGCGCCGGTCTGGCGGAAATGACGCGCGCCGGACTGCCGGTTCCTCCCGGCTTTACGATTACCACCGAGGCATGCAACTATACGAGCGCCCATGAGGGTCAATTCCCGAAGGGAATGTGGGATGAGGTGCTCGAAGCGATGAAAAAGACCGAGCGCACATCGGGCAAGAAATTTGGCAACGCCAAGAACCCGCTCCTGGTCTCGGTGCGCTCCGGCGCGAAATTTTCAATGCCGGGCATGATGGATACTGTCCTGAACCTCGGGTTGAATTCGGAGACGCTCCATGGTCTGGCCGCGTTAACCAACAATGAACGGTTCGCGTATGACGCGTATCGCCGCTTTATCCAGATGTTCGGGCGCATTGTCATGGATATCGAAGGCAAAAAGTTCGACCGCATCTTTGACGGCATGAAGGAAGAACGCGGCGTCCATCAGGATACGGATCTTGACGCCGATGCACTCAAAGAGGTCGTCGTGCGCTACAAGGAAATGTACAAGGCCGAGCTCGGCGAGGGATTTCCGGAAGACCCGTACGACCAGCTGCACAAAGCCATCAAGGCCGTCTTTGACTCTTGGATGGGCAAGCGCGCGGTAGATTATCGCCGGATCAACAAGATCCCCGATAATCTGGGCACCGCCGTCAACGTGGTGACGATGGTCTTTGGCAACATGGGTTCCGATTCCGGCACAGGCGTGGCATTTACTCGCAACCCGGCGACCGGTGAGAACGAGCTCTATGGCGAATTCCTGGCGGATGCGCAGGGCGAAGATGTGGTGGCCGGTATTCGCACCCCGCTCAAAATCGCCCAGATGAAAGAGGTCATGCCCGAGGTTTATGAGCAATTCCGCGGTCTCGGTCGGCAGATGGAAAAGCATTACCGCGAGATGCAAGACCTCGAGTTCACGGTCGAGCGTGGTAAGCTTTACATGCTCCAGACGCGCACCGGCAAGCGTACTGCAAGTTCCGCCGTCAGGATTGCGGTGGAAATGGTGAATGAAGGTCTTATCACCAAGAAGGAAGCGGTTCAGCGCGTCGAGCCGGCGCACGTGGTCCAATTGTTGATGCCACGCTTTGACGAGCATGCCAAGACAGAAGCGGCGAACCGCGGCGACCTTCTGGCCAAGGGCCTCAACGCCTCGCCAGGCGCCGCGAGTGGTCTGGCTATCTTTGATCCCGACACCGCGGAGCGCCTCGGCAAGCAGGGCAAGAGCATCATTCTGGTTCGCTACGAGACCTCTCCCGAAGACGTGCATGGCATGTATGCCTCCAAGGGCATTCTGACCCAGCACGGCGGAGCGACCAGCCATGCGGCGGTCGTCGCACGCGGCGCCGGCCTGCCCTGTGTGGCGGGCTGTGAAGACATTCGCGTGGACGAGGGCGCCAAGATATTCACCGCCAAAGGGCGCACGATCCATGAAGGCGACCCGATTTCGATTGATGGCACCACCGGCCAGGTCTTTGCCGGTGAGGTCAAAACCATCCCACCCGACTTTGAGAAGGAAATCGATCTCCAGACCCTGTTGGGCTGGGCCGATGAGATTCGACGGCTCCAGGTGTGGGCGAATGGCGACTATCCACGCGACGCCGTGCTCGCTCGCAAGTTTGGCGCCCAGGGCATCGGTCTCTGCCGCACCGAGCACATGTTCTTTGAAATTGCGCGGCTGCCGATTGTGCAAAAGATGATTCTGGCCAAGAATGCGGAAGAACGCCAACCGTATCTTGACCAGTTGCTGCCTATTCAGAAACAAGACTTTATTGGCATTCTCAACGCGATGGACGGCCTGCCGGTTGTCGTTCGCTTGATCGATCCTCCGCTGCACGAATTCTTGCCCAACTATGTAGAATTGGCCGTGACGGTCGCGCGCGCTGAAGAGCGCGGTGAGCAAGAAGTTGTAGTAGGAAGCGGGGCGCTAACCCAAAAAATGACCCTTGACGAAGCGCGTGAACTCTTGCGCGCCGTTGAGGGGATGCACGAGCAAAACCCGATGCTCGGCCTGCGCGGCTGCCGTCTCGGCATCACCATGCCCGAGATTACGGTCATGCAGGTGCGCGCGATCTTTGAAGCGGCCGCCGAACTGAAAAAGGCCGGCAAGGATCCCCGGCCGGAGGTCATGATCCCCCTTGTGGGCCATGTCAACGAGCTCAAGAACCAGTTCGACGTGCTCAAGCCGGTGATCGAGCAGGTGCTCAAGGAACAGGGCGTCGAGGTTCGGTACAAGCTCGGCACGATGATCGAAATTCCGCGCGGCGCATTGACCGCAGGCGCCATCGCCGAATTCGCAGAGTTCTTTTCCTTTGGCACAAACGATCTGACCCAGACGACATTCGGTTATTCGCGCGACGACGCCGAGGGCAAGTTCCTGCTCAAGTATGTCGAAGACAAGATCCTGCCCGAAAACCCGTTCCAGGTGCTGGATCGTAACGGCGTGGGTCGCTTGATGCAGATCGCCGTCAGCGAAGGGCGCAAGACGCGCCCGAACCTGGAAGTGGGCATCTGCGGTGAGCACGGGGGTGACCCGAGCTCAATCGAGTTCTGCCACATGATCGGCAATAACTATGTCTCCTGTTCGCCCTATCGCGTCCCCGTGGCGCGGTTAGCGGCGGCGCAGGCGGCAATCGAAAAGGTGAGCAAGGACAAGTAAGTAGAGTCAGGTCCTTGCTTAAAGGACGCGAACCTCATCGCATGGGGGCGGGACCATTCTCGCCCCCATCTTTTTTAAAAGCGCGCCGCCGCGATACTAAAAGTTTATCCAGGTGTCTTGACAAAGGTATTGAGTTGTGCCAATATGCAGCCGCGAGGGATAGTCGGTGTTCGGTCAAGGGCTGGGAGCAACGCGACATCTCCTTCTTTGCATAACCGCAGGATTGCAGATTCGCCCCCTTTAAAAGCGTGAGCGATATTGATCTGATCAAGCAGAAACTGGATATCGTCGATTTGATTTCCGAGACGGTCAAGCTGCGCAAATCCGGACGCGCTTTTTCCGGCATGTGCCCGTTTCATCAAAACACGCGCACCCCCGCTTTTTATGTTTTTCCCGATACGCAGAGCTGGCACTGTTTTGGCGCATGCAGCACCGGCGGCGATATTTTCAATTTTGTGATGAAGCGGGAGAACCTCGAGTTCGCCGATGCGCTCAAGCTTTTGGCGACGCGCGCCGGCGTCGAGCTGCATCGCGAATCCAGCGCCGACGACAGCCACAAGTTGTTGCTCGAGATCCAGCAGGCGGCGGCGAGTTATTTTCACTATTTGCTCTTGCATCATGCCGATGCTCAATATGCTCGGAACTATATCGCCCGTCGACAGATCCATGCGATAGCCATCGAGAATTTCCAGTTAGGCTTTTCGCTTAAAGAGTGGCACAGTCTTCAAGCGCATCTGGTCGGCAAGGGCTACCAGGTCGCAGACATTGCGCGCGCCGGCTTGATTACCCCCAATGAGACCGGCGGCGGATACCACGACCGATTCAGAGGGCGGCTCATGTTTCCCATCCGCAACCGGCGGGGCGAGACCATCGGGTTTGGGGCTCGGACGCTGGGGGATGACCAGCCCAAGTACCTCAATTCGCCAGAGACGCCGCTCTTTACCAAGAGCGAGGTGCTCTATGGGTTGGACCAGGCGAAAGACGCCATTCGCGCAGACAAGCTCGCGGTTATCGTCGAGGGCTATACGGATGTCATCATTGCGCACCAGGAAGGTTTCAAGAACGTGATCGCCGCGATGGGCACCGCGCTGACCGAAAGGCAATTGTCGCAGTTACAACGCCTGACCAAACGTTATGCGCTGGCGCTCGATGCGGATGTGGCCGGCGCGGCGGCGACCGAGCGCGGCCTGGAATTGGCGCGACAGGCGCTCAGGGGCAAGCAGGTTCCCATTCCGGTGGGACCGGGGATGTTGAGCTACCAGGAGCGGCTCGACGCCGAATTGTTAATCATCCAGATTCCCATGGGGCGTGATCCCGACGAAGTGATTCTGCAGGATCGGAAATTGTGGCAGGACCTGGTCCAGCATGCAGTCCCCCTGATCGATTATTATTTACAGGCGCAGACGCGCGATCTGGATTTGCGCAACAGCGATGGGCGCTTTGAGGCGATTCGCCGGTTGCTCCCGGTGATCGCCGAAATGAAGGACGACATTCAGCGACGGCATTATGCCCAGGAATTGGCCCGGTTGGTCCGCGAGGATGAACGAACGATTCTGGCGCAGATCGAGACGCGTTTGCCGAATGTCAAAAAAAATCCGACCCAGTCTACCGCGGTCCCGGCGGCGCCGCTGCATCCCGGCGCGAAATATCACGAGCACCTATTTTCTCTCATCCTGGCCTATCCGGCGCTGCTCTCGCGAGTGCAGTTCCTGGCCGAAGAGGATTTTAGGGATGGTATTGCACGCGAGTTGTGGCGGGCATTTCAGCGGTATAATTCAACCGCCGCCGAATTCGATGCAGACGAGTTTCTGGACGGTTTGAGCGGGGCGACGCGCGACGAGGCAGACCGTCTCCGGCAAGCCGGTAAGCAGTATCCATTTGAAGAGGCGGAGGCCGCGCGCGAACTGGAAGTGGCTGCCTACCGGATGCGATTGCAGCACGACCGCGATGAATTGATGCAGCTCCAGTATGCGTTGGCCGAGGCGATTCCCGCAGAGCGCACAGAGTTGGAAGAACGCGCCGCACGGCTCGGCAAACGGATCGCCGAAGCGCAGCGCGCGCTCAGCCGCCGAACCATGTTGAGAAATTCATCACCACTGATATCCTGGAGTTAGCCCTTCGACAACTTGTTCCTGACCCAGGCTATTATCCGATAGAGATAGCAATCTTGCCGGGACCTGGGACAAGTTGGAGGCAGAGATGGTCAAGAAAACTTTAAATTCCAAAACTCATTCTCAAGTCAAAGCTGATATCAAGGTGGCTGCGCCCGAAGACCTTGGGCCGGAGCCGCTGCTGACCCTGGTAACGACTTTGCCGCCGAATCGGCGAGAAGGGCCCGACCTACCGGATATGGACGTAGTGCTGGACCGCCTGGTCGCCAAGGCCGGTTCCAAGAAACGTCTCACGCTTGACGAGATTCGTGAAGAGTACCCGGATATTGACGAAGACCCGGGGCTGCTCGCCGATTTGCACAAGTTGCTCGGAGAAAAGAACGTCAAGATCAAAGTGGAAGCGGCTGCGGCCAATGCGCTCGAGGCCGGGGATTTAGGCGCCGAACCGGAAGAGGCACTCTCTATTGATACGATCGGGATTGAAGCCGGAGGCGATCCGGTGCGCATGTACCTGCGCGAAATTGGGCGGGTCCCCCTCCTCGCGCCGCCCGACGAGGCCCGGCTGGCCGAGCGGATGCAGCGCGGTTATACCGCGCAGCAGGCGCTCAAAAAGTCGGGCCTCGATAGCAAAAAGGCGTCCAAGCTCAAGAATGATGTAGTGGCCGGCGAGCTCGCGCGACGCCAACTGGCCGAGGCGAATTTGCGCCTGGTCGTGAGCGTCGCCAAGCGGTATATTGGCCGGGGAATGTCTTTTCTTGATCTGATTCAGGAAGGGAACATTGGCCTCTTGCGCGCCGTGGAAAAGTTCGACTATAGCAAGGGCTATAAATTCTCCACCTATGCGACCTGGTGGATTCGCCAGGCCATTTCGCGGGCGATTGCGGATCAAGCGCGCACGATTCGGATTCCGGTGCACATGGTCGAGACGATCAATCGCCTGATTCGCGTCTCCCGGCGTTTGCAGCAAGAGCTGGGACGCGAGCCCACTTCGGAAGAGATTGCGTTGGAGATGGATATCCTGCCGGCCGAGGAACGCCGCTCCATTCTGGAGGCGCAGGCAGAAGGCGAAGCCCTTGATCCCATGCTCGATCGCAAACTCAAACGGGCGGCCGGCAAGATTCGCCGGATTATGAAAATTGCGCAAGAGCCGATGTCGCTCGAGATGCCGATTGGCACGGAAGAGAATTCATCGCTGGGCGATTTCATCGAGGACGAATCGGTGCCCGGCCCTGTCGACCAGGCCTCGCGCCAACTTCTCAAAGAACAGATGCAGGATATTCTGGACGGCCTTAGCGAGCGCGAACGCAAAGTGCTCGAGCTTCGCTTTGGGCTGCGGGATGGTCAGACGCGAACGCTGGAAGAGGTGGGGCAGGCATTCGGCGTCACCCGCGAGCGAATTCGGCAGATTGAAGCCAAGGCGCTGCGCAAACTGCGCCATCCTCTCCGCAGTCGCAAGCTGCGAGACTATTTGGGCTAGTTTTGTATTCTCCCACCCCCTTACATATTTCGCAGGATAACCTATGCTGATTGCACGTGTCGTTGGCACGATCGTGTCGACAATCAAAGACGAGAAATTGACCGGCCGCAAGCTGTTGATCGTGCGTGAAGCCACTGCCGAGAACGAGTTGGTTGGCAAACCGATTGCCGCCGTCGATACGGTGGATGCGGGAGAGGGCGATCTGGTCCTCATTGCCCAGGGCTCGTCCGCGCGCCAGACCAACGTGACCAAAGAGACGCCAACCGATGCGGTCATCATGGCCATCGTCGACGAGCTCGCGGTCGGCGGCAAGGTCACATTCAAAAAGGGACGTTGAGTCGCCCATGAGCGAGCCGCGCGAACTCTTGAGTGTAGGGCTCGACGTGGGGACCACCACCACGCAGATCGTTTTTTCATGGATCGCGCTGCGAAATATCGCGCCCGCGATGCAGGTCCCGCGCATCGGGATCGCCGACCGCCGTATCCTCTACGAATCCCCCATCTATTTCACCCCCCTCGCCGGGCGCGACCGTGTCGACGTGTCTGCGCTCGAAGCGATTGTGAACAAGGAATACCAGCGCGCCGGCGTTGATCCCAGGCAGGTCGAGACCGGGGCGGTGATCGTGACTGGCGAGATCGCCAAAAAAGAGAATGCCGCCGAGATTCTTCAGGCGCTCGGGCGGTACGCAGGCGAGTTTGTCGTCACCGTCGCCGGACCGCGGGTCGAGGCGCAAATGGCCGGGCGCGGGAGCGGCGCGGCGGCCTGGTCCCGCGAGCATTATGCACGTGTAACGAACGTCGATATCGGCGGCGGGAGCGCGAATGCGGCGATATTCGAACTCGGTAATACCCTGGCCGCGAGCGCCATGAACGTGGGCGGGCGAATTATCGAGATTGACCATGCTTCGCTCCAGGTGCGGCACATCGCCGAGCCGGCCCGGCACATCATCCAGTATCACTCGCTCCCCATCACGGTGGGCCAGCGCGTGGAACTGGGCCCCCTGCGCGCCTTTTGTGCGATCCTGGCCGAGCTGACGGTCGAGTTGATCGAGGGCCGTGAATCGACGCTGGCCCATCAGGTCATGCTCACTCCGCCGATGGCTCTCTCAGGGCGCGATACGAAACTCTTTATCTCGGGGGGCATCGGCCACTATTTCTATCATCCCCTCACCTCCGTCACCCTCGAATCGGTCACAGTCCACGACGATATGGGCCCGCTCTTTGGCCTGGCCTTGCGCGAGAATCCGACGATTCAGCAGATGGAGGTAGTCGAGCCACCCGAGACGATCCGCGCCACAGTCATCGGCGCCAGCTCCCAGACTGTAACCCTCAGCGGGTCCACTATCTGGGCCGAGCGCGAGATTCTGCCCCTCAAGAATATTCCGGTGGTGCGTCCCCAGATTGGCAGCGCGGCCTCAATTCCCGATGCGATCCGCGGCGCGTTGACCCGGATGGAGATTGATCTGCGGACGGAGAATGCCGCCATCGCCGTAGATGTCGCAGGAGCGCTGGATTATGCGCGTCTGCAGAACCTGGCTCAGGGGTTGGCCGATTTCGCCATGCACGACATTCCGGCGGACCGCCCGATGATTCTGATTCTCGGCCGCGACTATGCGCAGAGCCTCGGGCAGACCATCAAGGGCTTGCTCCCCGGTCGCCCGCTGCTCTCTATCGATCAGGTTGGGTTGGACGAAGGGGATTACATCGACATCGGCAATCCGATGATGGAGGGCCGCG
>JBAVQS010000039.1:0-20347 GCA_049694275.1 Anaerolineae bacterium | reverse complement strand
GGTGGAGATACATAAATCTGTTTTAGCACATTGTTGACGACAACCAGACTCACGCACGAACTATCTTCCGGTTGTCGGCACCTCAAGCTAATTTGTGTGCCTACGGTATTCGCTTGCTTCGCGAGATCCCAATAATAGACAGGTTCTTCAGGAAAACTCTTGGGATCGACAAAAGAGAGCGTTTGCGCCACCGCGAGGATATCCGACTTGGTTGAGCGCCCAATCTCTAGACCATACCAACAAGGAGCTACACAGGGAATACCGGTCAGGATACTCGAATCAATCAGAGAAGGTTCGAGTGTTGGGGTCGGCGTCGCGCCCCATCCCCAGGCCGTACAGCCTGTGAGTATCACGACAGCAAGCAACCCGAGCATGATCTGAGGTTTGATCGCATTCGCGCATTCTCGTCTCATCGGGCCCTCCCGCTCAATCTTGGTTGCGCCAACACCGTTAATATGATGAGAGCGCCACAGCTCAAGCCGTGGCGCTCTTTTTGAGTCAAACTATCGACCGGTTGTCCTGTTAGGCGGCTGTCCATCCTGCGTCGGCCGGGATGATGGCGCCGTTAATCATTTTGGATTCGTCGGAGGCGAGGAAGAGCGCCAGGTTGGCGATATCGAGCGCTTTGAGCTGGCCAGGAATGACCTGGTAATAGACGCCCCACCGCTTGCTCCCCTCGGGGTCCATCTTAGTCGGGTCGACGCTGTTCATGATGTTGGTCTCGACGGCGCCGGCGGCGATGGCATTGCAGCGAATCCCTTCGGGCCAGTAGCGCCACGCGGTGTTCTTTGTAAATCCGACGAGCCCGTGCTTGGAGACGGTGTAGGCCACGCCCGCCGCCGCGCCCTCCAACCCGGCCACCGAGGCCGTATTGACGATCGAGCCGCCGCCGTTCTGGCGCATGACCGGGACCGCGCACCGGGTCAGGTACATCGGCCCGTAGAGGTTGATGCTCATCACACGTTCCCAAATCTCGTTGGTCACTTCGCCGACCCCCGCGTTCAGGTCCATGACGCCGGCATTGTTGCACAGAACGTCGAGCCGGCCGTAGGTCTTGACCGCGGTATTGATGAGATTCTCGGCCTGCGCTTGATCGGCCACGTTGGTCTTGACGCCGGTAATCTCCCCGCCGGCCGCTCGGACCTCTGCGACGACCTCGGCGAGCGTCTTGTCCATCCATTCGCCCGCGACAATCTTGGCCCCTTCTTTGGCGAACAGGTTCGCCATTGCGCGCCCCATCCCGGAACCGGCCCCGGTGATGACAGCTACTTTGCCTTCTAAGCGTCCCATAAAACCTCCTCGTTTTCGGGAACCTATTACTATATTGACTCTAGATAGAACCAGTCTAAACTGTCTGCAAGAAATAGTCAAAATCCGGTCGAAGCGATTGTGAAGCAATGCACAAGCGGTAACCGGATTACGACCGGTGCAACCGTTTCACCGCGCAAAGCACTTGCGCGCTTTTTGTGCTAAACTAGAGGACGATACGTTCTCGCATTCACGCGACACTCTTTGGAATCCGCAATCCGAAATCTAAAATTCCGTGACCCCTGCCCAATTTCTCGCGCAAATTAAATCGGACAAAGCCTATCGTGACCAGATCGTCCACGTGGAGCATCTCGGCTCGCGCGCCCCGAGCTATGACCGGCTCGCCCGGCCTCTCCATCCGATCCTCGGCGCGGCGCTGCGGGCGAACGGCGTCCACAAGCTCTATACCCACCAGGCGCAGGCAATTGACCTGGCGCGCGACGGGCATGATGTCGTCGTCGCCACCGGCACGGCGAGCGGCAAGACCCTCTGCTATAACGTTCCGGTCCTTGAAGCGGCGCTGACCGACCCCCGCGCGCGGGCGATCTATCTCTTTCCGACCAAGGCCCTCGCGCAGGACCAGCTTCGCTCGCTGGACGAGCTGAACGCTAAATTAGACAAGCACAAGCTCCTGTTCGGCGCGTACGACGGCGATACGGACCGGACGGAGCGCAACAAGCTGCGCAAGTCGGCGCGAATCATCCTCACCAATCCTGACATGCTCTCAGTGGGTATTCTTCCCAATCACGGGCTGTGGGCGGATTTCATCGCCAACCTGCGCTATGTCGTCATCGACGAAGCGCACATCTATCGCGGCGTCTTTGGCTCGCAGGTTGCATGCGTCCTCCGCCGCCTCCGGCGCATCTGCGAGTTTTACGGCGACCGGCCCCAGTTCATCTTTTGCTCGGCGACGATTGCCAATCCGGGCGAGCACATTGCGCGCCTGTCCGGGCGGCCGGTCGAGGTCGTCAATGTGGACGGCGCGCCGCGCGGCGCCAAAGAGTTTGTCCTCTGGAATCCGCCGATCATCGACGAGGCCAAGAGCATCCGGCGCAGCGCCAACTCGGAAGCGGCGTCGCTCTTTGCCGCGCTCGTGCGCGGCGAGATGCGCAATATCACCTTTGCCCGCGCTCGCAAGCTGGCCGAGCTGATTCTCTTTTACGCGCGCGAACAGCTCAAAAAGACCGACCCCGAGCTGGTGGACCAGATTCGTTCGTATCGCGCCGGATACCTGGCGGAGCAGCGGCGGGAGATCGAGCGCGCCCTCTTTTCCGGGCAACTGCGCGGCGTCACCGCGACCAACGCGCTGGAACTGGGTATTGATATTGGCTATCTCGACGCCACCGTGCTGGTGGGTTATCCCGGAACGATTGCCAGCCTGTGGCAGCAATCGGGCCGCGCCGGGCGGGGGACGCAGGACAGTCTCTCGATTCTCGTCGGCCTCGATGACCCGCTCAACCAGTTCTTTATGCGCCACCCGGAGATGCTCTTTGCCAAACCGGTCGAGCACGCGCTCATCTATCCCGACAATCCCTATATTCTCGAAAAGCATCTCCCCTGCGCGGCGTTCGAGCTTCCGCTGACGAACGCCGACGAAGACCTGTTCGGGCCGGGCTTTGTCGAGGCGATGATCCGGCTGGAACGCGCCGGCGTGCTCGACTATCGCAATGAGCGCTGGTTTTATCGGGGACTGGGCTATCCGGCCGAAAAGGTCAGCCTGCGCACGGCGTCGGACCAGACCATTGCGCTGGTGAACGAGCGCCGGAACTTTCAAAAGATGGAAGAGATCGATTCCGCCTCGGCCCTGATGCGGGTCTATGAAGGCGCCGTCTATCTCCACCAGGCCGAATCCTACCTCGTGACCAGGCTGGACATGGAAGCCGGCGTGGCTTATCTCAAGCCGGTCGATATCGATTACTATACGGAACCGCGCCAGACGAGCGAGACGCGGATTATTCGCTCGCAGCACCACCAGTCGGTCGGGGCCAGCATGGCCTATTTCGGCGACGTGCGCGTGACCGAGCAGTTGCTCGGTTTCCGCCGCAAGCGCCAGTACACGGAAGAGGTGTTATCCATCGTCGATTTGGAATATCCCCCGCGCGATTTCGACACCAAAGCGGTCTGGTGGGACATCCCGGAGTCGATTGTGCGTGCGCTGATCCGGGCGCGCTGTGACCTGCCCGGCGCGCTGCACGCCACCGAGCATGCGTGTATCGGGATGCTGCCGCTCTTTGCCATGTGCGACCGCTGGGATATCGGCGGGCTTTCGACCGCGGCCCATATCGACACGGCCAAACCGCAGATTTTTATCTATGACGGTTTCCCCGGCGGCATCGGGATTGCGGAAAAAGGGTTTTCGCTCCTGGAATCGCTCTGGCGGGTGACGCTCGAAACCATCGAGAAATGCCCGTGTGAATACGGATGCCCCTCGTGCATCCAGTCGCCCAAGTGCGGCAACAACAACGAGCCGCTCGACAAGCGAGGGGCAGCCCTTTTACTACATGAACTGCTTAGAGGCGCGAGCTCTGGTCGTGGTTAAACAAAGAGTAGGCAGGTAAAATATGATAGAGAGCAACGATTCGACAATCGTTAGTCCCGATCCGGAAACGCCCCCGCCCGCGGTCATCCTTGCGCCGCCGGATGCGCCCCCCGCATCGCCGGTTACCCCTCCCGCTTCGCCTTCGGCGTCTGCCATTCTGGGGGTGCTGTTCGGTGGAGTGCTGGCGCTGGCCGCTCTATGTGGAGTGCTGGCGTATCTGATTGTCCCGTTCATGCAAAAACAGGACGCGTTATCGACGAACACGCTGATTGCCGCGTTGACGGGCATGGCATTGGTCTACGGGGGGCTGGTCCTGTACGTGGCGATTCCCCTGTTACGGCGCCGCGCCGCGCCGCAATTACGCCTTCCCCCTGCCCGGATTTTCCTCGTGCTGTTTTTGATTGTGGTACTGCTGGGGGTCGCCGTGCTGTGGTTCCGGGTGGCGCCGGTCTATCTCTTTCCTCCCTGGCATGTGCTCGCCGCCGGGATGATGTCCCTGGCGGCGCTGGCCTATGCACTGCGCCGGCTCAAGCCGGTAGCCGGTTCCACGCTCGTGGCCCAATTAACCTGGGGCGGGTTGGGCACGATTGTGCCCGCGGTGGTGCTGGAATTACTGGCCGGCGTGGCGATTGTAGTCGTGGTCGTGATCGGCGCGGCGCTGATACTGGGCGTGGATCGTTTTCAGCAACTGGCGCGCCAGCTCCAATCAGGGCTGCGCGGCGGGAATCTGGATTTCCTGCTCCAGTCCTTGCAAAATCAACCGCTCCTGACGATCCTGGTGGGCGCGGCGGCGGTGTTCTTTATCAGCGGGGTCGTCCCGGTCGTCGAAGAGCTTTTGAAATCCCTCGCGCCGGCGATTACGATCGCGCGGTCCAAACCGACTGCGGCGCAGGCGCTCCTGTGGGGCCTGGCGGCAGGGGCCGGCTATGCGTTCACCGAGAACCTGCTGAATGGAAGCGGCAGCGTCACCTCTCAGACCGGCGGCGATTGCGCCGCAATCGAATGGGCGGCGATCATGACGATCCGCGCCGGCACTTCGCTCATGCACATTGCCACGACGACGACCATTAGCGTCGGTTGGTACGCCTGGTTCGTCCGCGGCAGACCCCGGCGCTTTTTCCTGTTTCTGCTGGTGGGGCTCGCCACGCACGGCTTGTGGAACGTGGTGGCGCTGGGGATGGGCGCCGCCCTCACGCAGACGACGCTGTGCAATATCTCCGCGAGCACGCTCGCCGCTCCCGGAACTTTGATGGGCCTCGCGGCGCTGCTCACTCTTTTGGCGATGGTCATTGGCGCCGGCGTCTGGATTGGCGGTCTGGTGCAGTGGGCGCGGCGGCAAGCGGCATGATTTCCC
The DNA here is from genome assembly GCA_049694275.1 of Anaerolineae bacterium. Lineage (GTDB taxonomy): Bacteria > Chloroflexota > Anaerolineae > UBA4142 > SHND01 > JBAVQS01. The sequence goes on along the minus strand of JBAVQS010000039.1, from coordinate 15,146 downwards.
TATTTCGCTTTTTCTTTGTATACTCATTTCCCTAGTTTACCCTTCCCGAGCGAGGCCAAAATGATTCAAATCGTGACCGATAGCGGCGCGAATCTCCCCCTGCATGTGCGGGAACAGTATCACCTGATCGTCGTGCCCCTCTATGTCATTTTTGGGGCCAAAAGCTATCGTGATGAGATCGATCTGAACAACGACGAGTTTCACTACAAACTCCATCACGAAAAGGTCCATCCGACAACCTCGACTCCCGCCCCGGCCGATTTCATTCACGCCTGGCGACCGGTCCTGGAAGCGGGAAACGAAATTGTCTCGCTGCATATTTCCGGAAAATTGAGCGCGACCTTTGCCACCGCGCAAAACGCCAAAAAGCAGATCGACGCCGAGTTTGGCGGCAATGCGCCGATTACGCTGGTCGATAGCAATTCGGTTTCGATGGCGATGGGCCTCCAGGCCATTGAAGGGGCGCGCGCCGTCCGCGCAGGTAAATCACGCGAAGAGGTGGCGGCGGCCATGCTGGCGCTCAATTCGCGCATGCGGCTCGTCTTTTTGCTCGACACGCTCGAATACCTGCGCCGCGGCGGCCGGATCGGTCATGCGCAGGCCTTTATCGGCGGCGTATTTAGCATCAAGCCGCTCCTCCAGATCGCCGACGGCCTGGTCGAGCCCCTGGAGCGCTCGCGCAGCATGAAAGCGGGCATGGCGCGCCTGATCGACTTGATTAATAATCCTCCGGCAATTCATGGCGTTGCGCCAAAAGGGAACGGGGCCATCCACGCGACCGTGCTTCATGCGGCCTACCCCGAAGGGGCCGATTATCTGGAGAATGAGGTGCGGGCCCGCTTTAATGTCGCCGAATTCTACAAGGGGACTATCGGCCCGGTGATTGCCGTACACACAGGCCCAAAAGCTGTTGGCCTTGCCTTTTACCGCGATTGAGAGCAGGGGTGCGCGAACGCAACCCTACCCCTCACCCGGTGTTTGATTATGCAGAGACAACCCACGTACCCCCAGGAGCACTCGGACCAAGCCGAGCCTGAAACGGAAACGATTGAGCGCGCCAAGCAGGATTCCGATGCGTTTGCCATCCTCTACGAGCGATATGTCGATCGCATCTATGCGTATCTTTACTATCGCACCGGGGATACGCGCGAAGCGGAAGACCTGACCGCCCGCGTGTTCTATCGAGCCCTGGCGCACATGCCCACCTTTAACCAGCGCGGCGCGCCGTTTGTGGCATGGCTTTACCGGATTGCGCATAATCTGCTGGCGAACTGGCGGCGTGACCGCGGCCGGCACCCGGAACTGCCGCTGGACGATCTGCTAGGGTTGTATTCGCACGAGGCGACCCCGCAAACCCAGGCCGAGCGCGCCGAAGCCGCCCGCGAGCTGCTAGACGCGATTCGCCGCATGCCTCCCGATCGACAGCAGTTACTCATATTGAAATTTGTGGACGACCTGTCCAACGTCGAGATCGGCCAGATCCTGGGGCGGAGTGAAGGGGCCATCAAGTCGCTCTATCATCGCACCCTGTTGGCGTTACGGGAAGAACTGGAAAAGCAGAGAGGGGAAAATGAGCAACCCGGACCTGGATGACACTCTGGCGCAGGAATTGAGCCGCGCGCTGACTCCGGTCAGACCGCCGGCGGTTTTTCGCGATCATCTACGGCACAATTTGCAGTTGGCAGGACGGCAGCAGGTGGTTCGGCGCAGGCTCCCGGCGCGGCGCTTGACCTGGACCAACTGGTGGATGGCCCTGGCGTTAATGGGGGGGAGTCTTGCGGCGGGAAGTATACTCGCCTATCTCATTCGTTCTCGCTTCTCCAAGCAGCCCGCCTGACGGCGGGCTGCTTCATTTAACGGGGTTCGCGCGGTCTCGCCTGCGCCTGAAAAGGATTTGGATTTAGGGTATAATTGCGTAGAATAGCAGTGTAATTCCAATCGGTGATTTGAAGATTGTATATTGATCCGCGCCGGCGCCAGCGGCGCATTCTCGTTTTGATCGGTTTCCTGGCGTTTGTTTGTACCGCATGCATTCTGTTTGGCGTGTTGTTCTTTCGCACTCCCACGTCGTTGTTCACGGCGCTGGATTTGCAACTGCCGCGCATTCTGGCGGCGACGGCCGGGACGGAGACGCCGACCGCGACGCCCACCGAGGACGCGGGGGCGACGGAGACCGTGCGCGCCCGCCCGCGCCCGACCAATACGCGGATCCCGACTAAAACTCCGTACCCGACGGCGACGCTGCGACCCACCGCCACGCCGATTAGTTTCGAGCAGCATCTCATCCTCGGCCGTCCCGTCGGCCCCGATGCCTTCAGTAATATCCCGGCATGGACCTACCTGTATGGCGATACGGCGCATGGCGACGCCCAGGTCCATCACGGCGAGGAATTTGTCAATCCGCTGGGCACGCCCCTCCTGGCAACCGCGGACGGGACGGTCGTCGTCGCGGGAAATGATAGCGGGCCGGCGTGCGGCGCGGATGGGCAATCCCTGTGCGGTCCCATCACAAACTTTTATGGGAATCTCGTCGTCGTCCAGCTCGATCATCCGCTGGGTACGCAGGTCATCTTTACGATGTGCGGCCACATGCGCAATATCTCGGTCAAGCTCGGGCAGCATGTCCTCGCCGGAGACCAGATCGGTACGGTCGGCGACACCGGGGTCGCGATCGGCCCGCACTGCCATTTTGAGGTGCGGCTCGGCGTCAATGATTATGCGCACACCCGCAACCCGATCCTCTGGATGAGGCCCCTGCCCGGCGACGGAATTATCGCCGGCGCGGTCGTGGACCAGAAAGGCAATTTCATCCGGAGCGTCAACGTCTCGCTCTATTTCGATAACGACACGCAGGATTACATTCAGGATACGGAGACGTATGGGCGGGATGCGGACCCGACGATTGCGCCGGTAAATTCGGACGACAGCCTGCACGAAAACTGGGCGATGGGCGATCTCAAGGCGGGCAAGTATCTGGTGCGCGCCCAGGTGGGCGGGCTGAGCTATCTGCGCCACGTCACGGTTCAGGAAGGACAAATCACGTTTGTTGTTTTGGGAGGACCCTAGATGGAGAATATGAGCGGTGGAACCGAGGTCCGGGTGCGTTATGCGCCCTCGCCGACCGGCGCCCCGCATATTGGCAACCTGCGCACGGCCTTATTTAACTGGCTCTGGGCCCGCCACGCGGGCGGCAAGTTTATCCTGCGGGTCGAGGATACCGACCAGGAACGCGAGGTCGAGAACGGCCTCGAATTGATCATGGAGTCGCTCCGCTTTCTCGGCCTGGATTGGGACGAGGGGACCGACGTCGGGGGACCCTATGGACCGTATCGCCAGTCTGACCGCTTGCCGATTTATCAGCAGTATGCGCAGGAATTGATCGCCAGGGGCCACGCCTATTATTGTTACTGCACGTCCGAGCGCCTCGAAGAGATGCGCAAGGAGCAGCAGGCGCGCAACGTGCCGAGCCGGTACGATCTCCGCTGTCGCTTCCTCACCCCGGAAGAGCGTGCGCAGCGCGAGGCCGCCGGCTTGCCGCGCGTCGTCCGGCTCGCCGTGCCTCAGGAGGGCGAGACCACCCTGCACGATTTCATCCACGGCGATATTACCATCGAGAACAAGAACGTGGACGATCAGGTACTCATCAAGTCCGACGGGTTTCCGACCTATCACATGGCCGTCGTCGTGGACGATCACCTGATGAAGATTACCCACATCATGCGCGCCGACGAGTGGATTCCCTCTTTCCCCAAGCACATTTTGCTCTATCAGGCGTTCGGATGGGAGCCGCCGCTGATCGGGCACGTGCCGAACGTGCTGGGCGCGGACAAAAAGAAATTGAGCAAGCGGCACGGGTCGACGGCGGTGTCGCAATTTCGCGAGATGGGCTATTTGCCCGAAGCGCTCGTCAATTTTATGGCCCTGTTAGGCTGGTCTTTTGACGACCATACCGAGCTGTTTACCCGCCAGCAACTGATCGAGCTTTTCACGCTGGACCATATCGGGAAATCCCCCGCGGTCTTTGACATGAACAAGCTGGAGTGGATGAATGGGAATTATATCCGCGCACTCAGCCTGGATGACCTGACCGACCGGTTGATGCCGTTTCTCCAGCGGGCGGGGCTGAATCCTGACCGGGCGACGGTGTACCGGCTTGCGCCGTTGGTCCAGGACCGCCTCAAGCGGCTGGATGAAATTGTCGACCGGGCCGATTTCCTTTTCAAGGATCAAATCGAGTATGACGCCCGGCTCCTCGTCGGTCAAAAGATGACGGCAGTCGAGTCGCTCCAGGCGCTGCGGATGGCGGGAGAGGTGCTCGACGGCTTGAAATCCTTTGACGCGGAGGCGCCGATGGACGAGGGCCTGCGCGCCGCCGCCGAACAGCTCCATCTCAAGCCGGCCCAGTTCTTTGGCATTCTGCGGATCGCCGTGACCGGCAAGACCGTCACCCCACCGCTCATCGGGACCATGGCCATTCTGGGGCGTGACCGAACGCTGGCGCGAGTATCCCAGGCGCTGGTCCGGTTGGAGCGGATCGCCGCGGAAAAACCCGCACAACCGAAAGGATGATGCAATGGCTCGCCCTTCAACCTTCTCGCTCGTCGCATTGGACCCCGTCAGTGGAGACCTCGGCATTGCCGTCGAGAGCAAGTTCCTGGGCGTTGGCGCGGTCGTACCCTGGGCGCAGGCAGGGGTGGGGGCGGTTGCCACCCAGTCATGGGCAAACACCAGTTATGGGCCGTTAGGGCTGGATATGCTGCGACAGGGGCTGACCCCGTCGCAGGCCGGCGCAGCGCTCATTGCCGGCGATGCCCATGCTGACCAGCGCCAGTTCGGGATTGTCGATGTGCAGGGCCGCGCCTTTACATATACCGGTTCGGGCTGTTTCAACTGGGCCGGCGGCCGCACCGGCGCGAACTATGCCGCGCAGGGCAACATCCTGGCCGGGCCGCAGGTGGTTGATGCGCTTGCCGGCGCCTTTGAATCGACATCCGGTGATCTGGCCGACCGGTTGGTGTCGGCCCTGGCGGCAGGCCAGGCCGCCGGAGGGGACCGGCGCGGTCAGGAATCGGCGGCGCTTGTGGTCGTTCGAGCGCGCGGCGGCTATGGTGGGTTCAACGACCGGTACATCGACCTGCGCGTCGACGATCACCCCCGGCCGATTCAAGAGCTCGCGCGGCTGCTCGATCTGCACCGTCTCTATCTGGGCAAGACCGATCCGGACAATCTCGCCGCGATTGACGCGCCGCTGGCGCGCGAGCTGCAACAGCTCCTGGTCAAGCAGGGCTATGCCGTCGAGGTAAATGGCGTCTGGGATGAAAGGTCGCTCAAGGCATTCCGCGAATTCGCCGGCGTAGAGAACCTCGAAGAGCGGCTCCCGGAAGGCCCCTGGATCGACCGCGTTGTTCTCAAGTTTCTCCGCGAACGTTTCCCGATGTAATTTGCATCGGCTTACCGCGCGTGTTATAATCCGCGCCGCGTCGGAGGTGGCGCGGCGATTACGTCGTCGTTTCGCGCCTCTCGCTTGAATTCAGGTAAAAGGAATTGACATGATCACAGCCATTAATATCATTCAGATCATTATCTCGATCACGTTGGTGGGCATCCTGCTGATCCAGATGAAAGGGGAGGGCCTGGGGGGCATCTTTGGCGGCGATAGCTCGGTCTATCACCAGCGCCGCGGGCTCGAAGCCACCCTGTTCAACATTACGATCGGGCTTTCGGCCTTTTTTCTCATCTTTTCGCTCTTTAGCGCCCTGGCCCCGAACATTTTCAAATAGTCACGCTGTCCGACCGCAGATCCCGGACGGTGGGCGCCCGGCTCTAGGGTAAGCAGAGCCGGCGGCCGGTTGTCAGGGGCCGGCGGTCGTTTTCCGATGATCCATATTCGCTGGCAAGCCCTTATCGCCGTTCTGGGCATCGTTTTTCTCGGAACGCTGCTCGGGTACCTGGCGTTTAGTTTTAGCACGGTGGAAGAACCGGACTATGGCGGCACCTATGTCGAAGGTATCGCCGGTCAGCCCAACGCCGTCAATCCCCTCTTTAGCCAGTACAACACGGCCGATCGCGATCTGGCCTCTTTAATCTTTAACGGGCTGACCCGCGTCGACGAGACCGGCGCCGTCAAGCCGGACCTGGCGCGGAAATGGGAGATGTCCCCCGACGGCCTCGTCTATACCTTTACCCTCCGCAGTGATGTTCAATGGTCGGACGGCGCGCCGTTGAGCGCCGACGATGTTCTCTATACCATCCAGACGATCCAATCGTCGGACTATGCGGGCCCTTCCTATATCGCAGACTTGTGGCGGACGGTGGCCATCACCGCCGTCAATCCCTCCGCCGTCCGTATGCAGTTGAGCGAACCGTTTGCGCCGTTCCTCGACTTTACGACCATCGGCCTCGTGCCCGCCCATTCGCTCAAAGACATTGCGGCCGGCGAGTTGCCGCAGGCCGCCTTTAACCGCCATCCCATCGGCACCGGCCCGTTTGTGCTGGACGATCTCTCCGCCGATCACGCGACCCTATCGCCCAACCCGCTCTATACCGGCCCACGAACCTACCTCGGCAACCTGGTTTTCAAGTTTTATCCCGATGCAGAGAGCCTTCTCGCGGCCTTTGGGCGTGGGGAGATTGAAGGAATCTCGCAGGTCTCGCCGGATAACATTGCCCAGGTGCGGGATAATCACGCGCTCAAGCTGTACAATGCCCGCCTGGCGGCCTACTCGCTTGTCTTTTTGAATCTCGACAAACCGCAGTTCGCGCAAAAAGAGGTGCGCCAGGCCCTCTCCTATGCCATTGATCGCCAGTCGCTCATCGACAATATCGTCAACGGCCTGGGCAAGCCGGGTTATGGACCGATCGTCAGCAACTCGTGGGCCTATGACCCCGAGTTAAAAAAATACGATTACAACCCCGACAAGGCGCGCGCCCTGCTCGACGCCGCCGGCTGGAAAGATACCAACGGCGACGGAGTCCGCCAAAAGGGCAACGATCAGCTTGCATTTACGCTGATGACCAACAGCGAAGACGACTCGCGCGTCAAGATCGCCCAGCAGTTGGCGCAAGAATGGAATGCAATCGGCGCCAAGGTCGATGTCAAAACGGTTCCAGCCGCTTCCCTCATTCAGGATAATCTACGGCCGCGCGATTTTGACGCTGTGCTCTTTGCTCTGGGGCCCCTGCCGGCCGATCCCGACCCCTATCCCCTCTGGAACAGTTCCCAAACGCCCACCCAATCGAATGCGGGCCAGAACTATGGCGGCTGGAAAAACCCGACGGTCGACGTAATCCTGGAAGAGGCGCGGCGCAGCAACGATCAGAGTCATCGCGTCGAGCTCTACCGGCAGTTCCAGGCCATATTCAGCGATCAGGTTCCGGCGCTCATCCTCTATTACCCGGTCTATACCTATGCCGTCGATGCGCGCATCCACGGCATTCAACTCTCGCCGATGCTCGATCCGAGTGACCGTTTCTGGAGCATCAGCCAGTGGTATCTCAAGACCAAGCGGGTCATCGTTAGCGAGTCCAAGAGCCAACCGTAAATCAACCGGCGCTGACGCCAGATTGACACCGCGCGCGGCGCGTGCTAAAGTAGGGCCGTTCGATTGGATCTGAAGACATGGGACCCGGTCAACGTTCACGGGAAGAGCGCCGCTTGCGCCGCCGTCAACAGCGGCTGCAAGCGCTTGTCGTCGGGGTGGCGTTGCTCCTCGGCGTGCTCGTGGGCTGGCTCCTCCTCGGCTGGGTCATCTTTCCCCGCCCGTCCGGTGTCGCACTCTCCGGGCTGGATTCGCAGACCCGGATTCAGGTTGTGGAGAGCGTCGTCGAGGCGTGGGGCGCGAGCCATGATACGGCATTGGCGCAGGAACAGCTCCGTGATTTCGACCGGACGCAGGTGGCCGCCATCCTCAAGGACCTGCGCACTGCCTATGAACTGAGCGGCGAAAAGGTCCAGGCCGATCAGGTGACCGCCTTTGCCGAAAGCGCCGGGCTGCCGCTTCCGCCTGTGGTCGCCGTCCCCGTCGCCGCCGCCGATCCATCGGCCCTTCCTCAGCCGACGAATCCCCCTCTGCCTGTCCATATTCTCGTCGCCGCCAATGCGCCCCCCTCCATTCGCGCCGCCGTTACCCGGTGGGCGCAGGAAAACAACGGGACGCTCGTCGCGCCGGGTGCGGACGCCGACGTCACCGTCAGCGCCGAGCCCCAGGCCGGCAGTATCCTCCTCGCCGAGCGGTTCTATGTGGTCGTCGACCGGTTTGCCACGCTGCGCACGGCGATCTCATCGGCCCAGGTGCGCGGCCTCTGGCTGGGGCAGTCCACCGCGGATGGCGCGTCCAGCCTGCTGGTGACGCCCGATGCGCTGGAAGGGTTGACCACCGTGCTGGGCCCGCCGGGGTCGAGCGTCAAGCCCCTTTCACTCGACGCCCTCATCACCCGGTTATGGGCCGATTCCACCGCGCTCGCCATCGTCCCCTTTGACCAGCTCATCCCCAGACTCGACGCGCTCGCTCTCGATGGGCAGAATATCCTGTCACACGATTTTAGCCCGGCGGCGTATCCGTTCGTCATGCGGACCTATGTCGGGGGCCAGAGCGCGCCGGCGCAGCGGCTCGTGCTGGGCCTGCGCCCCCTGCTGGTGCGCACCAATCGCGATCCTGACCGAATCACGACGCTGGTCATGACCGGCACCACCGCGGTGACGCGCACCGCGGCGTGGAAGATCGAGCAAAAAAAGGATCCGGCCTATCCGGCGCGGCTGATCGGTCCGACGCTCGCCGCCGCCGATATTACGCATATCAGCAACGAGATTGCGTTCGTAGAGGATTGCCAACCGGTATTGAATACCATGAGCTTTTGCAGCAGCCCGAGCTATATGGCGACCTTCAAGCTGGCGGGGGTCAAGATCGTTGGGCTCACCGGGAATCATCTGCTTGATTACGGCGTTTCACCCTTTTTGAAAACGCTCGACACGTACGATGCGGCGGGGATGAAATATTATGGCGGGGGGCGCAACGCGCAGGAGGCGGCCAAACCGTTGATTCTTTTGGATCACGGGAACCGGCTCGCCTTTATCGGGGCAAACAGCTTTGGGCCGCCCTCCGTATGGGCCACAGCCAAACAACCGGGCGCGCAGCGCTACGACCTCCTGGCGATGCAGCAGGAAATAGCCGATGCGCACAAACAGGCCGACGTGGTGCTGGTCGAGGTCCAGGCCGAAGAGACGTACGACTATGCGCCGAGCACAGACAATCAAACCCGATTCCGCGCGCTGATGGTGTCGGGCGCGGATGTCGTGACCGGCGTACAGGCGCATCAGCCGCAGGCGTTTGAATTTACCGCCGATGGCCGGCGGCTGATTCTCTATGGACTCGGCAACCTCTTTTTCGATCAGATGTTTGCGCTCGGCGTGCGGCAAGAGCTAATCGCCCGCCACACCATCTATCAGGGCCGGCTCATCCAGACCGAGCTCCTGACCGCCATGCTGGAAGACTCGGTCCAGCCCCGCTGGATGACCCCGAACGAGCGCAGCGCGCTCCTCCGTTCCGTTTTCGCGGCCAGCGGCTGGAAGTAGCGACGCACGGCCGTGCGCTTCTGCGAAACCACACAATATTGATACCGTTGGCGAACTCCTTTTCGGTTGCTGAGGCGACCTTTCGGGTTCAGACGGGAAATTCCATTCCCTGATGTCCGGCGCGTTCGTCAACAAAATCAATATTCGGGATACGACCTCCCCGGTCTACTGGAGGCTCGCCTTGAATTGTTGAATCTCTTGCTTGGCCTCCTGGATTGCCGGATCGACGCCGAGGTCATGCAGGTGAATTTCGAAGGGCACGGCGAGATCGATGGGGATCGTGAGGGAATAGGGCACGGTGCGGCTGATATTAATGGGGATCTGGAGGTTGATGGGGACGGAGGTATCGACTGCCACCGGCACGTCGAGCGGTCCCAACGGCGTGTTGACACTCGCGTGCGCGGTGACGCTGATCGGAATGGTGGTACTGATCGGGACCACCAGGTCCTGGTTGAACGGCAGTTCGCCCGAGACCGGCAGGGTTTGTTTGACCCTGGCCGTATATTGCACAGAGACCCCGGCCAGATCGTCGAGCCGCGTTGAGACGCGGTCGAGCGCCTGAATCGCTCCCACGCGCGCCTGATTCAACCGCGTGAGCAGAAAGACATTCAGACCGATGGACGCCACCGCAACGACCAGCGCGAGATAAGCTACTAGACGGGACATGGGTTCTCCTTTGCTGCGACGCCAGAACGTCGGACAAATAGTCTATCGCACAATCAAGAGCGAACTGGATTTCGCAGATTCATTTAAGATAGTCTAGTCCCATTTGGCGTCGATGGCAAGGCCATACGCGCTCATTCATAGTGCTTGACCGAGGGCCACAACTGCGGGAGGTTGATCGGGATCGTCGGGTTGGACGCGACGACGATGGGCAGCTCCTGCTCGAAGGACACGCAGTATGGACACCTCTGTGTCGCGGCGATCACCACGTTGGCGTATGTGCCCTTGTAGTCGGCGGGTGAAAACCCAACGCCGATGAGCACCTGGCCGGTACACGTGCCCGGTCCCCACAGGTAATAGTTGTTATGACCGCTGATGATCGGCGGAAGGCGACCGGGCGCGGCGAGCTGGCTGAGCGCGCTGGCCTCGCCATAGTTGCTGGTCACCACGCAGGCTTGCGCGCGCTGCTCCGGTGGCAGAGCGGCATAGACCTGCTCCACGGTTTGCGTGAGGCTGTCCCAGCCCAGGCGATCGCCGAGCGTCTGTTCCAATTGGCCATAGGTGTGCGCGGTCGTTTCAGGCGGCAGGATGGGCATGACATCCGGCGCCAGCAGTATTCCGACGAGCGCAAGCAGGGCGACATAGGCGGGCCGGATCCATGCGAGCCGCGGTCGCAGCGCCCATCGCTCGAACATCACCGCCCCAGCCGCGAACAGGATGGGGTAGGCGGGCGCCAAAAAGTACGACTTGGCGCCCAGCAGGGTCAGCACTAAATAGACCAGGACGAACGTCCAGCCCAGGAGACGATAGCGCACGCCTGTCCTGTGAAAGTAAAAGACCAGGCCGGCAACGGCCAGGGGGACGGCGATCGGATTCATCAGCCCGAACTGCGCAAAGAGAAAATCCAGCGGGCCGCTCCGGACGCCATAGTGCTGCCAGAACTCGAATGTGGGCCAGCCATTGGCGGCGTTCCAGATGAGGTAGGGGAGCAGGCCCAGGAAGGCGATGCCGCCCGCTAACCAGGGCCACCGTGTGCGCAGGTAGCGGCGCTCGGGCGTGACGAGCAGCGCCAGGACCAGCGCGAGGCAAAAAAAGAGCACGGTCAGCTTGGTCAGGAGCGCGATGGCGACGACCAGCCCGACGAGCAGCCACAGGCGGGGTTCATCGCGGCGCAGCAGCTGCAACACGATGAGACTGGCAAGCGTCCACCAGAGTTGATCGAGCACATCCATGGAGAAAATCGATCCGCCGACCATGAAGATAACGCTGAACAGGGCCGTCACGCCGGCCACGAACTGCGCCACCCGCCCACCACCCAGTTCACGCGCCATCAGGCCGGTGAGGACGATGATCAGGGCGCAGGCGAGCGCCGGGATGACGTGGATCGCCACCAGGCTGTCGCCGATCGTGACGCGCAGGAGCGCGGCCAGCCAGCCCATCAGTAGCGGCTGATCGACATAGCCGAGCTGGAGGCGCCAGCCATCGGCGATATAGTACAGCTCGTCACGAAAGTAGCCATAGTTCCCGGCGACGAGCATGTGGGCGACGAACGATACCCCGGCGAGGGTCACGAGTAGTCCCGTCGCGGGCCGATTGAGGGTGGGCGCTGTATTGAGCATTTTGCCACTCTGGGATGTAAAGTCTTATTGACCACTTGTTGGAGGTGGTGTAGTGCTACCGCTTGCCGTTGCGCCGGTCAGCAGTGGGTTGGACTGCGCCAGCGCCGTCAGCCCGGTCAATCCGCCCAGGCCCATTGTTTCGACCGCAGTCGAGGGCACAATCACCAGCGCCCCGTGCTCCTTCAACCCTTCAAAGAGCATGTTCATTGCGCGCAGGTGCAAGGCCGTATTATTCGAACCATAAATCTCGGCCGCCGCCCGGAATGATTGGGCAATCTGCTGTTCCGATTCGCCCAAAATCACGCGCGCTTGCCGCTCGCGTTCCGCCTGGGCCTGGCGGCTCATCGCATCTTCGAGCGCGGACGGAATAATGACATCGCGAATTTCAACCGATTGTACGGCGACGCCCCACGCCGTCGTACGCTGGTCAATAATCTTTTGCAGCTCGAGGTCCAGCTTGTCGCGCCCAACCAGGATTTCGGCCAGGGCCATCTTGCCGATCAGATCGCGGAGCGCGGTTTGCGCGGCCCACGAGACCGCTTGCTTATAGTCCTGGACCTCCAGGGCGGCCTTTTGCGCATCCCACACCATCCAGAATAGGACGGCGTCCACATTGACCGGAACGGTATCGGCGGTCAGCGTCCGTTCAGCCGAGAACGGCGTGACCATCACCCGGCTGTCCACCCAGGACGGAATCGTTTCGATGATCGGCACGATGGTAAAAAAGCCCGGCCCGGCCAGCCGCGTGAATTGACCAAACCGTAGAACAATCGCCTTTTCCCATTGATTGGCAATTTTGATGGCAAAGAGCAAGTAGGTCGCGGGCAAGAATGAGGCGAGCAACCACAGGGGTGTCGCGCCACCCGCGAACTGTCCAGTCACGTTGCTGGCGAACGCGCCCAGCAACACGATGAGAAAAAAGACGGTCAATGCGACCGGATTGCTTGCATGGGAGTCCCTGCTGATTCCACGCCCCTTGAGAACCAGATTGAGCGCCATAGATTGAATCCTCACGCTTTCTTGAGTTTGGCCCAATGAGCCAACGCGGCTTGAAAAGCGGCGCGGATTTCCGCTTCGGTATAGCCGAGGCTCAGGGCATTTCCGACGGTTCGTTCGGCCAGGGTGCGCAGCCGCTCTTCGCGTACATAGGTCAGGTGGGCTTCATTGGGATGTTCGCGCACAAACGTCCCACGCCCTTGCTGGGTAGAGATGACTTGATCCGTATCCAGTTGGTCATAGGCCCGCGCGACCGTATTGGGATTGATCCGCAAAGTCGCCGCCAACTCGCGCACCGTGGGCAGCTGCTGGCCGGGCTTGAACGCGCCGGTAGCGACCTGGTGTTTGATGTCTTGAACGATTTGCAGATAAATGGGTACGGTACTGTCGGGGTCTATTCGAATCATTGCTGGCTCTTGAACATTGTATTAATCACACTAATACAATTATACAACTGATGGGGAGCGGTGTCAAGAGGAACCGGACCCTTGGGTTTTCGCTTGCACTCGCGTTTGCGCAAGCCCGAGCGAAAACCCAAAGGGTCTGACCGCGAACGCATGAGGAATTCGGTACAGGTGGAGGAGCGCCGCTATTGTTTCTCTACTCGCGCCAACCAGGCGCGCATGTCTGGCTCATGCTCATCATGGAAATGGGCAAAGAGTCCTGCCGGGCTAAAGGGATTGCCCTCCAACCACGGAAGGTAGCGCTGGGGATCCGTCAGGACTTTGTCCGGTAAGCCTTCAATGGCAGCGAGGAGTTGCTGAAATACTTGATGCGATTCATCCAGGACCTGTTGCACCGAGCGCCCATGATTGGACTCATAGATCCAGGCATTGATTTCATCGTCAGTTTGCAGGTGCGCTGGCCAGGGTGGAGGCGAATCTAGTTCGCCGCGTTGTGCTGCTTGGATGCGGGCGACAGTTCTGCGCCGCCAGCCGGTCAGGTGAGCGACGATATCTTTGATGGACCAGTGGCCGGCCACGTCGGGTTGATCCATGCGCGCCGGGCCAATCTGATCGAGAAGTGCTTCCCACTGCTGATACTCTTCCTGCAACCCATTCAAAAGTTCAGATTTCATCATTCATAACTCCTTCATAAGTGTGCAGTATGTAATTGCGGCCCAGCGGCAAAAAGGCCAATCCTTTCCGAGAAAAGCGCAGGCCCTCCAGAATGAGCGTGGTCGTGCTCTACCTTGATAGGGTCTGATCCCATATTTGCTTGATTCGGTCTGCCTCTGGGACGCTGAAAAGCCACCAGAGAACGCTCCTGGTTCCAGAACTGGATAGTTTGAAATAGGCGAGCAAGGCACCGTGCGTTACAATCCAAAACAACATGGGCACGGCTAGAGGGATATGGGGCATCTCAAACAAGTAAGCCAAGAGCACTGCGACAGGAACAATATAGACGGTGAGTGCCATAAGATCCAGGTGCATGGTTGCCGTGATTACGGAAGTGGCATCGCTCGACTCGATCACGCCAGTTACGTTCCTGAACGGAGGATCGCCTTCCTCTTTGGGTGATGGATAATCCCGGATGTAAAAGCGTTGCCCCTTAATCCAGCCAGTAAAGTTGTAGTATGCGTATCCTTTGCCCATTGGCACCGGAATGGGCATCTCTGCCCGCAGGAGCGACGAGACACGCAGCATGGCAGTCTTTTGATCAAGACGGGAATGAACGGTAACCCGCTCATAAGGGACGAACCAGAGTAGGAACGCTCTAATTAGTGAGAGCATGGGTTGCTGCTACTTTTTGTCCGAGGAACCGCTTTTCCTGCTGCGCCTCAAGCTCAATCTGGGCACGCGAAAAGCGAACGATTGGGCGCGCCTGTTTTGGGGCCTGGATTGCAAGGGCAGGAACGCTTTGAGGGAATCCAGGAGGGCTTTGAGGGAATCCAGGAGCGAGGTCTGTTCCGATGCCGCCGGTTCTCTCTGGGGGACTGCAAGGGCTTGCAGTTCAGTGCGCCAGTCTTGGGTCTGCTCTTCGAGCTCCTTCTCGACCAGTTTCAGCAGCGCCAGTATCGAGCTCTTTTCATCCTGAACGAGGTCAACATCGTCTCCCGCGGACTCGGGCGCATGGGGGCGGACCAGCTCATTATATCCGTGCTCGACGTCGTCAATCAGCCGGCGCTGGTCGCCTTTCTTTTCTTCCAGTGCGACCAGATACGCGTTGATCGCCGGTTGGCAGGACCGGAGGTTGCCCGATCGAAATCCCGCAAGAAATTGGTGAGTCAAATCCCGCGCATGGGCCTCGCGCCACGAGGTTGTCGCCTCGATCCATCGGTAACAACGATTCCAGAG
>JBAVQS010000038.1:0-2917 GCA_049694275.1 Anaerolineae bacterium | reverse complement strand
CCGCACAATCGCTGGCGGCCATTAATAATCTCGTGCTGGGCTTGTTGTTGCGCCGCGGGGTGACCAATGTGCCGGATGCCCGCCGCGATATGGAGGCCGATCCCCAAGCCGCGATGGCGTTAATTCTGGGCCGCCCAAAATGACTTTGCAATCACCGTGCCGGTCGTATTTACTTGACGTTACAACCGGGTTGTCGTATGCTATCGTTACATTTTGCTGGTCGATTGGCAGCCCTCCGCTGCCGCGGGAGGTCCAATGCTCGTCCCCAACACCATTCTCCAAAATCGCTACCGCGTCCTTCGCCTGCTCGGCCAGGGCGGGATGGGCGCGGTCTACCTTGCGTACGATCTGCGGTTTATCAATCGCCAGATAGTCGTCAAAGAGAATATCGGCGGAGACCCTCGGCAATTTCAGACTGAGGCCAACCTGCTCGTCACGCTCAATCATCCGAACCTCGCCCGCGTGAGCGACAACTTTATAGAACCGAATGGCGCGCAATACCTTGTCATGGATTACATTGAGGGCCAGAATCTGGTTGACAGGGTGCAGCAGCGTGGCCCCCTGGACGAAAGCCTGGCGCTTGTCTTTATGCGGCAGATTCTGGATGCAGTCCGATGCTTGCACGTCAATCGCGTTGTTCACCGCGATATTAAACCCGAAAATATTATCATAACACCGGACGACAAAGCGGTGCTCGTGGATTTTGGCATTGCCAAGGTGATCGCGAATGGACTGGCGACTTTGACCGGTGCGCGGGCGGTTACCCCTGGCTATGCGCCTCCTGAGCAATATGCCGGCGGCACGACTGAACGGTCGGATGTTTACGCGTTGGGGGCAACCTTTTATTACCTGTTAACCGGTTCTATCCCGCTCGAATCCCCCAACAGGTCTGCCGGAGTGGTTTTGACTGCGCCGCGGCAGATCAACAAACGGATCACCGCGCCTACCGAAGCGGTCATTCTCAAGGCAATGGACATGAACCCGACCTATCGCTATGCCTCGGCTGGCGAAATGGGGCAGGCGCTGCATCCGGTGGTAGCGCCCACCGTCGCGGCTTTACCCTCCGTCAAGTCCCTGCTGATTATTGAGAGTATCGCTTCGCTACTTTTGGCGTTTCTCATCGGCCTTGTTTTTGGTCTGATTGTTCTGGGCTGGGCCGTGTTCCCGGTGCAATGGAGTGATGCTTCCGCATCTGACCTTGAACCGGGCACCAAAGCAACCTATATTGTCCTGGTCGCCGATTCTTATGGACAGAATGAGGATTTGGCGGCTGCAAAACAGCGCCTTGCCGGCATTCCGAACGAGGATGTTGCGCAGGCGCTCAGCGCCGAAATCCAAAAGCGCAATAGCATCCCCGGCCAGGCGAATAATGCGGCCGCGCTGGCGCAATTCGCGAATGCCTATGGGGTGAAACTGTCTAACCCGGCCGCCGTCCCGGTAGCAACGCCCGGTTTGGCTAGTCCGTCCAACTTGGCTACCGTGTTTCTCATGGGTTCGTGTTTAGTGTTTTCCATTCCGTTCATAGGGGTTATCGTCCTGGGGGTGATTATACGCCGGCGTATGCGGGCACGTACATTTTAATATCCCTGAAGAGGATTGGAACAGTCCTGACTGCTTACGCTTTTGGGGATTCGCCTCGCTCTTTAACAACTCACTCGCTCTCGGGTTGATTCTGTCGCAAGCGTTGCAAAAAGCGCAGATTGATCAAGAGATAGATCAGCGTGTTCTGATTGGCAATGGCAGCCCCATTGCGCAGATGCGGCCGTTCGATCCCGAGCGCCACTGCTTGGGAGTTGATCCGTTCGTCGGCCGTCCGTTGGTTATAGGCCTGCTTGTAGGTGGCGCTGTCGCGGTCGAGTGTGTATCGCAAGCGCGCGCCAATGCTGGTCGGCATCATGACCACACAGCCACCGCGCGCCCATTGCCGATGATGGACCGGGCAACGCCGTGCAGTGGTTTCAGGAAAACGCAGCGCACACCCATACTTGCCGCGTTCGTGCTCAATCAAACAGGTGGTGCGGTCGGTGCAGGTAAACTGCAACGGCATCGGTAGCCCCGCCTTGCAAATCGGCAACCCTTCCGGGGTAAAGTGACGCCCGGTTACCTTGTAACCCCCTTTCTCGGAAAAGGGGACCGCCGCAAAGCACCCGGTCGGGTCGTTTCCGTCGTAAAAATAGGCATAAACATACCAGGCATCAAAGCCCGCATCCAAGGCCCCGCAGTGCGGTTTGGCGCCCAAGCGCGCCGCGGTTTGTTCCATCAAGGGGAAAAAGTAGGTGACATCGCCTTGGTCAAAGGGCTGGGTGAGTTCCGCCAACACAAACTCGCCCCAGTGCGAGACCTTCGTCACCACGATGCCCGACCCATAGCCCCAATAGTACTCGCCCACGCGCTGGCCCTTCGCCGGAACCGGGTTGTGTGTGGGCGTGGGCGGAGGTTGATGCTGATTGCGGTTACGCTTGCAGCCGAGCCGGCAATCGGGATCGCCTGCGGGTTGGCGGCGCTTGTTGTAGCGATCGGGCACATACACTTTGGGGTTGTTCTCTTTGACCCAGGCGATAATGTGTTTCGTATCCAGCGACACGCAGGTGGGGTAGGGCGCTTGGCGGCGTTCCAATTCCTGCAGGATGAGGTGCACACTATCGGTAAGGAGAAATTGCAGGGCGGCATTGGGCAGGGTGCGGAGTAGATCAGTCAGATGCCGCTGTGTCGGTAAACTGCGAGCGGGATTAAAACCACCGGGCTTGTTGGGTGCCGGCACGCGGGGAAAGCCCAGCAGCCATATTAAACGGGTGCGTTTCATTTGAGTTGAAAGTCAGGCTCCTCTCTGGTAAAGTGAGTTTGCCCAAACCACTTCAGGAGAGAAACCATGACTTCCAACTCGCCAGAGATTATACACGATGTTCGAGCACAGTTT
>JBAVQS010000037.1:0-4812 GCA_049694275.1 Anaerolineae bacterium | reverse complement strand
CCGCACAATCGCTGGCGGCCATTAATAATCTCGTGCTGGGCTTGTTGTTGCGCCGCGGGGTGACCAATGTGCCGGATGCCCGCCGCGATATGGAGGCCGATCCCCAAGCCGCGATGGCGTTAATTCTTGGCCGCCCAAAATGACTTTGCAATCACCGTGATAGCTTGACCCATTGACGTCCCACGCGCCGCGTGCTACAGTAAGACTGGAGGATAGGAGGACCTATGGCAGACGAATCGGAAAACAAACCGGATACGATCACGTTTACGCGGCGGCAGGCGATCACGGCGCTGGGCGCCGGCATCGTGACGCTCGGCGCGACCAACCTCGGCACGGCCTACGTGGCCGGCCAGTGGGGGCAGGGACAGACCCACCAGGAACTGACGGACCTGCAGGCGGAGGTGGACAAACTGCGCGGGCTGGTCCAGCTTTACGAGAGCCTGGACCAGATCGGCGTCGACGCGATCATGGCAACCGCCATGTTGGTCTTTAAAGGATTTCTCGATACCCTGCGCAACGGCGTCAGCCTCCTCAAGACCGGCGCGACGGCCGCCGGGAACGCGATCGCGGCTTTTCACAACACCTTTGGCGCGATTCGCGATGGGCTGGGCCTGGCCGAACAGGCCGTGAGCGCGGTCGCCTCTCTGCTCAAGGACGCCGAGACGTGGCTGGGCCAGGCGACCACCCCGCTCCAGCCGTTGCTCCAGCAGGTCCGGCAGTTCTTTGACGACCTCATGAGCAAGATTCCGTTCGGGGTGGGGGACAATATCCGCAAGGCGGTGGACGGCCTCGTCGGGCTGGTCGCGGCAATTCCCAACATGCTCCTCCAGGTCAATACGAACCTGATCGAGCCCCTGCGCACCGGTTGGTTCTCGGCGGACAATTCCAAAAACCTCCAGGGGACGCTCGTCGATCCGATCACCCGCCAGGTCATGGACCCGCTGGCCAAGTTCCTCGGCGATGTCGACGAAACCCTCTTCCACTGGGAGAGCGATGTCGCAACGCCGGTCCAGACCGCGCTCAACAGCCGGGCGGTCGTCCGAAGCAAGATCGGCGATTACAAAAAACAGCACAACCTCTCCTGAGCCGTTGCGCCTGCCGTTTGGCCGCGGAAAACACAAAAAAGGACTCCCCGCATAAGGGAGTCTTTTTCGTGTCCGGTGCTATAATCGAGCTATCCTGTTCGCGCCGAGCCGCGTCCCCAGCGCAGTTCCCTTGCGCGGCGCTCGGCGCACGCAACACTCAGTATCTTGGCTAATGACCGATTTGAAGAACAGACAACAAGAGACAGGGAAAAATACTTCGATGGGTCCATTGAAGAGGCTTGTTCAACCGCTCCTGGCCGGTATCGCTTGCGGCATGCTAGTCATCTGGCTGCGGATTTGCTTCGCAGCGCTTCCCTTTCTGACTTTTTCGAATCCTGCATTTTATAGCCTTACGAATCAGTGGTTTCATCCGCTGTCAGTGACAAACAACAAAAGGGTACCGACAGAGGCCCTCTGTGCGCATCTGAACCTTGACAACCCACTTGCTCCGCGAGTGTGAACCAGCGTAACACCACACGGCGGAATGTCGGTAGTGCGGCGCGCACCACAATTGGGCCGAGCAGACCTCTTGTGCAGAGGTCCATCAGAGCGGCGTCGCCTTCGCCCACTCTGTCGCGGTTACGCCAAGCCGTACGTGGGCGCCAGCGGGCTAGATTCCGTCACGCGCTCGCCTTGCTGAGTCAAGATGCTGGGACTCCGCTCCTTGCGCAGAAGCGAACAACAACTTGACCGAGTTCAGATACGCAGCACATGTCGTGCAGACAAAGCCGATTGGCCGATTTCAGGTGAACACGAGGGCTCCTTGAACGACACGCCAGGAGATTTGATCTTGACTCGATTGTATCACAATGGCGGACCCTGAGCTACACCCAAAAGTGACAGTGGATGAACCAGTTCACCTACACTTTGACATTAGTCAATCTTCATTGGCGGTCCTACCCATTCCATGCCATACGGTCGCCATAGCTTTTGGTCTGGTCCTGGCGGTGCGTTATTCTTCGCTGCATTCTCAAAGAACTCTTCCAGCTTGCCGGCTGGTGTAACCAGGGCTAAGAACCTCATTCGCGTTTCTCCCACATTCGCCCAAACATGGGGAACAGCCTTTTTGACAAACAGCGCGTCGCCTGGTTTCATACGGAACCGTTCATCTCCCGCCTCAATTAATAGATCACCTTCCAGGGCATAAAACCATTCATCCTGATCGTAATGCAGATGTTTCGCTGGACCTCCTTTTTGCTGGAGGGTGATTTCAACGGCAAACAAATCGCTGCTTTCCCGTTTAGATACTTTAACCGCAATAGAGCTGATGCCGAGGACTTTGAATTCACCGTATCGATCTTCCCCTACTGGAACCAAAAGCGCACGAGTCTTCTCTGGCGAAGCAAGCGAAGGGCTGTTCATAGAATTTTTCCTTTCTGACCTTCAGTCGGTAAGTTGATTGACCAAGTTTAGCACATCTGGTCCTTGCCTGCAATCGATCATTCTTTCTTCTTCCGCGCTTCCCGCTGTATCCGCTGACGAAAGCGGAACGACTCGCCAACTGTAAGCAAATCTGAAAATGGAAATAGCAAAAAAGCTTTCAGGAAACTTGGGGGGGGTAAACTCCTTCAAATCGTGCTGGGTTTCTGCGGTTGCCTGGCAATTAATTATCTGTTTTATCTCATCCCTCAGTCCATCGGCGATCAATATCCGATAACAGTGAGGGAAACACTCGGGATCGTGTTCGTTCTGATCAATTTAGTTCCGCTTGGTATTCTCATTCTCAAGCGCCCTTGGGTTGCGATAGGCCTAGTCCTTATTTTCCCAATGGTTGTGCTATTGGCGGAACTTGGATTTATATAAACCCAACGACCTCATAACCGTTAGGTCGTGAGTCCGCGCCGCGCCCCCAGCGGGGACCCCTTGCGCGGCGCTCGGCGCATGCAACACTCAGCATCTTGGCTGATGACCGATTTGAAGAACAGACAACATGAGACAAAGGAAAATACTTCGATGGGTCCATTGAAGAGGCTTGTTCAACCGTTCCTGGCCGGTATCGCTTGTGGCATGCTGGTCATCTGGCTGCGAATTTGCTTCGCAGCGCTTCCCTTTCTGACATATTCGAATCCTGCCCTTTATAGCCTTGCGAATCAGTGGTCGGAAATTCTGTCTTTTTCTCTGGGCTTGATTAACTATCTTCTTTTCCCCGCATCCTTTTTGCAAATGGTCTCACAGTATGGTTATGTTGGCATCCTGTTGCCTTTCACAATCTGGTTCATTATTGGGTTTGTGACGCGGCTCGTGAGTCGCAACAACCGCGCAACGACATTCATCTGCATCGGCCTGTTTCTTCTAAATGTCTTGATCGGTTATCTGGTCTTTGTTCCATGAAAAACGTCGCAAGACCAATCGTAACGCATGTCAGTATGGATGTGCTACGGGCCGGGTTGCCAGCCGCTGAGCGGTGTGAGTTGTATCTGCTTCGAAAGTTCATAGGCGGTCGACAGGTCGCTGTCGCTTTCCACGAGCACGCGTCCGATCACGAGCACCGATTTGTTCGGCGAGGCGATCTGCGGCATGCCGCTCGGCGCCTGTCCTTTCCAGCCGGGGCCGCTCACGAGATAGTCGCCAGCCTGCGTGCCCGTGGCGCGTTTGCCGACGTAGGCAAAATTGGTGTTGTCCGACGGATTAGTGAACTGCACGCTATAGTAGCGACCGGCCATGTTCGGCACGTGCAGGACTTGCGGTCCTTTTGAGAGATCAAGCCAGCCAACCGTCACGAGCGTGTCGCGGTTCACCCCCGTCGTCGCCAATTTTGAGGCCGAGGCGGGCGCGTGGAGGGGATCGGCAAAAAGCGTTTGGGGCTCCGTATAGAGCGTATTGACCGGAATGGGGCCGTCGCCAAACCCTTTAACGAGAATCGCTCTCTTGTACACGAACAGCAGCATGCGCGGCCACAAGTAGATGACAAGGAACCAGGCCGCGACCATGACCGAACCGAATATCAGCAAGTGCTCAGAGTTCATAGACATCATCTCACTTTGGCAACCGGCGGCGCCGTATACTCGCCACGGAGAATAGCCTCGCCGGGTATGTACACGCGCAGCCAGAGGATGAACTTGCCCGCAGGCGCGGGCAGCCAGTTGGACGCTTGCCCCGCCGGAGCAACGTTCTGAATGAAAATATCGACCGAACCGTCAGGGTTTTGCGCGAGGCCCGATCTGTCGCTGACGCTGTACCGATTGATCGGATTCGCCACAAAGTGATTTCTCGCATCACCCATCGTCATCGACCAGAAGGCATGGTTCGGCGGAAGTTGTCCGGCTGGAAAGTGCATGACGTAGGCGTGCACTCCGGAGAGCGCATGGCCCGCGCCATCTGTGTTCGTCCACCAATACATCGCCTCTTGCGGGACGTTCACCGGACCGGGAAATAACTGGGCGTGCGCGGCGCGCAGCAGCATGTTGTTACCCGGCTCGCCTAATCCGAACAGGGTGATCCAGCCGTTGACCTTCGTGGCCTTGATCCTCGCGTAAATCTGCGCCGTGACAAACGCCAGCCCGCCGCCGATGAGAACGCCTTGCACCACGTCGCTCTGCACGGTTCTTGAACTCAAATCTATAAAGAACAACAAGCGAACGAGGAAATAGACGCAGATCACGCCGACGGGGACCGCCAGATAAGTGGATGTTTTGCTCATAGTATGGACTATATATCACTTTGCGCTTGGCGGCGCAAGTTGTATCAGCTTTGCAAGGCCGTAAGCGGTTGGGAGATCGCGGTCCCT
>JBAVQS010000036.1:0-21707 GCA_049694275.1 Anaerolineae bacterium | reverse complement strand
CCGCGTCCTCGCACAGCGTGAGGGCGACGCGCAGGTCCGCGAGCACTGCATCCACGCCGCGCCCGCCGACCGCCGCGTCCTCGCACAGCGTGAGGGCGACGCGCAGGTCCGCGAGCGCTGCATCCACGCCGCGCCCGCCGACCGACGCGTCCAGCGCCGCCATCTCGCCGAGCGTCCCGGCCACCTGCGCCGCGAGCTCTTGCCGGAAGCCGGCCGGTGCGAGCTCTCTCGCAAACTCGCGCACGAGGGGATGGAGGCGGAGCTGGTCCGCGGTCAGCTCCTCGACAAGTGAAAAAGCATAGAGCTTTTTCAGCGCGCCGGTCAACGGGATAGGATAACCCAGTCTGGCTGATGCGGCCAGTCCGGCCAGCAGGCCCAGCCGCGCCGTGGGGATCAGCTCCGCCTCGCCCAGTTGCCCCGCCGCCAGCAGCGCTCGCCGCGCCCCCGCATCCGTGAGCCGTTCCCACGAGCCGGCCAGGGTCGCACGTACCGCCGTTGCGTGACGCGTCGGCAGGGTATCCGCGTCAACCTCCGCCGCATCGATTGTCTCGACCACCCCTTCGGCCGCGAGCCGCTCGCGATAGCCGGCGAGCGAAATGTCGGGGTACTCGCCCAGGTAGGCGGCAGCCACTTCCAGCGCGAGTGGGAGCCCGCCGAGCCGCTTGCAGACCTCGACTGCCGCCTCATGCTCCGGGTGGGCCGGGTCGAGCAGGGCCGGGCGTGCGCGGAGAAGCAGGCTGAGCGCCGCGTCCGGCGGCAGGATGTTGACCTCGAACGGTTGAAAGGTCCGCGGGAAATCGCGGCGGCGCGTGGTCAGGAGCATGCGGCACGGGAGATTGGCGGGGACGAGTCCGTAGGCGACCGGGCGGTTCAGGTCGGCCGGGTCGTTCACATTGTCGAACAGGACGAGCGCGTTCGGATGCTGGTCGAGATAGGCCCAGGCGCGCTGGGCGGCCTGGTCGCGCGGCGTCTCGCGCTCTGCCTGCTCCAGCGCCTCGGCAAGCCGTGCGAATTCGTCGAGGAGCGGGTTGACGGCGTTGACCCAAAAGATGCCGTCGGGATAATCGGCGCGATGGGCGTGCGCGTATTCGACGGCGAGCTGGGTCTTGCCAATGCCGCCGAGTCCGACGAGGACCGGGCGAATGCCGACGGCGCTCCCCGTTTGAAGCATGGCGTGGAGCCGGCGCAGGTCGGCGTCGCGGCCGACAAAATCGGGATTGCGAGGGAAGGGGACGAGAAAGGGATGGGCGGGGGCCGCTCGCGGCTGAATCACCACCGGGCCGGTGAAAGTGTTTTGGCCGCCCTGGACGACCGTGATGTCGCCGGCGCCGGTCACAATGTTGTGATCGCCGGTGACGGTCTGGGAGACGTGCGTCTGGTCGCGCCCGACGATGTCGCGCGCATTGACCTCACCGCCGGTGATGTTGACGCCGCCGCTCTGCTCGCGCGTGCGAATGCCGTCGGGGTCTGCCAGCGGCTTGTCACAGCGCGGGCAGTGCGTCGCGTCATCCGGTACGTCATCGCACTTGCAGTGCGGACATTGCATACGCGTGGGCCTCCCACTGATTGTCTACGGACCGGAGAGAATGTCAATATCCGGGAAGAGGCGTCAGCGGCCATCCCGGTGGATTGAGCACGCACGCGCGATTCAGTGCATCGATTACAGCGGCAGCCAGGTCCCGATGCCCCGTTCAGATGCGCGCCGGTAGATTTCGGGGGCGACGGCCATATCGTCCAGCGCCAGGCCGAGGTTGATCGCCATCGTTCGCTCGTCCTCGCGCTCGCGGCCCGGTTTCAATCCGGCGACAATCTCCCCCAGGTCCGCATACGGGTCCGGCGTCTGCTGGAAATAACCGCTCGTTTTGTAATACTGGAACTGGGCGTGGTCATCCGTGCTGATCTTGTCGAATTGGCCGAGCGCCGCGCCGCTCCAATAGCTGTCGAAATCGACCGCGCTGGCGAATGCGCCGGGGCGCAGCCAGTCCTTTTGAAGGGTGGCATGGGGATGCTTGAGGATCGGCCCGGCGGTGACGACGAGGTCGCTCTCGACCACCGCCCGCCGCGGGTCGTCCACGCCGACGATCTCGACTCTGAGTTTCGCGCCCATCTCCCGGACATAGCGCTGCCGCACATCGGCGCGAACGTCGTACGCATACACCCGCTTGAGGGCAAAGACCGAAGCCAATGCTTCGAGGTTCGTGCGCCCCTGCACTCCGCAGGCCAGGATGCCCACCACCTCGCTGTTGGGGCGCGCCAGGTATTGGGCCGAGAGCGCCGACGCCGCGCCCGTGCGGACCGCGGTAATCCAGGTGCAGTCCATCACGGCATAGGGAATGCCGGTCTCGGCGTCGTTCAAGATGAGCAAGCCGGTGATATAGGGGAGCCCCCGCTTGAAATTTTCGGGATACCCGCTCACCCACTTGAGGCCGGCCGACTGGAACGCCGGAATATAGGCGGGCATCGCGTGGATAAAGGCGTCGGGCTGGGTATGAATGCCCGGTTTAGGCGGCATCTCGACGCGGCCCAGCCCCTTTTCCTTGAAAGCCCGCTCGAGCTGCCGGATGACAGTCGGCATGTCGAGGCCGACGCTTTCGACGTCGGCGCGCGAGAGATAGAGGAACTGATCGGTCTTCATATTCGCTCCTGGGGTGCGCTAGCGGTAATCCTCGATTTCGTCGATGCGCTTGATGACCCGCGCCGGGTTGCCGACGACGACGGCATTGTCCGGCACATCGTTCACGACGACCGCGCCGGCCCCGACGAGCGCATTCTCGCCAACGGTCACGCCCGGCAGCAGAGTAACGTTCGCCCCGATCTTGGCGCGGCGCTTGATGGTCGCGCCCGCGAGCTGTTCCTTGACGTTGCGCGAGCGCGGGTAACGGGCGTTCGTAATGACGACATTCGGACCGAGCCAGCATTCATCCTCGAGCACGGAAAACTCGGGCACAAAGACGTTCGAGTGCAGGCGCACGCCGTTCCCGATCTTGACATGGTGCTCGACCATCGAGTGCGAGCCGATGCTCACTTGATTCCCGATTTCGTTCTCTTCGCGGATGAGCACTCCATGCCCGGTCTGGAAATCGTCGCCGATCCGATTGCCGGCATAGATGACCGTATGCGAGCGAATGACCGCGCGGCGGCCAATCGTCGTCTCAAGTTCGCCCGGTTGCTTGCCCCGCGGCGCTTCGCCGACGATGGCAAATTCGCCGACGGTGGGCGTATCGCCGAAATGCACGTTGGGGTGCAGGATAAATGTGGACATGAAAATCACCATTCCGGGAGACGTTCCGGCGGAACGTCTCTACAGGGTAATGATCGCGCCGTTCTGCTCCAGCGACTGCTGGGCCGCTTCGAGGACCCGCACAACCCGCAGGCCGTCCTCAGCGTCCGTCAAGGGCCGCTTGTGGTCGCGGATGCACTCGACAAAATGCGCGCACTCGTTCTTGAGCGGCTCGGTCATGTCGATCCGGGGGATGTGAATGTCGCCCGCGTGGACCTTGAGCTGAAACTCGCCAAACGCGGTGCCGCGTTTATAGACCCCTTTGTCATAGATCTTGAGCTTGGCTTCGGGGTCCACGTCGTCGTAAACGACCATCTTTTCCGAGCCGACCAGGGTCATCTGCCGCGTCTTGCTCGGGTCCAGCCAGGAGGCGTGAATGTGCGCGAGGACGTTGTTGGGAAAGGTCAGCAGAACAAAGACCACGTCCTCGATGCCCTCGTTGACGTAGGTCGCGCCCCGCGCCGAGACGGTCAGCGGGAGCGTGTCCAGCAGGTAGAGCAGGATCGAGACGTCGTGCGGGGCGATGCTCCAGAGGGCATTGATATCCCGCTGAACGCGGCCGAGGTTGACGCGGTTGCAATAGATGTAATAGAGATCGCCCAGAGTGCGGTTCGCGAGCAGCTCCTTGATCTTCCAGACCGCGGGGTTGAACTCGAACGTATGCCCCACCATCAACACCCGGTCGTTATCCCGGGCGCAGGCGGCGAGCTCGCGCACTTCCGCGCTCGACATGGCGAGCGGTTTTTCCACCAGCACATGCTTGCTGTGCGTCAGCGCGGCCCGGGCAATCTCGAAATGCGAGCGGGCCGGGGTGGAAACGACGACCGCGTCCAGCGTCGGGTTGTCGACAAGCTCCCGATAATCGGTCGTCGCTTGCTGCAAGGGATAGAGGCGCCCCGCCTCGTCCAGACGGGCGCCGTCGGTATCGGCGCAGGCGACGAACCAGGCGTCGGGCAGTTGATGAAAATTGCGCGCCAGGTTCGGCCCCCAATAGCCGTAACCAATCAGGCCAATGCGAATGCGTTCCGCCATTTTGGATTGTAGACTCAGTACTTCACGAAATGTCATTTCGAGGCGTCTTTTGCCGAGCCCATAGGTCCCCTTTGGGGAAAATCTTGCTAGCGCAAACCGAGATTTCTCACTCCGTTCGAAATGACAAACGATTTCGTGATCTACTGAGATTTCAGATTCAAACTCCGCGGGGATAAATCTGAAATCTGAAATCGAGAATCTGAAATCGGGATATATCCGAGCTCTTCGAGCTTGCGGAGAATCCGTTCCGCCGATTCCTGCGGGCTCTCGCGGTCCGAGTGAATCACCACTTCGGCGTCGAGCGGCGCTTCGTACGGGTCGTCGATTCCGGTAAAGTTCTTGATCTCGCCGCGCATCGCCTTTTTGTAAAGGCCCTTGACGTCGCGCTCGGCCAGCACGTCGATCGGGCACTCCGCATACACCTCCACAAAACGCCCGATCCGGGCGCGCAGCTCATCGCGGATGGCGCGATAAGGCGAGATGGCCGCGCCGATGGCGACGACGCCGTTGCGCGTCAGCACCTGGCAGACCCACCCGATGCGGCGGATGTTCGTGTCGCGGTCCTCCTTGGAAAAGCCGAGGCCCTTTGAGAGATTCTCGCGAACCACATCGCCGTCGAGCACCTCGACCTTCATGCCGCGGGCTCGCAGTTCATCCGAGATGATTTTCGAGACGGTGGTCTTGCCGGCGCCGGAGAGGCCGGTGAACCAGAGCGTAAAACCTTGATGTTCCATTTACCCTGACCTTTGTTGGGATAGAGATTGTTCCGTTTTGATAATTTTGCCGATCATGTCGCCGGGAACCGGCAGGCCAAACTCGTTCAGGAGCGTCGGCGCGATGTCCACCAATTTCATATCGGGCAGCTCGCGGCCGCCCAGGTCGCGCCGGGGATCGTAATAGATGTACATGCCCATCTGCGCGTGGTTGGCGTCGTCAGGCCCGGTGTCATTCTCAAAAGTGTGGAGCGTGTTATGCCCCAGCGAGCCCACCGAGCGCCAGTAGAGATCACCCAGGGTGACGATCAGGTCAGGCGGAATCTGGGTCGAGCGGCGATAGATCGCCTGCGGTTTATAGACCCGCGTGCCGATTGCCTTGCCGTTGTGATCCGGAATGGCCGAAATCTTTTCGATCAATTCATCGCGCAGCGCTTCGTACCCGCTCGACGGGATCACGCCGTTTGGCTCGCGCCCCTCGACATTCATAAAAATGCGGCTGTAATAGCCCCCCTCGCCCCAGGCGCGGGTCCGGGCCCAGTTCACCCCCGCTTTTTGCAGCGGGACGATTCCTTCGGGCTTGTGGTCCAGGGCGAGATAGCCCTCGTCCTTGAGCCACTCGTTGATGCAGATACCGCCCTCCATGCGCCGGGCCCCGTGGTCGCTCATGACGATGACGCTGGTCTGGTCGTCGATCAACTCCAGGACGGTCCCGATCTGCCGGTCGAGCCAGACGTAATAGTCATGGATCGCGTGGATAAAGGGGTTGCCCGGCTCGTGCTTGGGATGCAGCGGGTCGTGATATTTCCAGAAACCGTGGTGCAACCGGTCGACGCCGATCTCGACCACCATCATGAAATCCCAGGCGCGCGTTTTCATCAGGTACCGGAGCACCTTGAACCGCGCCTCGGTCATTTCATAGAGCTGGCCCAACAGCCACTGCTTGTTCTCGGTCCGGAACTTTTCGACGTCCACCATATAGTTCGGCGCGACACTGGCGATCTCTTCGCGCAGGTTTTCTGGATAGGTGTACTTGCTCGACGTACTGGGCGTGAGAAAACAGCCGACCACGCCCCCCTGCACCGGCCTGGGGGGATACGATGGGGGGACGCCGATGAGGTAGGACTGTTTGCCCGCGCGGCCGAGATAATCCCATACCGCCGGCTCGGTCACCGAATGCGCGTTGGCGAGCGTCATCTTTTCGTACGAATAGTCAGCGCGGTTGCGGAACCCATAAATGCCGAGCTGGCCGGGGTCCTTGGAGGTCATCGCGCAGGCCCAGGCCGGCACCGTGATGGGCGGGGTAACCGATTCGAGGTTGCCCCAGACGCCGTGCCCGGCGAGATAGCTCAGGTTGGGCAGTTCCGCGCGCCATTGGTCGAAAACGAGCGACGGCTCGCCGCAATCGAGGCCCAGGACAAGCACGCGCCGGTTCTTGCCCTGGGCCAACTTAAAATTTGGCGCGCTCAACCCCGTCGGCTGATTACCGGCGCCGGCCGGTTGTCCTGAATTCTCCGCGGCCGGCGGATTGCCGGCCTTTTCCGGGGGACTCGCTTTGGCCGCCGACGACTGGAGACTGGCTTCGGCCTGGGCCAGCTCGGCCGCGGTCGTCGTCGCCTCTTCCCGTTTCCGGCGCAAGCCGTCAATCAACACCTGGGCGACTTCCGGGCGAGTGAATTCGGGCGGGAGCATCTCCCCCGCTTCCAGCATCTGGCGAACCTGCGTGCCCGAAAACATGATGTGGTCCTCGTCGGGATGCGGGCACGTCTTGGCCGAGACGATGGCCCCGCACTTGCGGCAGTAAAAGGTGTTTTCGAAAAAGAGCGGGGTGATGCCAATCTCTTCCGGGCGAAACTGGTCAAAGATTTTCTGCGCGTCGTAGGTGCCGTAATACTTGCCGACGCCCGCGTGGTCGCGCCCGATAATCATGTGCGTGCAGCCGTAATTCTTGCGGCAGAGGGCGTGAAAGATCGCCTCGCGGGGACCCGCATAGCGCATGGCGGCGGGAAAGACGCCGAGGAGCACGCGGTCGGGCGGATAATAGTCGCGCAGGAGGGACTGGTAGGACTCCATCCGCACATCGGCCGGGATATCGTCGGCCTTGGTCTCGCCGACAAGCGGGTGCAGGAACAACCCATCGACGATTTCGAGCGCCGTCTTTTGGATATATTCGTGCGAGCGGTGAATGGGGTTGCGCGTCTGGAAGGCGACGATTCGTTTCCACCCGCGCCCCGCAAACATCTTGCGCGTCTCGTCCGGTGTATGGCGGAATTCGACAAACTCGCGATTCTGCGGCAGGTCGATCAACCAGACGTCGCCGGCGAGCAGGATGTCGCCCTGCGCGTACAGCCGCGCCACTCCCGGATGGCGGTCCTCGTCCGTGCGGTAGACCTGTTTGGCCTCGTGGACCTTGTCATACTCGTACTTGTCGGCCAGCTCCATCAAGCCGACCAGGCGTCCGTTCGGCTCGACCAGCGCAATATCATGGCCGATCTCGTACAGGTCCGCCAGCTCGCGCGATACGGCGAGCGTCACGGGAATGCTCCAGGCCAGGCCGTTCGCCAGATGCATGGTATTGACCACGGATTCGTAATCCGGCCGGGACATGAACCCGGTCAGCGGGCTAAAAGCGCCGACCGCGAGCAATTCGAGGTCGGAGAGATTGACGGGACTGAGCGTCCGTTTGCGCGCTTGATGGGCGCGCTCGATGGCGCGCTCGCGGTCGGCGCCCGTCAGAACGCGATTAATCAGTTTACCGCCATGCGGCGCAATTTCGCCGATATAGTCGTTTGGCATGATCCTCTGTTTTACCTTTCAAGAAATCTCGATTCAAAACTCAACCTGAGCGTAAATGTGGGCGAGGGGCAAAACCCCCTCCTATCCTAAATAACCGAGCCCTGCCAGGCGCTCTTCAATCGCCCGGGCTTCTTCTTCGCTATAACTGCCCAGCGCCGGCGCCGACACTCCGGTGGCCGCGGTAAATTGAATGTCGCCCCGGTTCGTCAGCATCTCGCTCAACACGCGCCCATCCATATCGTCGGGGACCGGCTCGCCGAACAACTGGAGAATCGTCGGGGCGAGGTCGATCAGGCGGGGCTGTTGGGTAAACTGCGCCTCCGGCGCAATCCCACCTCCACCCACGGCCAGAATCCCGTCCATGCGGTGCTGCCCGGAGGTGTCGCTTACAAAGAGCAACTGGTTGCCCACCTTTTCCACAATGCCCTGCGAGGCATTGTTGGCCCGCCAATCCACGGCGGCGCAGTGATACGGGCCGTCAATCAGCCCAACCACATCCGGCGCGAGTTCGAGCGCAGGCCCGCGATAAATCTCTTCGCGGCGATAGACCATATCAAAAATCGGTTTTCCGGTTTCCGGGTCGCTCAACGCCTGCATCGCCAAAATCACCGCATCGCGCGTCGTCTCGTATTCGCCCGGCTCGACAATCCCCTGCGGCTCGCGCCCGCGCACGTTCAAATAGACATTGCCCATGGTTCCCACGGCATAGGCGCGGGTTCGCGCCCAGTCAATATTGCCATAGGCCATCGAATAATGGAGATTGCCCTTGAGCCCCGGGAGCATTTCAAAGGCGCGCTGCTTGATACTGTTGACCAGTGGATTGTTGAGCCGGCGCACGCCGGCGCGCAGGGCTGCGCCAAGCGGCGAGCCGGTCTGCTCGCGATAGCCGAGAAGTCCCTGCCGCGCAAAATACTTGTTCAGATACACGGCGTGCGTCAACGGGCCAAAGCCGTGGTCCGAGAGGAAAATGACGGTCGTCTGTTCGTCCGCTACGGCGTCGAGCAATTGGCCGTTCAACGCGTCCAGATATTGGAACGCGTCGGCAATCACGCTCCCCCATTTGGCCGCATCCTCCGGGCGATAGAGGGGATGCGTCGGGTCCTGATAGCGCCAGAACTTGTGACAGAGAATATCGGGCGCGCGGTGGACCAGCATGAGAAAATCCCAGTCGGAATATTTTCGGGCCAGCCACATCGTCGCGCGGGTCTGGAGCTCGCTCATGTGCTTGACCTGCGCCGCGAGTCCGCTCAAAGCCGCGTCGTCATTCCCCAGGTCGCCGCGCTCAATGTCCACATCGATGATATACTCGCCCAGCTCGTGCAAGAGCTCGGCGCGCAGCTCATGCGGGTAGGTAAATTCGCTGTTCAGGCCGGGAGTCATGAGCCCGCTGATGAGTCCGCCATTGACCGGCTCGACCGGCCAGGTGAGAGGCACATCGACGACTACACACCGCTTGCCCCGGTCGCTCAGGAGGCGCCAGAGAGTGGGCGCATGACGGTGCGAGGCGTTAATGTATTCGAGCGCATAGGACTGGAACGCGCGCTGGTAAAAGCCATAGAGGCCGAACTTGCCGTTCTGCTTGCCGGTGGCAAAGGCGCTCCACGCCTGTTCCGACGACGGCTGAATGCAGGAACGCAGGCTGGCGCGCGAGCCCTGCCCCAGAATCCGGGCCAGGGTTGGCAGTTTGTTGAGAGCCAACAGCGGGTCGAGCAGACTCCAGGGGGCGCCGTCAAGGCCGATCACCACAACACGGGGACGATGATCCGATGGGCGAGTCGCCGGAGCTTGGGCGCTCGGATGAGTAGAATTCGTTACTGTCACAACAGAGTGATTATATCAGAGGGGGGCGAAAAGCAGAAATCAAGAGCCCTGCATAAAGGCAGGGCTCTTCAGTTTTCCGCTTCTCTTATCGCGGGGCCATGACAATGGTGATCGAGGCCCACGCCAGGAGCAAGCCAATGGCAAGACAGATGACGCCGGCGACTAGCGCTTGCACAACCGCGCCGGTGCGCCCCGGGAGCAGCACTGCATTGCCAGGGTCGGTGGGGTCATAATACACCTGAACCGCCCTTTCCGGGGGATAGTCGCCGATGACGGCCTCGGCCCGACTTGCCGTCCCATAGCTGATCGACTCGTCGCCAAATACCCGGTGGTTGGCGCGATAGCTCTTGCCGCTCACCGCGTAATCATATTCGAGCACGGGGCGATATGTTCCGCGCCGGACGCCGCTGTCCATGTCCGTGTTGGGCGGCGGGCTGTAAATCACGTTCGCCGAAACAATCTTGCCCGGGACCGACGGCCAGTTCTTGCTCGCCAGCGCCTGCCGCAGTTCACGAACCCCGGGGATGAGCAGCCAGGCCGCCACGCCGAAAAGGACGACCGCGATCAAGCCGAAAAGGAACGCAGGAATCAGTGTTTGCATCATGTTCTCCTCGTTATTGTGGCTTGGTTGTCAGCGCATAGGCAAACAGGGAGAGGAAGATGCCGCAGCCGAAAAAGATGACACCGGCCAACAGCAGCAAAAGGACATTTCCCACTTGCGACGGTTCAAGGACGGCAGTCGCCGGATGGGTCGGGTCGTAATAGACCTGGACGCGCCCGCCCGCGGGGTATTTATGGATGACGACATCGGCCTCTTCCGGCGAGGGCAGCGCCCGCTGACCGCCGAAAGTGATCTGGCGGGAGGTATAGCGCTGGCCCCCGACCGAATAGGCGTATTCGACCTGCGGAAGATAAAAGGTCGTGACGCGTTCGCTTGTCGTCGAGGTCGTCTCGCGGAGGGTCGCCGAAATGACCTCGCCCTCGATGAGGGGCCAATGCTTGCTGGCCCGTTCCCGCATGAAATCGCGGAGCGCGGACCAGGTGAGAAACAAGCCCACGAGCAGAAAAATGCCCGCGCCCCCGCCGACGATACACGCACCTGTAGTTGGTCCCAGAACAGCCTCCATGAATGATATTGATATTGATATCGGTATTATGACGGGCGACCGTAACAAAATCGTTACAAACGCGACCAGTAAACGACTTATGGGATGGGCTCGACATCTACTTCGCGAATATCCGGCCCCAGGCGCGGATTGGTTGCGCCGATTCCCAGAACAAGCTGTGAGACCCGGGTTTCCGACGCCGCTTCCAGCGCCGTTCCGGGCAGCGCGCCTTTGACCCCGATGATCGCATGCGACCAGCGGAACTTGCCGCGCAAATCCTCCTGCGCCCCGATTGACCGCAGCGCCTCGACCGCCGGCCCGGTGAGGTTGAGCGAGGCTTCATCTGCGACGGCGACGGCCACGATCTTGCCGTCCGGAACGGCCGCCAGCCAATCGGCCAGTCGCGTCGAGTTTTCGGCAGAGGCCAGGGTATCGAAATTCGCGCGCGCCTCCACATGCCCCGTCTGGGGGTCCATCACGATCAAGTTATACCCGCGCTCGTTCGGCGATTCATCGACTCCCTGCACAAAGATATGCCCGAAATTTCCCTGTTCCTCCCCGGCGCTGCGCACGACAACCGAAACCGGCGAGGTCGCGCCGGTTTGGCCAATAGGCAGGCGAGATTGCGGCGAGTCGGCAGGAACGAGGGGCAAGAATTGATTGAAATGCAAACGCACCTCGTTGACCCCGGCCTGCAGGTAATCAGCCGGAACATCCTTGACGACGACATGCCAGGCCGGCGCAGGGGGATCAGCGGGCAGCGCGTGCCCATTGATCGTCATCCCGACATCCGGCGAACCGGGTCCGGCGATGAAAGGAATCGTGAGCCGGATGCGGCGCGCAGTCGAGAGAGAAAAAAACAGGCGCACCTCGTCTCTTTCCGCCCAGATGCGATCTTGCCCGACCACGCTCCACCCCTCGCCAAAATACAGCCGCGCCAATGGGTCGTCAGGCTTGACGACCTGCGTATCCGAGGCAGGCATGGGCTGTACGCGATAGACCACGGTCCCCTTCCCATTCTCATAGCTCTCCGAGACCTTGGTGACCGGCAATACCTGCTCCACATAGGCGCGCGTCCGGTTCGCCACATCCCGGTTGGCCTCTTCATACGGCGTATGCCAGATGATATAGCGGACGTTCAGGAATTGGAGGAGGCGCGGCGCAAGGGTCCGGTCGCGCGCTCGGGTTGCATCGTCCACCGCATGCCCGGTCTGAATGGCGATGAGCGAGTCGAGGACCGGCGTCTCGGCAAAGTATTGGAATTTGAGCTCCGGGTTGCGCGACGTATTGCCGTTCAGAATCGGATGGCCCTGCACCGTCTGATACCACTGCGCCAGCATAAACGCGCGGTCGATCGGCCCCTGCGAATCGGCGCGATAGCTGCCGGTGACCCGAAACCCGTTCCGCCAGGTGAGCGGCAATTCCATCACGGTAAAATCCCCCGGCTCGCGCGCGATGGATTGATAGATCTCCGGCACGCGAAAATCGCTGGTCGGGAGAGGCAGTGAGAGATGCTCAAAAACCAGGAGCGCCGCAAGCCCCAGGCCGCAAGCGACCAGCCGCAGGTCGCAGGTCTCAGGTCGCAGCCTGTCCCCTGCCCCCTGCCTCCTATAACCTGTAACATGTGGCATGTAGCCTGTGACCTGGGACCTGCGACCTGGAACCTGTAGCCTGGAACCTGCAACCTGCAACAGCCACGCGACCCCGTAACCCACCATGATTGCGAGGCACAGGGTCAGCATCACGCCCCACCGACTCGGGTAGCGGTTCCCCTTGATCAGGGGGATTTGCAAGAGCAGGTTGAATGGCAGAAACGGGAGGTTGTACTCGGCGCCGTTCACGCGCAGGGTTGGCCCAAGGGTGACAAAGAACACGAGGGCAAACCACAAGCCCCAGATACGCGCACGCGGGACGCGCCACAGGGCGATGAGCGCCAGGACGATGGCGGTTACGCCCAGATAGACAAAGTTGATGTAGGGAAAGTGAAACTGGGCCTCAAGCCCGCCCAACAGAGGGTGCAGGTGCGATGGAATGATAAAGCCAAGCAGGTCGCCCGAAAAGATATTGCTAAACCCCAGCCCGCTCTGAATAAAATCCCCTTCGGTCTGCATGTCCGAAAACATTGCGGCGAGGATCGGGGACATGGGGATGACAAATACGAGCGCGGCGACCAGTAAATTGCGAATGAGGAATGAGGAATGAGAAATCCGGGAGCGATTGCTCAAGAGCCAGTAAACCAGATAGGCGGCGCTGAAAAGAATCAGGAACGAGGCAAAGATAAATTCGCTGAGCGCCTGGAACAGCAAAAAGAGGCCGAGGAAAAAGCCGTCGCGCAATCGACTGGATGGGTGCGACGGTCCGGCGGAACGTCTCGGCGGCAAAAGCCTGACCAGGAACAGGATGTAAAAGGGAATCCAGTGCGAGCTGGCAATATTGAACTGGCCGAGCGAGGCATAGAGGAACTTGTTGGACGAAAAGGCATAGAGGAGCCCGGCCGCAAACGCAGCGAGCAAGTGAGCGAGTGGAACCCGCTCCCCTTCTCCCGTTTCACGCCCGCCGCTCTTCTCCGCTTCTTCCGCCCGACGACGCCCGCTGTCTTTCTCCCCTTCTCCCGCCCGATGACGCCCGTTGTCCTTCTCCCCTTCTCCCGCGGAGCGGGAGAAGGGGCCGGGGGTTGGGGGTGCGCCTGCGGGTGACTCCCCGCGCAATAGATACTTGACCAGCAGGTAGGTTCCAAAACCGCTCAGCGTAAATGACAGGAGGAGGTTCATATTCGCGGCCGGCACAAGGCCCCAGACATACTGAATCGGGACCGCGATAAACGCATTGAGATAGGTCAGGGTGTAGAAAGCGAGGTTCAGCCCGATCGGATAGAACATATAGTCCGTATAGATCGGGTTACGGCCGAGGTCGATCAGGGCGTGTGGAACCCACCACAGGTTCCAGGCGAGCGCCGGGTCGTCGCTCCCGTCGCCGGCGACGTGGGTGGTGAACTGCAAGACAAGCGGATAGGTCAGAACGAGCGCCAGGGCGAGATAAGCGAGCAGGACGCGGAGGTCACGCGGAACACGAACTTTCACAGAGCCAATTTACCCCAGAAGGGCCAATGTACAAAATGGAGCTATTGCCGGGGGACGCCGGGGATGGACGCCCCCATTGCAACGGCGAGCGTCTATTTCTTACCCGGGACCTGGTGGTGGTGACGGCAGCGCGCTTCGTATATCTCTTGCGCGCCGACGACGACGACGGGGTCGTCATACGCGGCGGGCTCGCCGTTCACGAGCCGCTGCGTGCGTGAAGCGGGACCGCCGCAGACCATGCAGATGGCGTTGAGCTTGGTGACCTCTTCGGCCTGCGCCATCAGGAGCGGCATCGGGCCAAAGGGCTCCCCGCGAAAATCGGTGTCCAGCCCCGCGACGATCACGCGAATCCCGCGATTTGCCAGCGCATTCACGATTTCGGCGATCTCCCAGTCAAAGAATTGGGCTTCGTCGATCGCGATCACATCGACATCGTGTTCCAGTTGTTCGGGGATTTGGGAGGCGCGCTGGATCGGATGGGCGTCGAGGTCCGAGCCGCTGTGCGAGGCCACCTTGGCGATGCCATAGCGCGTGTCGATGCCATGCGCAAAGACCTGGACCTTCTGGCGCGCAATCTTGGCCCGCCGGACCCGGCGAATGAGCTCTTCGGATTTGCCGCTAAACATCGAGCCGCAAATGAGCTCGATATGTCCTTTAAAGTCGCTTGCTCGTTCCATCCTCAGAATCTCCATATGAGAGGGGTGAAAGAAAGACGCCCACGCGTCGCTCAAGGCGATCTGCGTGGGCGTCGAATTTTCAAACCACCGACAAGCC
The DNA here is from genome assembly GCA_049694275.1 of Anaerolineae bacterium. GTDB lineage: Bacteria > Chloroflexota > Anaerolineae > UBA4142 > SHND01 > JBAVQS01. The sequence goes on along the minus strand of JBAVQS010000036.1, from coordinate 7,105 downwards.
GATGCAAAACAACTGCATGGCCGCCGTTTATTCGGCCGGCGCCTCGCTCGCGGGAGGCGTTGCAGGTTCAGCCGGCGCCGGGTTATTTTCGGCGGGCTGGCTCGCCTCGGGCTGCGGCGCGGCCTGCTCGGCGCGCGGCGGGCGGGGCGGGCGCGGTCCGCGTTCCCCTTCCGGACGCGGCGGGCGAGGAGGTCGGGGAGCACGTTCCCCTTCCGGGCGGGGCGCGCGGGGCGGACGGTTGCGCTGTCGTTCCTCGCGCACTGCTTGCGCAGCTTCCGCTTCGGCCGCCTGTTCGGCGGGCGCTGAAACCGCGGCGACTTGAACCGGGGCGGCGGCGACAGGTGAAGGAGTAGTCTCTTCCGGCTCTTCCGTTGTCCCACGCGCTTCGGCGCGCGCCTGGGCGCGGCGCTGCTTTTTGGTCGGGCGGGTTTCGGTTTCCGTCTTGCGCTGTTCGGCGATCGTCGCGCGCTTCATAAAGCGTTCGACCTGACCGGCGGTATCGACGATGCGCTGCTCACCGGTATAAAAGGGGTGGCAGTTGTAGCAAACGTCGGTGTGAATCTCTTTTTTGGTAGACCCCGTTCGCCAGGTGTTCCCACAGGAACAAATGACGAGGGCGTCTTCATAATAGGTCGGATGAATTCCGTCTTTCACAATTCTTTTCCTTTCCCTGCGCGGCTGGTCAAGCCATATGCGTCGATTCGACGGTCCGGGCTGATCCAGACGCGACTTGAGTCGGCGAACTAGCTCGCCGCAACCGGTTTTTCCGGGTAAACCGAAACCTTTTTCTGATCTTGCGTGTACGGCTCGAATTTGACGAAACCGTCACTCGTCGCAAACAGCGTGAAATCCTTGCCCAGGCCGACGTTCAGGCCCGGCTTGACGCGCGTGCCGTGCTGGCGGATGATGATAGCGCCCGAATGGACGAATTCCCCATCAAAGCGCTTGACGCCAAGCCGTTGCGCATTGCTGTCGCGACCGTTGCGGGTAGACCCGCCACCTTTTTTGTGCGCCATGGATACCTCAGTTTACTTGATCACAATATCGGTGATTTCCAGATCGGTCGTCAATTGGCGATGACCATGCGTGGTGCGGCGGCGATGCTTGTTGCGATAGTCAAAGCTAATGACCTTGCGTCCCTTGTGCTCGCCGAGCACGCGCGCGCTGACCGCGACGCCGCTGAGCGCCTGCTTGTCGATCTTGTACTGATCGCCGTCGCCCAGCAAGAGCACTTCGGAGAGCGTTACCTCTGCGCCTGCCTCATGCGGCAGACGCTCGACCTGAATGCGATCACCCTTTTCAACGCGGTATTGTTTATTTCCAGATCGGACGATTACAAACATCAGCCACCTCCCTGCGTTCCGGCCCCGGCGCGCCCTGCGCCGGGCAGAAAATGATGCCGCAAAACACACGCTCCTTGAGCGCAGGTATGAGCCTCCGGTCGCGGCATAGAAAAAGCGGCGAGCTAATCACCGCTTGTACAGCTTATCAATTATACGCGAACAGGCTGTTTTGTCAAAAAAATAGTCGGGAAATAATCCCGACTAAGGATCTCACCACGCATGTCATTTCGAACGTAGTGAGAAATCTCGCCTCCAAGAACCGAGATTTCTCGCAAAAACGGCTCGAAATGACATTTACTGCGTAACGTGAGTAAGGATGCCGAGCCAGGGAGTTGAACCCTGACGGCCTCACGGCCATGCGCCCCTGAAACGCACGCGTCTGCCATTTCCGCCAGCCCGGCCTGCGTAAGATAATTTAGCACGGATGGAAACTTTTGTCAATTTTGAAAAGCGTTAAAAGCAGAATTGTATCAAAACACTCCGTGTGCAGTGCCTTTTCTCTTTTCGATATTCCTCAGGACTCGTTCCATATCCTCCCGTCGTTTGCTGTGTCGTATCCATGGGGATACAAGCTCAATCAACCGGGCGAGCGATCCCTTCTCTCCAACCTCAAATTCCCATACATCCTTTCTTGCAGTGACCCCGCGTTTGTCTATATGTCCGGCCTGGATGGCTCGCCGGACATGAGAGCTTGTGATTCCGGCCTCGGCAAGCTTGTCATGGCATTGTTCCACAATTGTGCGATCGGTCGTCTGGATTTTGAACCGTCCCTGCTCAACCTGGCGACCCGTCCCTGCCTGGATGTGAAAAGAACCTTCGGCATCCGTGTAACCGCCTAAAAAGGCCGCAAAGTGACAATCGCTATCGAGAATCCAATCGGGGATGCCTGGCAGCGGAGCAAGAAGGAAATCAAACGTATTATTGAGCAAGCAGCGAGCATGGTACTCCGTCGCTCCTGATCGACTATCCGGGCGTGAGGTTACCCGGACATCCCCATACGAGCCAAAGAGTTGCTGGATGAGTTCTATTTGTTCAGGCCGCGACGAACTGGAATCCAGAAACAGGAATGGGCTGTCTGGGCTTGGTTTTCTAGCCCGCAAATCACCAATACGAAAACCGATTAAATAAGCCTTTTCGGACAGGCCGCCTCGAAAGTCGCCAAGTTTAGCTATGATCTCTTTTGAAAGATGGGATTCTGAAAGGGTCCGCAGAGGAATTTCGAGTCTCTGCAACCGCAAGCGAATCGTCTCTGTGGAGCACCCGTACCGGGATGCAATTTCAGGAGTCGACATCCACTGATTCACGTACAGGTCATAGAGCTCTTCCTCAGAAACCTCAATTCGCAATGCTGTCATTTGAGCCTCTCGCTCCAGATGCTTGCTCGCTTCGTCCCATTGGCGCTAAATTTTCCCGCCCTGCCTGTCCACAAAGTAATGATACGGCCAAAAGAGAAACCGACCCAGCCAGGCTGGATCGGTTCCATTGATCAGACTCATTGTCATGAAAAACCTCTCCCGATTCCCCAATCTCCGAACGGTCACCGTCTCAATACGGCGAGTTGACGTGGTCGTGGCCGTGACAGGTGAGCGTGCAGGTCCGGTTGACCGGGTCCCAGTTGAGGATGCCGGTGTTCGAGATGCTGGCGGTGACGTTGGGCGCGAAATCGACCAGATGCGTGCCGGTCGGATTGCCCGCGCCGCTCGCCTCGCCGTGCGATTGGAAATGGCATTCGCTGCAGAGGGCATACCCCTGCCCGTCGCCGGGGGTCAGGATGTCGGCGCCGCCGCTTCCCGGGTTGGTGAAACCGCTGGTATGAAACCCATGCTGTGGGAAATCGGTATCGGCGCGCGTGCTGCCGCTGATATCGACGAACGGCGCTTCGGCATGGCATTGATAGCACAGGGCGAAATCACTGGCCGCATATGGATCCCCGTTCGACTTGAGCACCCGGTCGCGATAGTTGTTCATCAACAGGCCGCGATTCGTGCTCGAGTGCACCGAGAGGTCGGCGTTGACCGCCGGTGGATTGGCGGGATTGGCCAGGCGATAATCGCCGTGGCAATTGACACAGCGAATGACATCGGTTGGCGCAAAGGTCCACAGCTTGTACGGCGAAGTGCCGCTCAGGCTGTTGGTCATGGTGATGGTACTGTTCTGACCGGCGCTCTCAATCGGGTGATAGGAGGGATTGGCCGGGTTGAACTGGGCGGCCTTGTCCATTTCGCGAAAAGCGGGCTGTGAATAGTTGGGCAGGACGGTATAGGAGGTGTGGCACTTGTAGCACAACTCGTACTCGTAGGCGCTCGAATTCGTCCAGGTCAGCGTCCGCGTCGCAGAGATCACCTTGACGCCCGAGATACCCTGTTCGGCGCCCGAGACGGTATAGCCGTTCGCAGTCGATGCGGCGAGCGTGGTGTTCCCATCGTGCGAGTTGTGACAGTCGCTGCACTCGTCGTGGCGGTTCGAGACGCCGCCAAACTCGTCGGACCGGGCGGCGGTGTGATTCGACGTAGCGGTGGCCGGGTGCCTGAAAATCGAGCTGGTGCTCGTCATATTCACCGGCATCGTGATGGCATACTGGCTCTGGATGTTGCTGGCCGGCGTGCCGTCATGGCAGGCAAAACAGAGATTGCTTTGCACTCCCGGCAGATCGAGCTGGTTCTTGTTATCGGCGGTATGCGAGTAATGACATCCGGCGCAGTCGCTATCGGCCAGGGTCTGTGGACCGTGCGGGTCCGTCGTCCCTGACGGGCCGTGCGTCTTGGCGCGCCCTTTCGACGCCGACGCATTGGGCGAGACGCCGCGATACTGATGCCCGGTGAGGTGAAAGGCCGGCGGCGCCGTCATCACCATTTGCGCTTGCGCGCCGCCGAGCAAGCGCCCGGCATCGGTCAACCGCCAATAGTAGGCTTGCTTGTAGGCGGCGCTGGCCGTCGCCTGCACGCTGAACTCAATCTCGGTCACCGAGTGCGCCGCGAGGGTGAGCATGGGCGCGGGATTTTGTTTGGTAAAGAGAGCGCCCGTCTGCCGGGCATAGCCCTCGACCGGCAGTCCAAAGTTCGCCGGGATAATCCGCGAACCATCGGCGGCATCGGCGACGGCCGGCAGGTAAAAGGGATCGCTCCGCTGGCTCTGATTTGCCTCCACCGGTAGAAAGAGGCCGTCTGCGCTCGCGCTCCATTCAAGGCGCGGTTGCCAGCGAATCGGCGTATCCTGCGCGTTCACGATCTGGAAACGGACGCGGAAGGCTTTGAAACGCGGAATGTTGGTCGGCGCCGTATCGGCCGCCGCATCATATTTCGGATGATCGACCGGCGCGTCCCAGCCGATGCGATAGTGAGCCGCGACCAGCGGATGCTGCAGCATGACGATCCAGGGCGCGCTGAAAAAGAGTTGGCCGTTGCCGGTCAGACTCGCCTGGAACGAATATTCGGGCGGCGGCGTCATGGCGGCAGGACTGAGCACGGTATAAGTGCGGGTCACGACAGTTCCGGCCGAAATGTTGTGCAAGGTCCAGCTAATCTTGTTCGAGTCGCTGCCCTTTTTCGCGCGGGCCCCGTCTCCGGCGTCCGTCACAATCCAGCCGTCTGGAATATAGTCGGTGAGGACCGTCGAAGTGAGGGGCAGGCTCACGCGAATCCCGAGTTGAACCTGGACCGGCGTGTTAGGCGAAACGGCATGGCTCGCCACGCCCATTCCCTGAAGGGCGCGCTGGAATTGGATGAGAATGACGTGCGTCGTGACAGTCGCGCTGTCGCTCTTGACGTTGTTCACCCATCCCTCAACTGTTGTGTCGTCGTCCTTTTGATTCTGAAGCTTGGGCGCGGCGGTGACCGCCAGGGTGGTCGTCAGCACCTGCCGCGGACCCAGATCGACGACGTGCAGGTCTTGCCCCACGCTGGAAACAAAATAAGTGGGACTGCTATCCGTCGCCGTCAGGACCGCGGTCATCGTAATCCATTGGGTATTCGTCAGAGTCAACGTGTACAGCGCGACATCACCGGGCGCCACATAGTTGTCGCTTGGTGCGAGCGAGAGCTCAAGCGGGCCTGCGGTTTTGGTGCTCGTCGCCGTCGCCGTCGCCGTCGCCGTTGGACTACCGGCGGGCGTGTCGGTGGCCGCCGGCGTATCGGTCGCGGAGGCGGTTTCGCTTGGCGTCGGCGTCACATTGGCGGTGTTCGTAGCGGTGGGCGTGTCCGTGACAGTGGCGGTCGCCGTTGGGGTTGCCGAGAACGTGGCCGTCGGCGTACTGGCCAGCGTAGCCGTCTGCGTGGGCGTCGGGCTTTTGGTCGCCGTCGGCGTGCGGGTTGCCCTGGCCGCGGGCTGGGTTGGCCTGGGCGTGAGCGTCCCGCTCGATCCCAGGTCGCTCGCGGCCGGCGCGGCATTCACCTCATTCCCATCAATCGATTGGCCCAGGGCGACGGGCACACTCTGCTGCAAGCCAAACCACACCTGGAGGGCGACGAACAATAGAACCGCCGCAACCAGGCCGGTATGGCGCCAGTTGCTTCGAGCATGTCGAGCTATGCGATTCTGCATTGTGGTTGATCGGTTCACAGTCTCTTCCGGTTTCTATTTTTTCTCAGGTTACTGGGTTGAGCCAGGCGGCAGGTGGCACATGGTGCAATCGGCGCGCCCTTCGAGCGTATGCGGGACAGCCGCCGGCTGGGTTGACGCCGCCGTATGGCACATGGTGCACATGGCATCCGTGCGCTTGGCGTGATCGGCAGGCAGAGCCCGGACCGCATTGGCGTTATGGCACGCGAGACAGGATGGCCGATCCGATATGGTGTGCGGCGCCTGCGGCACATTCATCGACTTGTCATGGCAAAAAACGCACTGGAAGGTCGTCCGCCCGGCATGCGAAGCGGGGAGCGGCAGGATGCCCTTGTCACTGTGACAACTGTCACACGGCACATGCCCTTCCATGGGATGTGGGGCGGCGGGCGCCAGCGTCGTGGCCGGCTGGTGACAGGACAGGCACATCGGATCGGTGCGCGTGGCGTGGTCATCCGGCAGCGGCGCGACCTTACCCGCGCCGTGACAGGTCGAGCAAATGTCCCGGGTGCTGCCCAATGCGTGCGTGATCTGTGGAATCCTGACGTTCGATGCCTGGTGACAGAGCGTGCACTGGTTATCCTGGCGGCCGGCGTGGTCGGTCGGCAAAGGGGCCATGCCGGCGGGCGCATGGCAGTTCGAACAGGGATAATGCCCTTCGAGCGGGTGCGGCGCATTCGGGACGGGAATGGATTGCGTGTGGCAAAAGACGCACTGCTTGTCCGTCCATCCCTTGTGTGTTGCCGGGAGCGGGGCCAGGCTGGGATTGCCGTGACAACTGGTGCAGGCCGACTTGCCATCAATAGTGTGCCCGATCGGCGGAACCGAATCAACCGCCTGCGTGTGACACGAGCGGCACATATCGTCGGTGCGTCCGTTGTGCGACGCCGGCAGCGGCGCGATCTGCTGGGACCCGTGACAGGCCAGGCAGGTCTCATGTCCCTGCACCGGGTGCATGATGACGGGGATCCCGTTTGCCGAGACGGCGGGGACCGGTGTGCGGGTCGGCTGAACACGCACCGACGGGGCAGCGGCGGGAGGTGCCTGCACTGCGTTCGAGGCGACCTTGACCGCCGCGGTGGTCGGCGTCGCCGTAGGCGTGGGCGCACAGGCCCCCAGCAACAGGAGGAGTGCGCCGGCGAGCAAGATGAATGCCGCCACCGGGCGAATGTGCTTGCGAGCTGAAAGATAAAGAATCATGGCAT
>JBAVQS010000035.1:0-25844 GCA_049694275.1 Anaerolineae bacterium | reverse complement strand
TGGGATGTGAGCTTGGTCAATGCGGTCGTGCTCTTGCTCAAGCAAGACAAAAGTTTGTTCGCATTCCTGTCCGCACAAACGGTCCTGGATTTGGAAGCCCAGTTGGTAAAAGTGTCCTGACATCAGGGTGGGAGTGGGAATCCGGTCTCCCTTCTCTTGCTTCAGGGTAGGCGTGGGAATCCGGCTCCCCTTCTCCCGCTTCGCGGGGGAAGGGGTTGGGGGATGGGGGTGGGATAGTCCAACAACTATGAAACCACAAATTCAATCCTATCACCAGGAAATCCTCTCCGCCATCCGTCAGCGCGCCTCGTCGCCCGAGCCGCAGGCGGGGAACAAGTACATGGGGACGCAGAAACCCCTGTACTCGATCACCGTGCCGGCGACGCGGAAGATTGCGCGGGCGTGGGTGGCCCAGCACCGCGATCTGACGCCTGAAGATTACACCGCGTTACTGGACGCGCTGGCGCAGGGTGAGACGAGCAACGAGGTCGGATTCGTCGGCGAGCTCCTGTCGCTGATGCCGAAACTGCGCCAGACGCTCGATCCCGCGCGCCTCGACCGGTGGCTCGAAGGCACGGAGGGCTGGGGCGAAATTGATTCCATCTGCCAGGGCAAGTTTACGGCGCAAGAGACGCTCACACAGTGGGGCGTGTGGAAAAAGCTGTTGACCGCCTTCTCGAAAAGCCCGCAGATATCCAAACGCCGTGCCAGCCTGGTTCTGCTCACCCGGCCGCTCCGCGAATCCGACGACGCGCGGCTCTACACCCTCGCGCTGGCGAATGTCGAGCGACTCAAGGGCGAAAAGGATGTCCTGATTACAAAAGCGGTCTCGTGGGTCCTCCGGGAAATGGTCAAGCATCATCGTGTAGCATTGGAAGCCTATCTGGCCGAGAACGAGGCCACCCTGCCGCGCATCGCCGTTCGCGAAACGCGGGTCAAGCTCAAGACCGGTCGCAAGACGCAGGCGGCAGGGCACAGGAAGCAGGGCACAAGTCGCAAGGCATAGGCAAGCTGAATTCTGGCAAAATGTGAATTGCCAGGACACTCCGGCCGCTGCTTGCTGGTGGACACAAACAGGTCGGGGCGAGCTGAGGACATAATGGAAACCATACGGATCGGTATCGTCGGGTCGGGGATCGGGGCGGACCATGCGCGGGCGTTGGCGCTCGTGCCCGGGGCCGAGGTGGTCGCGATGGCGGGGACCGGCAGCAAGCGGACGCGGGTAGTGGCGGCCGAGCTCGGGATTCCGCACGTGTATGACGACTGGCGCGAGATGTTGGACCGCGAACGGCTTGATGCGCTCACTATCGGCGCGCCGAATTCATTCCACGCGCCGATTGCCGTCACTGCGCTGCAAAAGGGGCTGCACGTCCTGTGCGAAAAGCCGCTCGCCGATACGCTCGCCGGTGCGGAGCAGATCGCCAGGGCCGCGCACGCCAGCGACCGGGTGTTTATGATGGCGTTCAACCTGCGCTACCGGCCGGATAGCCAGGCGTGCAAGGCGGCGGTCGCGCGCGGGCAGCTTGGGCAGTGCTATTATGCCAGGGCCGGCTGGATGCGGGCGAGCGGGATCCCGGGGATCGGAAGCTGGTTTACGCTCAAGGCACTGGCGGGCGGCGGGCCGGTGATCGACCTGGGTGTGCATGTGCTCGACCTGTCGCTCTGGATGCTCGGCCATCCGCAGCCGGTTTCGGTCGCGGCGGCCACCTACGCGATGCTTGGGCCGCAGGGCCGCGGCGGCATGGGGGGTGGCCGGTTCGTATCGGGGCAGGGTGGGTACGAGGTCGAGGACCTGGCTGCCGCGTTCATCCGGTTTGCCAACGGCCTGACCCTGTCCGTGGAGGTGAGCTGGGCCTCGTATGGCCACATCGCCGATGGCTATTATGTGCAGCTATACGGCGACGCGGGCGGGGTGGAATTGGATGGGACGGACCGCACCCGGTCCGATACCGTGCGGCTGTATGGCGAAGGCCAGGGCCAGCGCGTCGAGGTGCACCCCGCGCAGGCGCAAGACGAACGGCAGGGGGGACATAACGGCGTGGCGCAGGAATTCATCGCCGCGATCCGCGAGGGGCGCGCGTCCAGCGCGCCGGTGGAGGATGGGCTGGCTACACAGCGCATCATCGACGCCATCTATCGTTCGGCAATGGCAAAAAGCGAAGTGAAGGTGGAATGAAAAACGCGGGCTAGATGCCCGCGTTCTCTTTGTCCAGTTTGGGCTGCTCGGCCGGCGCGTGGCCGTTGCCCGCGTGTTGCGGCGGCAGAGTCTCGACGGCAGATTTTTGCGAATCGTCGCCGTTGCCCGCCTCGTACTCGGCCTCTTCCTCGTGGGCCCATTTGAACTTGCGCTGGAGCGCGCCGGTATAGAGGCGGCCCCAATCATACCCGACCTTTTCGCCCCAGAGGCGATACTTGCGTGGGTCGATATAGTTTTTGAGCGACGTGTTCAGATTGTAATCGCGTGTCTCTTGGGCCAGCTTGAACTGGAGCTCGGCCTTTTTGACCCGCTCCTCATAGTTGGTCTCTGCCTTTTCCCGCGCCTCTTGCGCCCGGGCCAGCGATTCCTCCGCTTTTTTGATGCGCTCTTTGAAGCGTTTGGTTTTGGCCTTGTTCAGTTTGGTCGCGTCCAGGACCGCTTTGAGTGCGGACTTTTTGCGTTTCTCGAGTTGCGCCTTGCCCTCGTCTGATTCCGGGGGCGACCCGGCTTCCAGCTTGTCCAGCGCCTCTTGTTTTTTGGCGACCAGCGCCGGTGATTCAGCCTCAAATTTCCTGGACTGGGCTTGCAGCTCAGCGAGCGCCTTTTTACGCGATTTAATCTGTGCTTCCAGACTGCTCAGGTCCGGCTTGTCAGCGCGCAGCTTTTCCACCGCCTGTTCGCGCTTGGCGAGGTTCTCTTCCCAGTTCTTGGGCGGAGTCCGCTTGTGGTTGCACTTGATCGCCGCCTGCAGGTTCGCCATCCGCGCCACGTAATCCTTTTCGGCGGTGGAGGCGTTCTTGAGCCTGCGATGCTCCTTGAGGTAATCCTCCACGGTCGTCGTCGCGTGATAGGTGCGAAAGACCTTGGCCGAGAGCCCCTTCATTGCCTTGCGCAGGAAATCGTTGACCTGGGCTGAGCTAATGTCGTGAAAGATCTGCTCGTCCGGCCGCTTGCCCTGAGAAAACTCTTTGAGGTTTTTGGCGAGCAGGCGCGTGTCCCGGTTGATGGCTAGTTCCTTTTCCCAGCGGACGCTGTCCTTGCCCAGGAAATCAAACGTGATGTGGTCCTCGGCAAAGCGGACGTGCTCCACCCGCAGCGTCGACGCGCCGACCGTATCCGCCTCGTCCTCGTCCTTTTCGTCGCCGACGCGCATTGCCAGCGTATCGATCAGGCAGGCGACAGTGGCGGCGCGGCGGGTGCGCTCATCCTCCGCTTGCATCCCTTCGCGAATATGCTCGCGCACCTTGTCGAGATTGTTTGCCAGCCGCTTCGCCTTTTCATATTTCTCTTTTTCGCGCTCCTGGCGCAGGTGTGAGGTTTCGGCCAGCCAGACGTACTTGGTTTTGTCGGCTAACTTGTCTGTCCAGCGGGCAACCCAGAGGCCATCATGCTCGTGCACAATCCCTTTCCATTCATGGCCTTCAAGCATCGGCTGGGGTCTATCCGCTCCTTTGTCCAGGTTCAACTCGACGTCTTCCGGATAGACGCGTGGCTTCCATTTACCGCGCATCGGGTGAGCGCCGCGCCCCATAAATATCCCCGGCGGCTCGACCAGGTAAGCGGCAATATCGACCAGGTTCCCATCCACCTCGGCCTGGCCGTATTTTTCCTTGAGCTCGTCGCGCTCCTTTTTCCGTTCCGCCGAGACCCGTTTCCGCTCCTCTTCGGGCATGTTTGCCAGTTTTTCCGATTCGGCGATGACCTGCATCTCTTCCAGATCGATATCGGAGAGCTCGATCCCCTTGAAATCAAAGGCAAAGTGGTTCTCCGCCGACACCTGGCGCAGCGAATCGAGGAAATTATTGCGAAAAACGGGGTCCTGAACATAGGGCGTGGTGAGCTTTTTAGCCCACGCCATCAGCATCTCTTCCTGCAGCGGTTCCAGGTTGACCGGTTTAAATTGAATTTGGACAGTCATCCCGCGCGGCTCGTATTCCGGCGGAAAGGCGACACCCTGGTGCCGCATGGTTTTCCACTTGATAGTTGTACTCCTTGACACGGCTCGATAGGGCCAAGGCAATGCCTCCGGCCCCCAATGAACCATGATTATACTAGAATTTGGGGATTCATTCAAAAGCCGGGCTATTTGCCATGCCGGAATATTCGCATAGAATATCATGCACGAATTTTCCGATGTTCCTGATACGATTGCATGAAGACAACCCGCGAATCAGACGCGCGCGCGAGCACCAGCCCCTTTATTGCCCTGCAATATCGTGATTTTCGGCTCATCTGGATCGGCCAGTTTATCTCGGTTTCGGGCACCCAGATGCAAACCGTGGCGATCAACTGGCACGTTTGGGAGTTGACCCATTCGCCCCTCGCGCTCGGCCTGATCGGCATGGCGCGCCTGATCCCCATCATCATCTTTTCGTTGATCGGGGGGGTGACAGCGGATACGCGCGACCGGCGCCGGGTCATGTTGATTACCCAGACGACGATGATGATCATGGCCGCGCTCCTGGGCGTGCTCACCACCGGCAATCTGATTTCGCCCCTGGCGATTTATCTGGTCAGCGCCGTCGCGGCCGCGGCCGTCTCGTTCGATAACCCGGCGCGCCAATCCCTCATTCCCAATCTAGTCCCGCGCAAACACCTGACGAACGCGATTACGCTCAACAGCATCCAGTTCCAGGCGGCGGCGATCATCGGCCCGGGGCTGGCCGGGGTGGCTATCTCGCAGTTGGGCGTGGGCAGCATCTATTGGATTAATGCCCTTTCGTTCCTGGCCGTCATCGTCGCGCTCTTGATGATGCGCACGCCGGCGCAAGAGATGCTGCCCGCGAAAACCAACGTCTCCGGAATCCAGTCGCTGCGTGACGGGCTGCATTTCGTCTTTCACGAGCGGATCATCTTGTCGACGATGCTCCTCGACTTTTTCGCGACCTTTTTCGGGTCGGCGAATACCCTGCTGCCGGTCTTTGCAACCGAGGTGCTGCATACCGACGCGGTCGGTTTTGGCGTCCTGAGTGCGTGCGAATCGGTCGGCTCGGTCATCGCCGCGGCGGTGGTCTCGCTCTTTGGGAATATTCGGCACAAGGGGATTGTGCTGATCGTGGGGATTACAGTCTATGGTTTCGCCACCATTTTCTTTGGGGCCTCCACTCTGTTTGCCGTGTCAGTCGTCGGATTGGCGCTGGTCGGCGCGGGTGATACGGTCAGCATGATCATGCGCCAGACGATCCGGCAGTTGGTGACCCCCGACCAACTGCGTGGGAGGATGACCTCCGTCAATATGATTTTCTTTATGGGCGGGCCGCAGTTGGGGGAGGTCGAGGCGGGGATTGCTGCGCAACTGCTCGGCGCGCCGCTATCGGTGATTGCCGGCGGCGTCGCAACGCTGGCGCTCGTTGCGCTGACCGTCTATCTCGTGCCGACGCTGCGCAATTACCAGGACGTGCCGCACTTGCACCATCCCGCGCCGCAGCCGGCTCCCGAGGCCGGGCCGAGCGCACCCCCCGCGGAACAGGAGAGCGGGGCAACGATAGTGCGGGAGGCAGAATAGGCCCTATGATTGGAACCGTAGCGCGATTGGACAAAGTCACGGCGTATTTCGCCGCGCAGATGATTTTTCAGGACCTCTCATGGGATGTCAACCATGACGCGCGGGTCGGGCTGGTCGGGCCAAACGGCGCCGGCAAGTCTACGCTGTTGAAATTGTTTGTCGGCCTGATGGAGCCGAATTCCGGCCAGGTCTATATCACCAAAGGCGTGCGCGTCGGCTATTTGCCGCAAGAGGTCCAGTTCGGTCAGGAGCGAACGGTGCTGGAAGAGGCGATGGATGCATCCCCCACGTTGGCCGCGCTCGAGCACGAGATGGAGCAACTGGCGGCCCAGATGGGCGACCCGGTGGTCTATGGCGACGAGAAAAAACTGACGCGGGTTGTGGAGCGCCACGCTCGCGCGGTCGAACGGTTTGAAGCGGTCGGCGGACTCAATTTCGATAACCGCGTCCGGGCGACCCTGCGCGGGCTGGGGTTTGAGGATGCCGATTTTCACCTGCCGCTGTCGGCCCTTTCCGGCGGGCAGAAAAAGTTGGTCGGTCTCGCCAAACTCTTGATCGAACAGCCCGAGCTCTTGCTATTGGACGAACCGGACAATCATCTCGATTTAACTGGCAAGGAGTTTCTCGAAAGGCTCATTGCGGACTATCCCGGCGCGGTGGTCATCGTGTCGCACGACCGCTACCTGCTCGACATTGTCGCCGAAGAGATTGCCGAATTGGAGGATGGCCGGCTGACGGAATATGTGGGCAACTATTCCGAATACGCCTTTGAGAAAAAGCAAAAACTGCTCAAGCAGCAGCAGATGTTCGATGTGCAACAGCGCGAGCTCCAGCGATTGGAATTTTCGATTCGCCGCCTGATGGGCTGGGGCGCCGGGCAGAATGAAAAGTTTGTCCGCCGGGCGCGGTCGATGCAAAAGAGGTTAGATAAGGTCGAGCGGATCGACAAACCGATCCTGGAGCGCAAGGGGATCGGGCTGGGCTTGCGCGCGGCCCAGCGCGGCTCGAACAAGGTGCTGGAGATCAAGCACCTGGCGAAATCCTTCGACGGGATGCCGGTGCTGACTGATGCCAATCTCTTGATCTGGCACCGCGAGCGGGTGGGGCTCATCGGGCCGAACGGCGCGGGCAAGAGTGTCCTCTTTCGCTGCATCTTGGGGCAGGAAAAACCGAGCGCCGGCGAGGTGATCCTGGGGCCGGCGATGACCGTGTCGTACTATGCCCAGGAGCACCAGACGCTCAACTATGACAATACCCTGGGTGACGAGTTGCGGAGCGCCAAGCCGATGGTGGATCGCGAGCTGTTTGGCCTGATGGGGCGTTTTCTCTTTGGGGCGGAGGATGCGAAAAAGCGAATTCGGGACCTGTCAGGCGGCGAAAAGGCGCGCGTGCAGATGATCAAACTCATGCTCGCCAGCGCCAATTTTCTGCTCCTCGACGAGCCGACCAACCACCTCGACATCCAATCCGCCGAACTTTTGGAAGAGGCGCTCGACGTTTACGATGGCACACTCCTGATCATTTCGCACGACCGCTATTTCCTCGACAATGTGGTCAATCGGGTCGTCGAATTGGATAAGGGCGCGACCCGCGAGTATCTCGGCAACTATACTTATTATGTACAAGAAAAAGCCCGGCGCGCCCGCGGCGCGACCTCCCGGTATCCCAGCCGACAAGAGCAAGACGAAGAAGAGTCGTGGACAATCAAAAGCAAGGCCAAAAAGAGGTAAAGATGGTGGAACCAGAGACTGCCGCGCGACGGCAATCGCCGCTCGCGAACAAAAAGATGAGCTTTTCGGATGGCCCGTCCGAAATGTCCTGGCGGGTCTTTCGCATCATGTCCGAGTTTGTCGATGGATTTGATTTCTTGAGCAGGCTGCGCCACACCGTGACCTTTTTCGGTTCGGCTCGCCTGAAGGAAGATGACCCCTATTACCAGCTTGCGCGGGATCTGGCGCGCCGCCTCGCCGCGGAACAATATACCATTGTCACCGGGGGCGGCCCGGGCATCATGGAAGCAGGAAATCGTGGGGCGATGGAGGGGAATGCCCTATCGGTTGGGTTGAATATCGAGCTGCCGCTGGAGCAAAAATTCAACCCGTACGTCAAGCAGGGGATGGGTTTCCACTATTTCTTTAGTCGCAAGTTCATGCTCGACTATTCGGCGCTGGCCTATGTCTATTTCCCTGGCGGCTATGGCACGCTGGACGAACTGTTTACGGTTCTTACCCTCATCCAGACCGGCAAAGCTGAGCGAACGGTGCCGGTCATTCTCATGGGCGTGGACTTTTGGAAGCCGCTGACCGAGTGGATGAAATCGGGGTTGCTCGAGCGCTTTCATACGATCAACCCCGACGACCTGGATATCTGGCGCCTGACGGATGATATCGAGGAGGCAACCCGGATCATCAAGTACGCCTTGCAGGAAGACCAGGAGGATTAATTTTAGTAGGCTGGCAGGTCTCCTGACCTGCCAGTTTCTTTTGGCCGCTTTATCTCCACGTCAAGGTGCGCGCCTCGCTGAGCGGGCTGACCGCGCACGGCTGCGAGATGGGCGTGCCCTCGGTTCCGCAGCCGCTTTCTCGCACGACGACGACGTACCACCAGAACTGGGCGGGCCCACCGGCGCCGGCCGGTGAGGTGTTCAGTGTCACCGAGGTCCCCTCGTCATACCGGACGGTATAGACCGGCATGGTCACCTCGATACCATTCGCAATATAGCGAACGTGCACGACATAATACTCGTCGCTCTTGATGCCGAGCGATAGCCATTGGAGCGTCACTTTCCCATCATGTGCAAAGTCTGAGCCATCCGCCGGCGAGAGCAGGTCCGGCGCAGCATACGAAAATTCGGGCGTCAGGGTCGGCGTCGGCGAGTTATATACGGTCGGCGGCGCCGTGGTTGGCGTCCAGATTCCAATGGGGATGGTGAGGACCTGGCCTACCTTGAGGTTGATGCTGGTGATCTTGCTCAGGTCCATGATCGATTGGACGGTGGTGCTGTAATAGCTCGCGATTGCGCCCAGGGTGTCGCCGGATCGCACGGTATAAACGACAACCCCCGGTGTTGCAGTGGGGGTTGTTGCGAGTGCGAAATCGGTCGCTTGCGGGATCAGCGTGGGAGTACGAAAGACCACTGGCATATTAGTCGGTGGCCCGGCTGTTCCCGGTGTATCGGGCGCCCCCGTCGAGTCGGCAACGGCGCCCGGCGTCGGGGCCCCCTGCGGAATGTTAAGCACATCTCCGGGGTGAAGCGTGTCGTCGGTCAGGTTGTTCGCGGAGCGGATCGCTTCGACGGAGACTTTGAACTGGCGCGCGATGGTTGAAAGGGTATCCCCCTTCTTGACTGTGTATTTTACATAAACCGGAGTGGGCGCAATAGTAGGCGTCAGAGTGGGCTGGGGCGTCGCGGTGATGCGGATAATCGTTACGCGACGCGTGGGCGCTGCCGCGGTGGCCTGGGGGCCCGAGGCGGCCGGCGTAGTCCCGGGTGTCTGCGTCAAGAGAAGCAGGATGATCCCAATGATGACGACAATGGCGACGAGGGCAACGATCAGCCACGGCGAAAAACGAGACTCTTCGTCCAGGTGACCGGGCACGCGCTGCACCATCCGTTCGACGCGCCAGGGCTCGGTCGGTTTTCCCCGTGGGGGTTGATTAGGAGTTTTGTTCAAAGTCATAGCGTAGACTCTAAGAGCGCACCTATTCTAGCATACCTTGGGACAAACGCAAACGGTAAAATGGGCTAATGGGCCAACCTCAACCTTGGCGCGTCCGCCAGAGCCATGCCAGCACGCTGATGAACGCCAGGAAAGACACGCCGGCGCCCACCTGCCGGTCCCAGGTGTCTCCGAATTGGGTGCGAACGGTGTGAAGCCCGGCCGGGACCGAAACGGCTACGAGCCCCTGCTCTCCGTACGGCTCAATCGGCGTGGGTTGTCCATCGATTGTGGCGGTCCAGCCCGGGAAATAGCGGGTATAAAACATGACCAGGACTGCCTGGTCCGCGGTCACGCGCACTTCGTCCGAAAGGAACCGATGGGCCAGCAACTCGACCTGTCCGCTCCCCTGAGCGATCACCGCTTTCTCTGTAATCTTGCCCGCGCGGTACTGCTCGACGAGCGGCGAATCCTGTGGCCGCTTGCCCGGTTCCATCCAGATCGTATCCCCCAAAAGCTCCCGGCTCGTCACCTCGAAATCCATCAGGGTCGTATAGTTGAATGTTGCCTCGGTATACTGGGGCTGGGTGTTCGGGAACAGGGCAACCACGACGAGCAAGGAGAGGACCAGCGCGGCGCGTGGGGCATCCTCCCGCGGTAGGAGGTGGATCGCCGCGCCTGCAAGAAACGACAGGGCGACCGCGGTGATGACGAGCAATCGCCACGGAAACTGGACGAACGCGACGACCGGGGCCGCCAGGTCCCAGATGGATGCCGAGACCGGGAGCATGACCAGGATTGCGGCCAGCGCGGCGAGCGCAAAAAAGAGCAGGTGGACGCGCAAATCGCCTTTTCTCTCTCCCAGGCCAAACAGGGCGACAACGGCGAGGAACAGGGGAGCAATCCCAAGTTGGAGCGAGAACTGGTCTCCGCCGTTGATTCCCGCGTACCCATAACCCCAGAATGGGGATAAGAGTTGGGCTATCGAGATAAAGTGCTGGCGAAAATTGAAAAAGCCGCCGATCAGCGGGTCGGTTGTCAGATAGCGTTGCTCGAGGAGGACAGGCAGTAGAAAGGTGAAGGAGAGGAGGACGCCCCAGATAATCCCGAGCGCGGGCATGGCAAAAAAGGCCAGAGCGGAACGCCGGCCCGCGCTCAGGGCGGCGCGCGCATAGAACGCCCAGAGCATCAGGATATAGCCGCCGATGAGCGGCGAAAAGAGGACCGCCATTTGGGCATGGGTAAGCACCAGTGCGCCATAGCCGAGCGCGATGAAAGGCACATAGACTGCCCGCCGCGTGGTCATGTATCCATGGATTGCCCAGAGGATGAACGGCGGAAAGAGAAAGGCAAGAAATTCGGGTCCGGCCCCCCGCACATAGAGATCGACGATGTGATAGGGGACGAACAGAAAAACTGCGCCCGCCAGCAGTCCCGCTTCCCGGCCCAGGACCCGGCGCGCAAACAGGTACATCGTCAGCCCACTGCCCACCAGGCCAACCGCTTCGGCCGCTTTGATCGCGGTGGGAAAATCCAACCCGGTCAGGTGAAAGAGTTCGATGAGGTAATAAGGCAGGGGGGCGAGAATAATCCAGACCGGATAGCCATAGCCGAACGTCATGTCGGTCGCCCAGCGCGGATAGAGGGCGCCCTCACGCAGCGCCGCGTCAAACATCTGCATGAAATAGACCGTGTGGCGCGCGTCGTGCGCAAACATGAAATAGCCTGGCGCTGTCAGCGGCGCAACCGCGATGGCGCTGAGGGCGAGCAGGACGAGGACGTAAGGATCGAACCGGAGACGGAACACGTTATGCCCTCTTGGGCGCGCGCCGGCGCCAGGTATCCCAACCGAACAAGCCAACGGCAATGAGCAGAGAGAGACCGGAAAGCGCCGCGCCGATCGTGCGCGGCATCGTATCCTGGAAAACGAGCTGGAGCCAGTATTCCCCTTTGGGCACGACGACCTTGATGCGGCCATAGGGTGGCTCGACCTGGATCGGGAGTTCCTGGATGATTTCGGCGCTCTTGGCTTTCAAGAGATAGACGCGCCAGCCCGGATAATTCTGTACGTCGAAAATGATCGGCGTATTATCATCCTGCGCATTGATGCCAATGATCTCGCCGTTCGTGTGCAGCCCGTATTTGGTCAGGCCAACGAACAGGCTATCCGGTTTTGCGCCGACATCCACTTTGGTGTTGATCTTTTTGCCCGCCATGATATTGTCGGCGAGCGGCGACCAGAGCGGCTGCTCCTGGGCGTCTGAGGTGCTCCCCGTCATTTCATTCGCCGATGATTCAAACCGCATCAACCCTTGCAGCCCGACCGGTCCTTCCGCGGCCTGGAGCATGTTCTGCGCGGTCACATAAGGATAGCTTGCCAGGAGAACCAGCGCGCCCAGCGCCAGCGCCGGAAGCGAAAAGGTTGACGCGGGGGTGGGTTCCTCTGTTTCGACGAGCACGACGCCGGCGAGCGCCGCGAGGGAGAGGGTGGTGAGGGTGAGCAGTCGCCACGGGAATTGGGCGACGCCGGCGAGCCCGAACAGCTTCCACGCGGGCAGCGAAAACTCGAACATGAGCAGGACGACAATCAGCGTCAAGCCCATGAAAAAGAGGATATAGGGGCGTAGCCCTCGTGGATTCCTGAACAGAGCGACGAGGGCAAAGAGCGCCAACGCAACCGGAACAATGCCCAACTGGAATGACAGCCCATCGTGCGGGCCGGGATTGCTGATGCCAAACCCCCAGGTCGGGGTGAACAGTTGAAAGAAATCGACAAAGTGATCGGCGTAATTGTAATAGTTGGCGGTCCACTGTGCGACGTTGATATACCGGTATTCGAGCGCCAGGGGAATGAGAAAGATTCCGGTCAGGGTGAGGCCCAGGACGAGTGCCGCGCCGGCTGGCAGCGCGCGGGCAAGCCATTTGCGGATCGGCCACGCACGAATCGGCGCGTTCGCCTGCTTGAGGACGAGAAAGACCATCCATGCCCCGAGTACCGGCGAAAAGAGGAGCGCAATGCCGTTATGCGCAAACAACATGCCCGCATAGGCAAACGCGGCAAAGAGCGCGGCGCGTACGCGCGGGGCCGTAATCGTCTCGTAAAAGGCCCAGAGCGTCAGAGGCAAAAAGAGGAGCGCGACCGACTCGGCCAGGGCTGCACGGACATAGACGTCAATCAGGTGATAGGGCATGAACACATAGGCCAGCCCCGAGACGAACGCCGCCGGCCGTGAATCGAACAGGCGACGGATAAACCCGTACATCGCCAGCCCGGAGAGTACCCAGGCGAGCGCAAAGACGACCTTGACCGCGGTCACGAAATCTGCGCCGAGGAGGTGAAACAGCTCGCCCGCATAAAAGGCGAGCGGCCCATAGATATTGAATAGGGGGTACCCATATCCATAGGTCATGTCCGGGAACCAGCGCGGATACCAGATGCCATCTTGAAACACCCGGTCAAACTCAAAGAGGAAATAGACCGAGTGTCGCGCGTCGTGTGCGCCCCAAAAATAGCCCTGCTGCAGCATCGGCCCCAGCACGAGTATAGAGAGCGCGACCAACAGCAGCGCATACGGGTCCAGCCGCGGGTTGCGGATTGCAGATTGCAGATTACGGATTATCGATTGTCCCGTCGGGACGCTAGGTCGCGGATGAATAGTTGCTGTCATTCAAAAAGATGGTCGAATAGCCGACCGGCTTGGCTCCCTGCCTACTTGCTCTCATTCCCCGTGATCCACACTTCGGTCGCGCCCGTTTCCGTCGGCGCCCGCTCGCCGTTCACGGTATAGATGCCCACTTCGAGGTGATACCCTTCCGGCGGCCCGTTCAGATCGATCTGAATCGTGTGGGTATCCGAAATCACGCGGCCCACCGGCCATTTGAGCGTGGGCATGGCGCCCCCCTGTGGTTTGCTATCCTCGCCGCCCCATGTCTTGCCGCTGTCGTCCACGGCGTGCACAAATACCGTATAGTCGTGGTTGACCTGACGCAGCGCCTGCCATTCCAGTTCGAGGTCCACGGATGCCCCATGGCGCAGCGGCCCAACCGGGCGCACGATTTGGGCGTCGAGCAGCGCCACCTCGCCATCGTTAAATAGCGCCAGCGGAGGATGAACCGGCGCGAAATCGATATACTCGGGCGCAAGGTAGGAATAGGCGGCGAGAATGGGGATGAGGGTCAGCGTGGCGAGCAGCGGAATCTGTGCGAACCGCCGGTCGCTCACCACAATCGAGCTTGCAGCAAGCGAGAGCAGGAGGGCGACGAACCCGAGCAACTCGAATGGATACTCGACAAGGCGCGTGGCCTGCGTCCAGTCCCATAACGGCGCGAGCCAGGGGAGCATCAGGACCAGAAGCGCGAGCGCGAGCAGAACGGAGAACCAGGTGATCGAGCGAAGGCGTTGGATTGCCAAATTCCCATTCTGTCCTGCGCGCCATCCGAGCGCCAGCGCGATGAGGGTCAGGCCGAGCGCCGCAATCCCCAGTTGAAAAGGGAACGGGTCGAGATAGTTGCCGCGGGGCAGGGCGGCGCCCCAACTCGCGGTGAGGAATTGGAATGGATAGACAAAAGCTGGAACAAAGCTGTACGAGTCATCCACGCCCCGATTGAATTGCAGGGCCAGGCCGAGCGGAATTGCGCCGATCAGGAGACCCAACCCAACGCCCCACTCACGCCGGTCTTTGAGTGGGTGCGTCACGCCTTGCCAGCGGGCAAATAACTCAAACCCAAGGATGGTTCCGACAGCAAACAACAAGGCCAGCCCCGGTGTGGTCAGTGCGAGGAATGCGAAAACCAGGACGGTCGGCAGGTAATCGATGAGCCGCGGGGTCAGGTGGGCGCGCAAGCGGGCAAAAGCCACGAGCGCGAATGGGAAAAGAGCCCAGGCCACCGCTTCGCCCAGCGCGCCGCGTACATAGATGACTGCAATGTGATAGGGAAAATAGATATAGAGAACGGCGGCGACCAGCCCGGCCTCTGCGCTCTTGAAAACGCGCTGTGCCAGCCCAAACATTCCGAGCCCGGAGAAAATAAACGCCAGCGCATAGATGAGCTTGATCGAGGTCAAGAACGATAGCCCGAGCAGGCGCGGGGAGGCCGCCAACGCATAGGGAAGCGGCCCATCCCCGCGTAGCACATCCATTCCGCGCGCAAAGGTTGGCGCCCAGCCCAGGCTGTTTCCCAGGCGCGCCGTGAGGTCCATGAGGTTATAGACCGCGTTGAGCCCGCCCAGCGTCTGAAAGGCGCCGGGATAGGTGAGGGGCGCGATGGCCGGGATGGCGAGCAGAACGACGAGCATCGGATAGAGCCACCGGGCGGCGACAGGCGAGCGCGAATCGAGTCTCACGGGCGGCATTATAGGCGCGTCGGCCCTTACGAACAAATCAGGTGCCGCAGTACAATCACCCCTTTTCGGTCGGTATCGTTTTGACAAATGAATTTGCTTGTGTTATAGTTCGCGCCGTTCTTTTTTAATCAAAGGTACTGGACAACTCATCCAGAGGAGGCGGAGGGATCGGCCCTGTGAAGCCTCGGCAACCGCAGTAGTGTCCAGTGGTTGGTGGTGAGTGGTCGGCGGCCAGATAAAAAACCTAACGGGTTTTCGGGTCGCTGAACACTGGCCCCTGCCCACTTGCTACTGAAATGGTGCCAATTCCGGCAGAGCGAGAGGGTTGCTCTGAAAGATGAGGAGGAGACTCCTGTTATTTGCACGTCTTCTCCCCGCGCGGGGATTTTTTTTGTACATCAGTTTCCACCCCTCTTTTATCCCATCCGGTTGGAGCGTAACAAGATCGACGTATGCGAACCATAGAACTTGAAGGCGGCGTCGTGCGGATGATTGACCAACGGCGGTTGCCCCGCGAGCTGGTCGTCGCGGAAATGCACGACTATGAGACCGTTGCGCGTGCCATCCGCGAGATGTGGATTCGCGGCGCGCCGGCCATCGGCGCGGCCGCCGGTTTCGGCCTGGCCCTCGCGGTCCTGGCCTCCCCGGCGACCACCCGCGATGCGCTGGTGCACGATCTGGACAAGGCCGCGGCGGTGTTGCGCGCGACCCGGCCCACCGCGGTCAATCTCGGCTGGGCGCTCGACCGGGTGATGAACAAAGCACGCGTCGCTGATCTCTCCGCCGCCGATTTGCGCGCATGGGTCGTGCAGGAGGCGCAGGCGATTGCCGAAGAGGATGTGGCGACGAATCAGCAAATGGCGCGGAATGGCGCCGCGTTGATTTACGACGGCGACAATCTCATCCACCACTGCAACACCGGCCCGCTGGCGACTGTGGACGTGGGCACCGCGCTGGGGTGCATCATCGAGGCGCATCGCCAGGGCAAGCAGCTGCATGTATTCGTCGACGAAACCCGTCCGCGCTTGCAGGGGGCGCGTCTGACCGCGTGGGAGTTAATGCAGTACGGCGTGCCGATGACGCTCATCGCCGACAACGCCTCGGGTTATTACTTGCGCAAAGGGTTGGTGAACGGCTGCTTTGTCGGGGCCGACCGCGTCGCGTCGAACGGCGATGTCGCGAACAAGATCGGGACCTACAAACTGGCGGTGGTGGCGCACGAGAACGGCGTGCCTTTTTACTCAGTCATGCCGACCAGTACGATCGATATGCGCCTGGCGACCGGCGACGATATCCCGATTGAAGAGCGCCATGCCGAAGAGGTGACGACCATCGACGGCGTCCGTTTCGCGCCGGAGGGGGTGCGCGTCGGCAATCCGGCCTTTGATGTCACGCCGCACAAATATATCACGGCGCTCGTGACCGAAAAGGGCGTCATCTACCCGCCCTTTGACAAGAACCTGCGGCGTGTGATGGATTCGGTCTAGTTAAAGAAAAATGACGCTCATTGTACAAGTCGAGCCCCACGAGATTGCCGCGATCAGAGACGACATCATGCGCGTCTACCACGCGGCGTTTGCCGCGCCTCCTTATAACGAGGGCGAAGCAGAAGCAGACCGCGCTGCCCAGAGCCTGGTCCAGCACGCGCGCCGGGATGGTTTTCGCCTCCTGGTCGCGCGAGAGGACTCGGGACAGATTGTCGGCTTTAGTTACGGCTATCGCGGCCAGCCGGGGCAATGGTGGCACGATCTCGTCTCGAAACTCCTGAGCCATGAGGCGCGCGCCCGGTGGCTGGGCGATTGCTTTGAGTTTGTCGAGCTGGCGGTCCTCCCGACCTTTCAGGGACGCGGGATTGGCGGCAGGCTCCACGACGCCATCCTGGCCGGGTTGCCTTATCGGACGGCCGTGCTCTCCACTTATTCGGGCGAGGATCGCGCCCATCAGTTGTATCGCAATCGTGGTTGGCAAACATTGGTCGCGGAGCTGATTTTTCCGGGATCACCCATCCCTATGATTGTTTATGGCTTGGAATTGCAGGCGTAGGAGGAAGAACAAGTGACCGTGCTCTTGACCGGTTCCATCGCGTACGACTATATCATGGTCTTTCCGGGTTATTTCAAAGACCATATCCTGCCGGACAAAATCCAGCAGATTTCCGTCTCCTTCCTGGTCGATTCCATGAAAAAACAGCGCGGCGGCATTGCGACCAATATCGCCTATAACCTCGCCCTCCTTGGCGAACGGCCGAAAATCATGGCGACCGTCGGTGAGGACTTTGGCGAATATCGCCGCTGGCTGGATGCGCAGGGAATCGATACGTCGGCCATCGTCGAAATCCCGGATGAGTTTACAGCCTCCTTTTTTGTCAGCACGGACAAGGAACAGAATCAGATCGCATCCTTTTACACGGGCGCCATGGCGTACGCGCGCCAGCTCTCGTTCAAGGATCACGTAAAGGACGGGATCGAGCTCGCCATCATTTCGCCCAACGATCCGGGCGCGATGGGACAGTATGTGCGCGAGTGCAAAGAGTTGGGCATCCGTTACATCTATGACCCCAGCCAGCAGATTATCCGCCTGAGCGGCGAAGAACTGACGGAGGGGGTGCGTGACTCGCACATGCTCATCGTCAACGATTACGAGTTTGAGATGCTCAAGAACAAGACCGGCTGGACGAACGCGCAGATCGTCGAGGCGACCGGGGTCACGATCGTGACGCAGGGAGCGCAGGGCTCGACCATCACGTTGCGCGAGCGCCCCGACCGGCCTTTCGAGATCCCCAGCGTGCCACCGCGCAAGATGGCGGACCCGACCGGGGTCGGGGATGCTTATCGCGCCGGGATCATCAAAGGGATTCTGCACGGGTTGGATTGGGAGACGACCGGGCGGATGGGCAGCCTCGCCGCGACCTATGTGCTAGAGGAGTACGGCACGCAGAACCACCAGTACGGTCTGGATGAATTCATTTCACGCTTTGGAAAAGAATTCGGCGACTGGCATCAGATCGCCAGGCTGGAAGAGGGCACGCAAAAGCTGGACGTTAATAGTTAGGATCATTATTCATCGAGGAGAAATATGCTGACGAAAAAGTTTGATATTCGCGATGCCGGGCTGGCCGACAAGGGGCGCTCGCGCATTCTGTGGGCCGAGCAGGAGATGCCGGTCCTGCGCCTGATTCGGGAACGTTTTGAAAAGGAACAGCCGCTCAAGGGGATTCGCATTGCCGCGTGTTTGCACGTGACGACCGAGACTGCCAACCTGATGTGGACGCTCGTTCAGGGCGGCGCCGATGTGGTCCTTTCGGCCTCAAACCCCCTGTCCACCCAGGACGACGTGGCCGCCGCGCTGGCCGCGCACTTTGAAGTGCCGGTTTACGCGATCAAGGGCGAGGACAACGAGACCTATTATCGCCATATCCAGAGCGCGCTCGATTGCGAGCCGAATATCACGATGGACGACGGCGCCGATCTGGTTTCCCAGTTGCACAAAGAGCGCCGCGAACTGCTCAAGAACGTGGTTGGTGGCACTGAAGAGACGACGACGGGCGTAATCCGCCTGCGCGCCATGGCAGCCGACGGGGCGCTCGAATTCCCCATCCTGGCGGTCAATGACGCCGAGACGAAACACTTTTTTGACAATCGCTACGGCACGGGCCAGTCTACGCTCGACGGCGTGATCCGCGCGACCAACATTCTGCTCGCCGGGCGCGTCGTGGTGATCGGGGGGTACGGTTGGTGCTCGCGCGGCATCGCCAACAAAGCGCGCGGCATGGGCGCGCGGGTGATAGTGACCGAGATCGACCCGCTCAAGGCATTGGAAGCGGTCATGGATGGGTTTGAAGTGACGACCATGTCCAAAGCCGCAACGGAGGGCGAGTTATTCATCACGGCCACCGGCGATATTCATGTCATCGACCAGGAGCATCTGGCGGTCATGAAGGACGGCGCCATCATCTGCAACTCAGGCCATTTTAACGTCGAGATCAACATCCCTGCGCTCGAAAAAATGGCAAAGGAAAAGCGCCGCGTGCGTGATTTCGTGGACCAGTTCACCCTCGCCGACGGCCGCCGCATCAACCTGCTGGCCGAAGGGCGCCTGGTCAACCTCTCTGCGGCGGAAGGCCACCCCGCCAGCGTCATGGATATGAGCTTTGCGAACCAGGCGCTTGGCGTCGAGTACGTGGTCAAGCACGGCAAAGAGCTCAAGCCGAATGTCTATCCTATCCCGACCGCCATCGACAAGGAAATTGCACGGCTCAAGCTCAAGGCGATGGGCGTCGATATTGATGTTCTCTCGCCCGAGCAGTCCAAGTACCTTTCTTCCTGGGAAGAGGGGACCTAGAGATCACCCCTGCAGAAAATACTCTGTAGGGTAACCACCGCATCCGGCTTTAGCCTGGCTAAAGTCGGATGCGCACACAACCATGGAAGAGCCGAATCAAGCCGCTTTGCCCGAGGGCAATCAGCCAGCACCGCCTGCGCCGCCGTTGATTACCCAAGAGTACCGGGGCAATCAATATGACCTCTACTCGTTACTGGCGGGGACATTGGGTGGCGCGACGCTGCTGATGTGTTTCAGCGGTGGGATTGCCTATTATTGCCTGCCGATTGTCCCGCTGGTGCTGGGAATCATTGCTCTGCGTCGCGCCAACACGGCCGCCGATCCCCGGCGCACTCGCAACTTGGCCTGGATCGGGATTGCGGGGGGCGGCATCGGCACGCTCCTACTGCTCGTGATGATTGCATTCTTTGTGCTTTATCTCGGTATTATTTTTGCGGTAATCGGCTCGGGAATCCAGTCCTTACCGCGCTCCCGTTAGCAATATTGTTGGAATAAGGAGTTCCAATGACAACCACCTTTATGGGTGCTCCGCAGCTCTACCTGACCTCCGAGTCGGTAACCGAGGGGCATCCCGACAAAATGTGCGATCAGATTTCGGATGGCGTGCTCGACGCGATCTATGCGCAGGACCCGTACGGGCGTGTCGCGTGTGAGACGGCGACGACCACCGGTTTGATCGCGGTGATAGGTGAGATCACGACGTCGGCCCGGTTCGATGTGCAGAAAATCGTACGCGACACGGTCGAAAAGATCGGATACACCGATAGCAAATACTGCTTTGACTATAAGACCGCTGGCATCCTCGTCTCCCTCAAGGAACAGTCGGCTGACATCGCCCTGGGCGTGAACGATGCGCTCGAAGCCAAAGAGGGCGAGACCGACCCGCTCGACCGGATTGGGGCAGGGGACCAGGGCATGATGTACGGGTTCGCCTGTAACGAGACTCCGGAATTGATGCCGCTGACCATCTCGCTGGCGCATCGCTTGGCCAAGCGGCTGGCCGAAGCGCGCAAGACCGGTGTCATTCCCTACCTGGGACCGGATGGCAAGTCGCAGGTGACGGTCGAATATGCATACGGCAAGCCGGTCCGCGTCGATACCGTTATTATCTCCACTCAGCACCTGGATTCGGCGGAGCAAAAGCAGATCGCGCGCGACGTTCGCGCCAACGTCGTCGAAGCGATTGTGCCCGCGAACCTGCTCGATAGTAAGACCAAGTATTTCATCAACCCCACCGGCCGGTTTACCATCGGCGGCCCGATGGGCGATGCGGGTGTGACGGGGCGCAAGATCATTGTGGATACCTATGGCGGCGTCGCGCGGCACGGCGGCGGCGCTTTTTCGGGCAAGGACCCGACCAAAGTGGACCGCTCGGCGGCGTATGCGGCTCGCTACGTTGCCAAGAACGTCGTGGCGGCCGGCCTGGCGGACCGTTTCGAGATCCAGCTCGCGTATGCGATTGGCGTTGCGCGTCCCATCTCGATCAACGCCGAAACCTTTGGCACCGAAAAGATTCCCTACGACAAAATTCTGGAGCTGATCTACAAGCATTTCGATCTGCGCCCGGCCGCGATCATCCGCGACCTGGACCTGCGCCGGCCCATCTATCAGCCCACCGCAGCGTACGGCCACTTTGGCCGGCACGACATCGACGCCCCGTGGGAACGGATGGACAAGGCCGAGATCTTGCGGGCCGAAGCGGGCCTGTAGGATCGCCTGCCGGTCGTCCGGCTCGATGAAATAGAACAGGGACGCCAGGATTCATCGTCTTGGCGTCTCGTTTTTTGTGGTGACTTGGTGTGCCCATCTACAACGGCGACGCACGCCCTGATCAACATACCCCCTTGTCAAGCCTCGAATACCCTGTTAGAATTTCTCCACTCTCACGCGGGCGTCCGCAAGCCAGTCGATCGCTCGCGCGTTTTTGCATACTGGCGCCAGTGGTCGCGCCGGGGTCATGAAGATTTCAAGACAAACGCTTTTCGTCAATCTCATCCTGCTCGGCCTCGTTCTGCTCGTGTACCTGCTTGGCGGTTTCGAGTTTGTCGAGCTCAAGGCGCGTGACGCCGCGTTCGCCCTGCGTGGCGCGCGCCCCCCCGAATCGCCCATTGTCATTGTGGCCATCGACGATGAATCCTTTAGCGAGACCGGAATGCAATGGCCCTGGTCGCGCTCGTCGCTCGCGCAGCTCGTCGATCGACTGGCTCTGGGCCGCCCCAAGGTAGTTGCGCTCGATCTATTGCTTTACGAAGCGGCGCCGGGGGATAATGTTCTGGCCGACGCGCTGGCCCGCTCGGGAAATGTGATCCTTGCCAACAACATCGTCGTCGTCAATGACCCCGGCTATCACCTCGAACAATTGAACCAACCCGTCGACCTGTTAATGACAAGCGCGGCCGGGACCGGGCTCGCAAATTTCCCGCGCGATGCCGACGGTTATGTCCGACGGGTCCTGGCTTTTCAGGTTTTGAATGGACAACGCTATTACCACCTGGCGGTCACCACGGCGGCCCGCTACCTTGGCGAGAGCCTGTCCTCCCAACCCGGTATACCCGTTCTCGTCGGTGGGAGCGCGGTCCCCCTCGTGAATCAATCATTGCTGCTTGATTTTCAGGGACCGGCGCGTACCTACAAGACGATATCCGCGTATCAGGTTCTGAATGGGGATGTCAAGCCCGAGTATTTCCAGGACAAGATCGTCTTGATTGGCGCCACCGCCGAGAGCTTGCACGACAACTATCCAACACCTTTTCGCGGGGATTTGACGCCCATGCCCGGCGTCGAGATCAATGCCAACGCGATCGATACGCTGCTTAATGCTCGCTATCTGACTCAGATCGGTACGCCGGTGGGTGTGATTCTCATTCTGCTCGCCAGCGCGGTTGGATTTGGCTTGAGCCGGATCCCACGCGTTGGGCTGGCCCTGGCGGTTCTGGGCGCGTTGATGTCCGCTTATATTGTGTTGTGGGTGATTGTCTTTATCGCCGCTCGCATTCAATTGGTCTTGATCGCGCCCGAGGCAGTGCTCTTTTTGGCGCTGGTGGCCCCCTCCATGGAGCGCGCCATCGGCGAAGAGGCTGAAAAGCGGCGGGTGCGAGGAATCTTTGAGCGCTTTGTTGCCCCCCAGGTGGTGGACGAACTTGTCGCCCGCGGCCTGACCGGAGCGTACGGCCGCCGCGCCGAGCTCACCATCCTCTTTTCCGATGTTCGCAACTTTACCACTCTCTCCGAGAAATTATCGCCGGATCAAGTGGTGCAGATCCTGAACGAATATCTTGAAGCGATGGCCGAAGTCATCTTTCGCCACCGGGGCACCATTGACAAATATGAGGGTGATGCCATCATTGCCTTTTGGGGGGCGCCGGCGCCTGACCCGGACCATGCGGCGCATGCGGTACACGCAGCCCTCGACATGCGCATTGAGCTTGAGCGGCTGCGCGTCCGCTGGTCTGCCGGCTTGATTCCGCAGACCATCGAGATCGGAATCGGCGTCAACAGCGGCGATGTCTTTGTGGGACTGATCGGTTCTTCCAAACGGGTCAACTATACGGTCATCGGCGATAATGTGAACCTCGCCGCGCGTTTACAAGACCTGACCAAGGAGTGCAACTGGCCCATTCTCATCAGCGACCGCACCCTGGCCCTCGTCGGAGATGAATTCGAGGTCAAGTTTTTCGATACCCGCCAGGTCCGGGGCAAGACAGACCCGGTCAAGATTTATAAAGTCCTGGGAGTAACGGCTCGGGCGGAGGGCGTACAATAGACCCATGTCAGATAAATACCAGCTTTTCCAATTGCGCCTCCTCCTGATCCCGATCATGTTCCTGCTCACGCTGATGTTGGCTGCTTGCTTGGACGCCGGGGCTACGCCGGCGCGCACCGGCGCGCCCGGGCGTGCATCCAGTGCGCCCTCCAAGATCGCTTACGCCGTCCAGCCGACGAAGGTGGAGCCCGGCTCGACTTCCGCTCAGCCGGTCATTCCCCCTCTGCCCTCCGGTCAACCGGTTGCTCAGAGCACGGATTCGTCGCGCACTGTCGTCCTCGGCGAAATCGTCAATATCGTCGACGCGCGCAATTCACTACAGCAGGCATTCGCGACGGCGACCGATGGGCAAGCCATTGGCGTAGGAGGCCAGGTCCAAACGGGCGAGCGCTCTCGCGTGCGCCTTACATTTAATGAAGGGACAATTGTCAGGCTGGGGCCGAATGCATTTCTGACAGTGCAGGGTCTCACGGCGGCTCAGGGCAGTCCACTCGACCAGTTGTTCCTCGAAGTGGGCAAGCTATGGATGTCCCTGTTTGGCGGCTCGGTCGATGTCGATACCCCGGTCGGCGTTGCCACCGTCCGCGGTTCGTTTGGCATCGTCGAATATGATGCGCAGAACGATCGACTGACTTTTGACTGTCTCGAAGGGATATGCCACTTTGAGAATCCTTTCATCCATTTGACGCTGGGCAACTTGCAAGAGCTGGTTGTTACCAGCCACGGGACAAGATATACTCTTCGGCGCCTGGGCAACACCGACGTGCAACAATTTGTCGCGCGCAACCCCGAGGCCAGTATGATCTCTGCGACCCTGACGGCCGCACCCACACTGACTCCTACTTCTACTGGCGCCGCGCAGGCAGAGAATACGCCAACCCCCACCGGGACGAATAGCCCGGCCTGGACAAGTACGTCAACGCCCACCGAGCGGCCCGGTGGAGGAGGGGGGCCGACAGATACACCGATCCCAACCACAACCGCTACGGGCACTCCTGTTGGGCATAGCACTCCAACGCGCACGCCAGGGGCGCAGACCCCGACCGCCACGCGCCGCCCCACCCGCACGCGCACGGCTACTGCTCTTGCCACCGGTTCTCCGACTGCCACGTTGACCGGGACCCCGTCCCTCACCGCCACGCCAACCCATAGTCCCACGGCAAGCAATACGCCCACGCGTACGCGCACGGCGTCGAGCACACCAAGTAGTACGCTAACCAGGACATCGACGGTCACCAGCACACCGAGCAATACGCCAACTAATACGCTCACAGTAACGAGTACGCCAAGCAAAACGGCGACGGGCACCCCGACTTTTACGAGTACGGCGAGCAATACTCCGACCAATACGCCGACGGCCACGAGTACAGCGAGCAGCACGGCGACAGGTACACCAACCATTACGAGCACACCGAGCGGTACGGCGAGCAGTACGGCAACGGGTACACCCACGTTTACGAGCACGCCAAGCAATACACCGACCGACACGCCCACGTTCACGAGCACGCCAAGCAACACTCCGACTGATACGCCGACTGTTACGAGTACGGTGAGCAATACACCGACCGATACACCCACGTTCACGAGCACGCCAAGCGATACACCGACCGACACGCCAACAGGCACACTCCTATTCACAAGCACGCCAAGCGATACACCGACTGATACGCCAACCGATACACCAACAGTCACGAGCACGCCAAGCAATACACCGACCGACACGCCGACGGTCACGAGCATGCCAAGCAACACTCCGACTGATACGCCGACGGTTACAGACACACCCAGCGATACACCGACCAACACGCCAACAGGCACACTCCTATTCACAAGCACGCCAAGCGACACGCCGACCGATACGCCGACGGTTACAGACACACCTAGTGACACGCCGACCGATACGCCGACAGGCACACCCCTATTCACGAGTACGCCAAGCGATACCCCGACCGACACGCCTACGGACACGCCGACTGGTACGCCGACAGCCACGAGCATACCAAGCGATACACCGACCGACACGCCGACGGTTACAGACACGCCAAGCGATACGCCGACCGATACGCCGACGGTTACCGACACGCCGACGCCAACCCCTTGATACTGGCGCAGTGCGCCTTCGACGGTCCGATGGGCGATGTAGGCGTGACGGGACGCAAGATCATCCGTCCAGATTCTGGAGTTGATTTACAAGCATTTCGACCTGCGCCCGGCCGCGATCATTCGCGACCTGGACCTGCGCCGCCCTATCTATCAGCCCACCGCGGCGTACGGCCACTTTGGCCGGCGGTTTTACCGGTGTCTATTTAGACATGTATGCAACTGCCAATGGACGGCCATGTGCTGCGCCGGCTTATTTTGACCGGTTTGAATACAAAGCGTTATAATATCTCAACCAACACCATTTGGAGCAAGGCAACGCAACAATTGTCTCCTCGGAGAGAGGAATCGTCCATGTTTCCGACTACCCCTGATCATCTTGCCGGTACACATGTTGCAGTCCCAGCGCCTGGTCAAACTCTCACCGGGCAAAACCCGCTTGCATACCACACCGTTGCTTGGATTGTTCTCGTGTCCGCTGTGCTAATGCTCCTTGACGGTTTCTTGCTAGATCAAAACATTCTCTTCCTGTTGGTGCGGTCGGCAATTGATTTTGCTCTTGCCCTTGCCCTCCTCAAGCTGTGGCCGTCTGCCCGCGCTTTAATGCTTCTACGGGTGGTTCTGGGCGGGCTTCTTTCTATTTGTGCATATCAGAACTACAGCATCAATTTCGCCATTCTGGTCGGGATGATACTTCCTACAGTCGGGTATTGTCTCTCCATATTCATACTCTTGGTCGGTCGGACCACAACCCGGCGCTTGATTGCCGCGGTCGCCATTTACATCGTTCTCAGCCTGGCCCCTATGGGTTAGAAAGTGTTTTGAAAATGGTCTGGTATACTTACCGACATGGAAAAACAACCGCGTAAGGCCTACCAGACCGATCTGACGGAGGAGCAATGGAAACGGATTGAACCACTACTCCCCGCGAAGTC